>NZ_JBEIAB010000009.1:0-174428 GCF_040240345.1 Brenneria sp. g21c3 | reverse complement strand
GCGTGGCGGTTAACGAAGAAAAAGACGAGGGTATGGCGTAATTGCGCTCCATGCGGTTTCCCTTTCATGTCCATTGAGAAATTTTATGGCGCGTATTATGCCGAAAACACGATCAGACAGGCAAGCGGTTTTGATGGGGAAATATTTAAAATATCATTTAAAATCAAATTATTATATCGTTAATAATATTGTTTATCATTATTGCAAAATGAAGAATCAAACAGGGCGCTGCTGCCCCCCTGTTTGATGGGATCGAAAGCAAACCACTCTACGTCAGAGCGATGAGGAAAGTGTCAGTTCAGCGGACCGGCGCCGTCGGACGGCTGGCAGAGATAGATAGCCGGCTGTAATCCGGTACGCGCCGGGTATTCGCGCGCAAGCATCCGGCAAACGTCGTCGGTCAGCTCGGCCGGCACCAGCGATACCACGCAGCCGCCAAAACCGCCGCCCGTCATTCTGGCGCCGCCCCGCTTGCCTACATGCGCCTGAATCAGTTCAACCAATATATCAATTTGAGGCACCGTGATTTCAAAATCATCGCGCATAGAGATATGAGACTCGGCCATCAGGGTAAACAGGCGCTCGGCATCCTGCTGCGCCAGCGCAGCGGCGGCTTCCAGCGTGCGATTGTTTTCCGTAATCACATGGCGGGCGCGCCGCGCCGTTAGCGGATCCAGTCCCGTCAATCCCGCTTCAAACCGTTCCAGGGACAAATCGCGCAACGCTTTAACGCCGAAATGCCGCGCCGCCGCCTCGCACTGTTGGCGACGGGTATTGTATTCGCTGTCAACCAGTCCGCGGCGCACATTGGAATTCACAATCAGGATATCGAACCCGTCCAACATCCGCACCGCGCGCCCTGCCAGCGATCGGCAGTCGATCAATAACGCATGGCCGGACTGCCCCTGAGCCGAAATAAACTGATCCATAATGCCGCAGCTACAGCCGACAAAATCGTTTTCCGCCTGCTGACCGGTTAACGCCAGCGTCAACTGGCTGACGTCCAGGCGATTGAGCGTCTTGAACGTTTGTCCGATAGCCACCTCCAGCGAAGCCGAAGAGCTTAGCCCCGCCCCCGCCGGCACATTGCCGGAAATCACCATATCCATGCCGCTAATCGGCAGGCCGCGCGCCTGTAAAAACTTGACGGTGCCGCGCACATAGTTCGCCCAGGTATATTCCGCATGCGGCCGAATCTCCTGCGTCAGGTCAAACTCGTCCCGCTGCTCGTCGAAATTTACCGCCACCACGCGCACCAGATTATCCTGCCGGGCGGCCGCGGCGATCACCGTCTGATAATCAATGGCGCAGGGTAAAACAAAACCATCATTGTAATCGGTATGCTCGCCAATCAGGTTCACCCGTCCCGGCGCCTGAATCTCCGCCTGCGGCGTATAGCCGAATACGCGTTCGAACGTCGACCTGGCCGACTGACGCAAAGAATCGATACGGTTCATAAAATGCCCTCAAATTTGCTCACGAAAATGGATATCGCTGACGGCCCGCAGACGTTCGGCGGCCTGTTCCGCCGTCAGGTCGCGCTGGGCTTCCGCCAGCATTTCGTAACCGACCATAAACTTGCGCACGCTGGCCGAACGTAATAACGGCGGATAGAAATGGGCGTGCAGTTGCCAGTGGGCATTCTCTTCCCCGTTGAATGGCGCGCCGTGCCACCCCATGGAGTACGGGAATGAACACTGAAACAGGTTATCGTAGCGGCTGGTCAATTTTTTCAGCGCTACGGCGAGATCTGCACGCTGCGGTTCGCTTAGCTGCGGCAGCCGCCGTACGGCGAACCTGGGCAGCAACAGGGTTTCAAACGGCCAGGACGCCCAGTAAGGCACCACCGCCAGCCAGAATTCGGTTTCCACCACCAGCCGGCTGCCGTCAGCCAACTCGCGCTGCGCATAGTCAAGCAGGAGCGGCGAGCCGTAGTCTGTAAAATAAGCCCGCTGCTGCCGATCTTCGCGCGCCGCTTCATTAGGTAAAAAATCGTTGGCCCAGACCTGCCCGTGCGGATGCGGGTTCGAGCAGCCCATCATCGAACCTTTATTTTCAAACACTTGTACCCAGGGATAACGTTGTCCCAGTTCCGACGTCTGTTCGCTCCAGGTGTCGATGATCCTTTTCAGGGCTGACAACGGTAATTCAGGCAGGCTTTTGCTGTGATCGGGCGAGAAACAGATCACGCGGCTGACGCCCCGGGCGCTTTGTATCCGAAATAGCGGATCGTCGCCGGACGAAACCGCCGGGGTATCTTCCATCAGGGCGGAAAAGTCATTGGTGAAAACAAACGTACCCTGATATTGCGGATTCACATCGCCGGTGATGCGCTTATTCCCTGCACACAAATAGCAGGTTGGGTCATGCGGCGGCGGCGTACGGCGATCGGGTTCATCCTGCTGCCCTTGCCACGGGCGCTTAGCCCGATGAGGCGAGACCAGGATCCACTCCCCTTTCAACGGATTGAAGCGGCGGTGCGGGTGCTCGGTGGGTTCAAATAACATAAAAGACGCTCCTTAAAACACGACTGCCCCTTTTCACCGCCGCGATATTGACCGGCAGCAGGCGAGGCTTAATACGCACGCCCGTTTTTTGTCTGCGAAATAACGGGCATAATCACCATGAGAATAAACGGCACGTCCTCGTTCACCACTTTAGTGTAACCGTTTACCCTAAATTTAAACCTCAGGATGAGGTTTGAAAAGCGGGGAGTTACTCTGGTCGTGACGTCGATCACATAAGCGTTTTTTGTCTGCCGCAGAGGGGAGCATCTGCCGGTAACATCGGTATATTCGGCAACCTATTGTTCGGGAATCTTACATGGCCACAATCAAAGATGTCGCTCGCCTGGCAGGGGTATCAGTTGCAACGGTTTCACGCGTCATCAACGACTCGCCCAAAGCCAGCGACGCTTCGCGCAAGGCGGTGCATAAGGCGATGGCTGAATTGCAGTATCATCCTAACGCCAATGCCAGAGCCCTTGCGCATCAAAGCGCGGAAACGCTGGGTCTGGTGGTGGCGGATGTTTCCGATCCTTTTTTCGGCACCATGGTGAAATCGGTGGAGCAAATCGCGCAGGCGACGGGCAATTTTTTACTTATCGGCAATGGTTACCACAATGCCGAACAAGAGAAGAAAGCGATAGAACAACTGATTCGTCACCGCTGCGCCGGACTGGTGGTACACGCCAAAATGATTGCGGATCAGGAACTGGCGACCCTGATGAGCCATATTCCCGATATGGTGCTGATCAACCGTACGCTGCCGGGCTATGAAAACCGCTGCGTGGCGCTGGACGACCGCTACGGCGCCTGGCTGGCTACCCGCCACCTGATTCAGGAAGGCCACCGCAAGATTGGTTTTCTCTGTTCGAACCACCAGATTTCCGATTCATTCGATCGGTTACAGGGCTATATCGACGCGCTGAATGAACATGACGTGACGGTAGATGAACGGCTGATAGCCCGCGCCGCGCCTGATGAAATGGGCGGAGAATCCGCCATGACCGAGCTGCTGAGCCGCGGCGGGAAGATGACCGCCGTGGTGTGTTACAACGACCCCATGGCCGCCGGCGCGCTGTCCGTGCTCAGCGATAACAGCATCAACGTTCCTCAGGATATGTCCGTCGTGGGATTTGACGACGTGCTGATCGCGCGCTATCTCCGTCCCCGCCTGACCACGGTGCATTACCCCATTTCCGCGATGGCGACGCAAGCCGCCGAGCTGGCTATCGCCCTGCATCAGGGGAAACCGCTGAAGGAAACGACCAACATGTTCAGCCCGACGCTGGTTCGCCGCCACTCCGTCAGCCCGCCGTCCCACGGGAAATAACGATTTTTATGAAAACGGTTACACTCGTATCGCGGGCATGACGGAAAGATGATGGCGCTTATGGCGACTCGGCCATCGCCAGATAGTTCGCCATTTCGTGCGCGGGCACCATCCCGCCGCCGGTAGCCCAAACCAGATGCGTCGCCCGTTGCAGGGTTTCGCCATCAATCCCCCGCGCCCGCAGATAGTCGGTATCCCCGCACACCCGCATCGGCCCCGCCATGCCCGCCAGCGCGGACGGCTCCAACTGAAGGTTTTCGCTGCGGTGGAGCATGCCAAGCAATTGATACATTTCCCGGTCGCTCAGGGTATAAAACCCGTCCAGCAGTCGCTCCATCGCCCGTCCGACAAAGCCTGAGGGCCGCCCCACCGCCAGACCGTCGGCGGCGGTCAAATTGTCGATGCCGATATCCTGTACCGCGATAGCGTCGTGCAATCCGGTATGGACGCCCAGCAACATACAGGGAGAATGGGTCGGTTCAGCGAAAATGCAGTGTACATGGTCGCCAAACGCCAGCTTCAGCCCGAACGCCACCCCGCCGGGGCCGCCGCCCACGCCGCAGGGAAGATACACAAACAGCGGATGCCGTTCATCGACGGGCTGATTCATTTGCGCGAACTGTTGACGCAAACGGCCGCCGGCCACCGCATACCCCAGAAACAGCGTGCGGGAGTTCTCATCGTCGATGAAAAAGCAGCGGGGATCCGACGCCGCTTCTTTACGCCCCTGAGCCACGGCGACGCCGTAATCCTGCGCGTACTCCACCACGTTCACGCCGTTATCACGCAACGTTTGCTTCTTCCAGGCGCGCGCATCGGCGGACATATGCACGCTGACGTTAAACCCCAATTTGGCGCTGATAATGCCGATCGACATGCCCAGATTGCCGGTCGAGCCGACGGCGATACGGTACTGGCTGAAGAACCGCCGGAATGTATCGGTATAGAGGATACGGTAATCATCCTCCAGACTCAGCAAACCGGCCGACAGCGCCAACTTCTCGGCATGAGCCAGCACTTCATAGATACCGCCGCGCGCCTTGATGGAGCCGGAAATAGGCAAATGGCTGTCTTTTTTCAGCCACATTTGACCGGCAATCGGTTGCTGGTAGCGCTGCGCCATCGCCTGCCGCATCGCCGGAATCGCCACCACATCCGATTCAATGATGCCTTGCGCGTCGGCGGTCTCCGGGAAAGCCAGACACAGATAAGGCGCAAAGCGTTGCAGCCGGGCTTGCGCATCGGCGACATCCTCCGCCGTCAGTCCGACGTAAGGCAGTCCTTGCGCCGCGGAGGCGACATGGGGGTTAAACCAGGTCACGTCGTCCAGATTGATGAGGCGTTGCACCAGGGGATACCGCTTAACCAGTTTTTCAATTTCACTCTTGTCCATTTGCATTCTCACCTTAATCTCACGACATACAAGAACAGGAAGACGATGCCGACGAAATGAAGCCGGCGACAAACCTCCCCCAAAGCATAGGACGACTGAACCGCTCGCCCCCCAATTCGGCGCGCCGCCCCCATCATTGATGCGCGCAATGCGTTAATGCATAACAATCTGTTATGGCCCTTTGCCCCTGATTATTCAGCCGGAGCGCTATTTTATGTACTTTTTGCTGAAAAAACCGCCATTTTCCGGTGGTATCAAAATAATGAATGGATAAAAAGCCCTGATAACGGGACACAGCATTTAGTTTGCATAATGATCCAAGATATACTCGTGCTTTTGCGTTACTCCTCTCATTTTTAGTGAATTCGTTACATAGAATGAACAGGAAAATTTGGCCTGCCTCATATTTGGAGCAAACATGTCCCTGTCGCATATTGCACAATTTGTATTAGCATTAGCTGTTGTCGCCGCGTTGTCGTTACTCATTTGCCGCGATCGTAAAAACATCCGTATCCGCTTCATCATTCAACTTCTGGTCGTTGAAATTCTGCTCGCTTACTTTTTCCTTTATTCGGATGCCGGACTGGGCGCGGTAACGGGTTTCGCCGCCATGTTCGATAAATTGCTGGGGTTTGCGGGGCAGGGAACCGATTTTGTCTTTGGCGATATGGTCAACAGCGATAAAAATCTCATCTCTTTCTTCTTTAAAGTGCTCTGCCCTATCGTCTTCATTTCCGCCCTGATTGGCATCCTGCAATATATCAAGCTGTTGCCGATCATCATCCGTCTGATTGGCACCATTCTTTCCAAAATCAACGGCATGGGGAAACTGGAATCGTTTAACGCCGTCAGTTCGCTGATCCTCGGTCAATCCGAGAACTTTATCGCCTACAAGGATATCCTGGGCAAGATGTCTGAAAAGCGCATGTACACCATGGCGGCGACGGCGATGTCGACGGTTTCCATGTCGATTGTCGGCGCTTACATGTCAATGCTGGACTCCAAGTTTGTCGTCGCCGCGCTGATCCTGAACATGTTCAGCACCTTTATCGTGCTGTCGCTCATCAACCCGTACAAAGTGGGCGAAGAGCCGGAATTGCAACTGGGCAATATTCATGAAAACCAGAGCTTCTTCGAAATGCTGGGCGAATACATTCTGGCGGGCTTTAAAGTCGCGGTTATCGTTGCCGCCATGCTGATTGGCTTCATCGCGCTGATTGCCGCCATTAACGCCATCTGTAGCGCGATTTTCGGCATCAGCTTCCAGGAAATTCTGGGGTATGCGTTCTATCCGTTTGCCTGGATCATGGGCATCCCTTCGCATGAGGCCTTGCAGGTCGGCAGCATCATGGCGACCAAACTGGTTTCCAACGAATTCGTCGCCATGCTGGAACTGCAAAAAGTGGCGGGAGAACTGTCGCCGCGCAGCGTTGGCATCCTGTCCGTGTTCCTGGTTTCGTTCGCCAACTTCTCTTCTATCGGCATCATTGCCGGCGCGATTAAAGGTCTGAACGAACATCAGGGGAACGTGGTTTCCCGCTTCGGCCTGAAACTGGTTTACGGTTCCACGCTGGTCAGTATTCTGTCTGCGTCCATCGCCGGACTGGTGCTGTAACGCGCATCATGCCCGCGCCGGCGTCCCCGCCGGCGCGAAGACGACATCCAACGCGCCGCGTAACCGGCAATCAGCGTTTCCCACATAAACAAACCCTGACATATCTTCCATATTTCCTCCATTTTTGTCCGATACCTTCTGTTTAAACTTGTATGATAAAAAAATTGTTCCATGGACCTGCTCAGCGCCTGAGCAATCTGGAGAAATTAGCCCATTACTATGAATGCCAAACGCCTCTCTCGCCTGTTGATGCTCATCGTTGTCGTTATCGCCGCGCTGTTGCTTTGGCGTCATTTCACTCAACCTTCATCGCCGTCCGGCCAGTCCGGGCATCAGGCCGGCCAACCGTCACGTCTCAGCGGCGGCGGCGGTCGCCGCGCCGCCATGAACGCCACGCCCCCCGTGCAGGCCGCGCGCACGCAGGCGGCATCGGTACCCTACTATCTTTCCGGGTTGGGCACCGTCACCGCCGCCAACACGGTGACCCTGCGCAGCCGGGTTAACGGCGAACTGATGGCGTTGCATTTTCAGGAAGGGCAGCAGGTCAACGCAGGCGACCTGCTGGCCGAAATCGACCCCCGCCCCTATCAGGTGGAACTGACGCAGGCCCAGGGGCAACTGGCCAAAGATCAGGCGACGCTCGCCAACGCCCGGCAGGATCTAGCCCGTTATCAGAAACTGGTGAAAACCAATCTGATCTCGCAACAGGAACTGGACGCGCAGCTGTCGTTGGTGCGTCAGTCTGAAGGCACGGTCAAGGCCGACGAAGGCGCGGTGGCCAGCGCCGAACTCCAGTTGGCCTATAGCAAAATTACCGCGCCCATCAGCGGACGCGTGGGATTGAAACAGGTCGATGCAGGGAATTACATCACCAGCGGCGACGCCAACGGCATCGTGGTGATCACTCAGACCCAGCCTATCGATGTGGTGTTCACCCTGCCGGAAAGCGAGATCGCCACCGTACTGAAAGCGCAAAAGGCCGCACAGCCGCCGGTGGCTGAAGCCTGGGATCGAACCAATCAGCGCAAGCTGTCGCAAGGCCGTCTGCTGAGTATGGATAATCAGATCGATACCACCACCGGCACCGTCAAGCTGAAGGCCCGTTTCGAGAACAGCGATGACGCGCTATTTCCCAACCAGTTCGTCAATATCCGTATGAAGGTGGATACGCTGCAAAACGCGATCGTGGCCCCCGCCGCCGCGGTGCAGATGGGGAATGAAGGTCATTTTGTCTGGATCATGAATGACAAAAATGAAGTCAGCAAACGCCTGGTGACCACCGGTATTCAATACGGTCGGAACATCGTGATCGCCGCCGGGCTGGCGGAAAATGTCCGGGTGGTCACCGATGGCATCGACCGCCTGACCGAAGGGGAGAAGGTTGAGGTGATCCCTTCCGCCTCGACCGGGGAAACGCCGACCGCCACCGGGGAGAGACCCTGATGCAGGATACCGTTCCAGTCGGCGGCGGCCCATCGCGGATCTTTATCCTGCGCCCGATCGCCACCACGCTGCTTATGGTCGCGATATTGCTGGCCGGCATCATCGGCTACCGCGCCATGCCGGTTTCGGCGCTGCCGGAAGTCGACTACCCGACGATCCAGGTCGTCACGCTTTATCCGGGCGCCAGCCCCGAGGTGGTGACCTCGGCCATCAGCGCGCCGCTGGAACGTCAGTTCGGGCAGATATCCGGGCTGAAACAGATGTCGACTCAAAGCGCCGGCGGCGCGTCCGTGATTACGCTGCAATTCCAACTGGAACTGGCGCTGGATGTCGCCGAACAGGACGTACAGGCGGCCATCAACGCCGCCGCCAATCTGCTGCCCGACGATCTGCCTTATCCGCCGACCTACAGTAAGGTCAACCCGGCCGATCCGCCGATTATCACGCTGGCCGTCACCTCCAGCGCCATGCCGATGACGCAATTGCACGACCTGGTCGATAACCGCGTCGCGCAGAAGATCTCGCAGGTTTCCGGCGTCGGGCTGGTTTCGCTGGCGGGCGGACAACGTCCGGCGGTTCGGGTAAAGCTGAATGCGCCGGCGCTGGCGGCTTACGGGCTGACCAGCGAAGAAGTCCGCACCGCCATTACCGCCGCCAACGTCAACTCCGCCAAAGGGAGCCTGGACGGACCGACCCGCTCGGTGACCTTATCGGCCAACGATCAGATGAAATCCATCGAGGATTATCGCCGGTTAATCATCGCCTGGCGCAATGAGGCGCCGGTACGCCTGCGTGATGTCGCCGATATAGCGCAGGCGGCGGAAAATACCTATCTGGCGGCCTGGGCGAATCGTCAGCAGGCCATCATCATCAACGTGCAGCGGCAACCGGGCGCCAACGTCATTACCACGACGGACAGCATCCGCCAGATGTTGCCCGCGCTCATCGCCAGCCTGCCTAAATCGGTCGATGTTTCGATATTGACCGACCGGACCACCAACATTCGCGCTTCGGTAAAGGATGTGCAGTTCGAATTGCTGCTGGCGATCGCCCTGGTGGTGATGGTGATTTACCTGTTTTTGCGCAACGCGGTCGCGACGCTCATTCCCAGCATTGCCGTGCCGCTCTCGCTGGTCGGCACCTTTTGCGCGATGTATTTTCTTGGCTTCTCGATTAATAACCTGACGCTGATGGCGCTGACCATCGCCACCGGCTTTGTGGTCGACGATGCGATCGTGGTGATTGAGAACATCTCCCGCTATATAGAAAAAGGGGAAAAGCCGCTCGACGCCGCGCTGAAGGGCGTCGGCGAGATTGGTTTCACCATCATCTCGCTGACCTTCTCGCTGGTCGCCGTGCTGATCCCGTTGCTTTTCATGGGCGATATCATCGGCCGGCTGTTCCGTGAGTTCGCCATCACGCTGGCCGTGTCTATTCTCATTTCCGCCGTGATTTCGCTGACCCTGACGCCGATGATGTGCGCCCGACTGCTTAGCCATCAATCGCTGCGTAAGCAGAACCGCTTTACCCGCGCCAGCGAACGTTTCTTTAACCGGCTGATTGCGCTTTACGGCGTCTGGTTGAGCAAAGTGCTGCATCATCCCTGGCTGACGCTGGGCGTGGCGCTGGGAACCCTGTTGCTCACCGTCCTGCTCTATCTGTGGATCCCGAAAGGGTTTTTCCCGGTGCAGGACAACAGCATTATTCAGGGAACGGTGCAGGCGCCGCAGTCGGTCTCATTCAGCAACATGGCCGATCGTCAGCGGCAGGTCGCTTCCCTCATCATGAAAGATCCGGCGGTACAGAGCGTATCCTCTTTCGTCGGCGTCGACGGCGCCAATGCCGCGCTCAACAGCGGTCGCCTGCAAATCAGCCTGAAGCCGATTAACGAACGCAGCGAGCGCATTCCCGCCATTATCAGTCGGCTGCAACGGGAAACCGCGCAGATCCCCGGCGTGCGGCTTTATCTGCAACCGGTGCAGGATCTCACCATAGATACCCAGCTCAGCCGGACGCAGTATCAGTTCACGCTCCAGGCCTTGTCGCAGGATGAACTGAGTCTGTGGGTGCCCAAATTGATGACCGTTCTACAGAAACTGCCGCAGTTGGAGGACGTCAGCAGCGACTGGCAGGATCAGGCTCCCGTCGCGTATGTGAAGGTCGACCGCGACAGCGCCAGCCGCCTGGGGATCAGCATGTCGGCGGTCGACAGCGCGCTGTATAACGCTTTCGGCCAGCGGCTGATTTCCACTATCTACACCCAATCCAGCCAGTATCGCGTGGTGCTAGAACACGATACCAGCCGGAATAACGGGCTGGACGCGCTGCACGATATCCGCCTAATCGGCAGCGACGGCGGAACCATTCCGCTGAGCGGCATCGCGACCATCGAGGAGCGTCTCGGGCCGCTGTCCATCAACCATATCGATCGGTTGCCCGCCGCCGTCATTTCCTTCAATGTGAACGGCGACTATGCGCTGGGCGAAGCGGTGGAAGCCATCATGCAGGCGGAACGGCAGATGGCGCTGCCCGCGGACATCACCACGCGGTTTCAGGGCGCGACGCTGGCTTTCCAGTCCGCCCTCGACAGCACGGTGTGGCTGATTATCGCGGCGATTGTCGCCATGTACATCGTTCTCGGCATACTGTATGAAAGTTTCATCCATCCGGTGACCATTCTGTCCACGCTGCCGACCGCGGGCGTCGGCGCGTTGCTGGCGCTGATCATCGCCGGCAGCGAGCTGGATGTGATTGCCGTCATCGGCATCATTTTGCTGATCGGCATCGTGAAAAAGAACGCCATCATGATGATCGACTTCGCGCTGTCGGCGGAGCGCGAACAGGGCATGAGTCCGTATGACGCCATCTATCAGGCCTGTCTGCTGCGTTTCCGTCCGATACTGATGACCACCATGGCCGCCTTGCTTAGCGCCCTGCCGCTGATGCTGAGCACCGGCGTGGGCGCCGAATTGCGCCAGCCGCTGGGGATCTGCATGGTGGGCGGTCTGATCATGAGTCAGATATTGACGCTGTTCACCACCCCGGTGATTTATCTGCTGTTCGACCGGATGGCGCGGCATGTCCGCCCGGCGCCCCGTCAGGAGGAAGAGATCGAGTGAGGTTCTTCGCCCTGTTCATCCATCGGCCGGTTGCCACCACGCTGCTGACATTGGCGATTGCCATCTGCGGCGCGCTCGGTTTCCGCCTGCTGCCGGTATCGCCGCTGCCGCAGGTGGAATTCCCGGTGATTTCGGTCAGCGCCTCGCTGCCCGGCGCGTCGCCGGAAACCATGGCCTCGTCGGTTGCGACGCCGCTGGAGCGCGCGTTGGGCCGCATCGCCGGCGTCACGGAAATGACCTCATCGAGTTCGCTGGGCAGCACCCGTATTATTCTGGTGTTTAATCTCGACAGGGATATCAACGGCGCGGCGCGCGATGTGCAGGCGGCCATTAATGCGGCGCAAAACCTGCTGCCGTCGGGCATGGCCAGCCGACCGACCTATCGAAAAGCGAACCCTACCGATGCGCCGATCATGATCCTGACGCTGACATCGGATACCTACGACCAGGGGCGGCTGTATGATTACGCCTCCACCCAGTTGGCGCAGAAAATCGCCCAGATGGAAGGCGTGGGCGATGTCTCCGTCGGCGGAAGCTCGCTGCCCGCCGTGCGCGTCGCGCTCAATCCGCAGGCGCTGTTCAATCAGGGCGTTTCGCTGGATGAAGTCCGGCAGGCGATTAGTCAGGCCAACATTCGCCGTCCGCTGGGCGACATTGAAAACCACCAGCAACGCTGGCAGATAAAAACCAACGATGAATTGAAAACGGCCGCCGCCTATCGACCGTTGATTATTCACTACCGCAACGGAGGCGCCGTGCGGCTGAGCGACGTCGCCACGGTGACGGATTCGGTGCAGGATGCGCGCAATGCCGGAATGAGCAACGCCAAACCGGCCGTTCTGATCATAATACGGCGCGCGCCCGACGCCAATATCATCACTACCGTGGACAGTATCCGCGCGGCGTTGCCCGAACTGCACGCCAGTCTGCCCGCCGAGATCCAGCTTGATGTCGCCCAGGACCGATCGCCGACGATCCGCGCTTCGGTGGAAGAGGTCGAGCGCTCGCTAATCATTGCCGTGGCGCTGGTCATTCTGGTGGTGTTCCTGTTCCTGCGTTCAGGACGGGCGACGTTGATCCCGGCGGCGGCGGTGCCGGTTTCGCTCATCGGCACCTTCGCCGTCATGTATCTGTGCGGCTTCAGTCTGAATAATCTGTCCCTGATGGCGCTGACCATCGCCACCGGATTCGTGGTGGATGACGCCATCGTGGTGCTGGAAAATATTTCACGCCATATTGAAGCCGGGATGAAACCGTTGCAGGCGTCGTTGCAGGGCGTGCGCGAGGTCGGTTTCACCGTGCTGTCGATGAGTATCTCGCTGATCGCGGTGTTTATTCCGCTGCTGCTGATGGAGGGGTTGCCGGGCAGGTTATTCCGCGAATTCGCCGTCACGCTGTCGGCGGCGATTGCGATTTCACTGCTGGTTTCGCTGACCCTGACGCCCATGATGTGCGCCAGATTGTTGCGCGCGGCGCCCAAACGCAGCCTGCGCCCCAAACGCGGCTTCGGCCGCGTCCTGATCGCGTTGCAACAAGCTTACGGCCGTTCGCTTAGCTGGGTGCTCGACCACGCCCGCTGGGTGCTGGTGGTGTTATTGGCGACCATCGTTCTCAACGTCTGGCTGTATATCAGTATTCCAAAAACCTTTTTCCCTGAGCAGGACACCGGCAGGTTGATGGGATTTATTCAGGCCGACCAAAGCATCTCCTTTCAGGCGATGAAACAGAAACTCCAGAACTTTATGACCATCGTGCGCAACGATCCGGCGGTGGATAACGTCACCGGCTTTACCGGCGGCTCGCGCGCCAATAGCGGATCGATGTTTGTTTCACTCAAGCCGCTGTCCGAACGCGACGTCAGCGCCCAGCAGGTCATTAGCCGTTTACGCGAAAAACTGGCGGAGGAGCCCGGCGCGAATCTGTTTTTAATGGCGGTGCAGGATATCCGTATCGGCGGACGGGAATCCAGCGCCGGTTATCAATACACCCTGCTTTCGGACGACCTCGGCGAACTGCGCGCCTGGGAGCCAAAAATCCGCGCGGCGCTGAGTCAATTGCCCGAACTGGCCGACATTAACTCCGATCAGCAGGATAAAGGCGCGGAGATGGCGCTGACCTACGATCGCGACTCGCTGGCCCGGCTGGGGATCAACGTCTCCGCGGTCAATGCCTTGTTGAATAACGCGTTCGGCCAGCGTCAGATATCGACCATTTATCAGCCGTTAAATCAGTACAAAGTGGTCATGGAGGTGGATGCGGCCTATACGCAGGATGTCAGCGCATTGGGAAAAATGTTTGTGATCAACGGCGAAGGCAAACCGATCCCGCTGTCCTATTTCGCAAGTTGGCGGCCGGTCAATGCGCCGCTGTCGGTCAACCATCAGGGGTTGTCCGCCGCCTCGACCATCGCCTTTAACCTGCCGGAAGGCGCGACGCTTTCCGAAGCCGCCACGGCGATTGAAAGAACCATGACCGCGCTGGGCGTGCCGCCGTCGGTGCGCGGCCAGTTCTCCGGCACCGCGCAGGCTTTCCAGCAGTCGCAGTCGTCGCAGGTGATGCTGATTCTGGCCGCGATTATCACCGTGTATATCGTGCTGGGGGTGTTGTATGAAAGCTATATCCATCCCCTGACCATTCTCTCTACCCTGCCCTCCGCCGGGGTGGGCGCCCTGCTGGCGCTGGAGTGGTTCGGCGCGCCGTTTAGCCTGATCGCCCTGATTGGGATTATGTTATTAATCGGCATCGTCAAGAAGAATGCCATTATGATGGTGGACTTCGCGCTGACGGCGCAACGCAGCGGCGGACTCAGCGCCAGAGACGCCATATTCCAGGCCAGCCTGCTGCGCTTTCGCCCGATCATGATGACGACGCTGGCCGCGCTGTTCGGCGCGCTGCCGCTGATACTCGGCAGCGGCGATGGCGCGGAATTGCGTCAACCGCTGGGGATCACCATCGTCGGCGGTCTGGTGATGAGCCAGCTTCTGACGCTGTATACCACGCCGGTGGTGTATCTGTTTTTCGACCGACTGCGGATTAGGCGACGCGGCGCGGCGACAAAGCCAGTACGACAGTCTTAAAAGTGGAAGGTAACATCGCATATGGTTCACCAATTTGACCTTCGGGAGCGTCCTGCTACATGCTGACTCAGCCCGCCTCCGTGCGCTGGCAATTGTGGATTGTGGCCTTTGGCTTTTTTATGCAGACGCTGGACACCACGATTGTCAATACCGCCCTGCCCTCGATGGCGGTCAGCCTGAACGAAAACCCATTGCATATGCACTCGGTGATCGTGTCCTATGTATTGACGGTGGCGATTATGCTGCCCGCCAGCGGCTGGCTGGCGGATCGTCTCGGCGTCAAAAACATTTTTTTCTCCGCCATTTTGCTATTCACCCTGGGTTCGCTGCTGTGCGCTCGCGCGGAAACGCTGAATGAGCTGGTAATCTCACGAGTGGTGCAAGGCATCGGCGGCGCCATGATGGTGCCGGTCGGCCGCCTGACGGTGATGAAAATCGTGCCGCGCGATCAGTACATGGCCGCCATGACATTCGTCACCCTGCCGGGGCAGATCGGCCCGTTGCTGGGGCCGGCGCTTGGCGGTTTTCTGGTCGAGTACGCCAGTTGGCACTGGATTTTTCTGATCAATTTGCCGGTCGGCATCGCCGGCGCGGTCGCCACCTGGCTGCTGATGCCCAATTACACCATGCAAACCCAGCGCTTTGATATTCTGGGATTTTTATGGCTTGCCGTCGGCATGGCGACCCTGACGCTGGCGCTGGACGGCCACAACAGCCTCGGCATTCCGCCGGGGGTGATTTTCGCGCTGACCGCCGTCGGCCTGGTTTCGCTGCTGAGCTACTGGCTGCATGCCCGCGATAATAGCCGGGCGCTGTTTAATCTGCGCATGTTCAACACCCGAACCTTTTCCGTCGGCTTGAGCGGCGGTTTTCTGGCGCGGATCGGCAACGGCACGCTGCCCTTTCTAACGCCGCTCTTCCTGCAATTGGGCGTCGGATTATCGCCTTTTCATGCCGGGCTGATGATGATCCCCATGGTGCTGGGCAATATGGGCATCAAGCGGGTGGTGGTGCAGATCGTCAACCGCTTCGGCTACCGTCGGGTGCTGATGGCCTCCACGCTGCTGCTGGCGCTGATCACCCTGTTATTTGCGCTGGTGGCGATGATGAATTGGATCTGGCTGATACCCGTGGTGCTGTTTTTCCTCGGTTCGGTGAACGCCATCCGTTTTTCCGCCATGAATACCCTGACGCTGAAAGATCTGCCCGATACTCTCGCCAGCGGCGGCAACAGTCTGCTGTCAATGACCATGCAGTTGTCCACCAGCCTGGGCGTCAGCATTGCGGGGATATTACTGGGCATGTTTTCCCGCCATCACCTGACGACGGAACTCGCGGCGACCCATAGCGTGTTCCTTTATACCTATCTCAGCATCGCGATCGTTATTGCTTTGCCTGCGTTCATCTTTAACCGCGTGCCGCCGGATACCGTTAAACAGTCAACGCTTTCCCGCCGGTTGTGAGGTCACTATGAGATTCGGCATCACCGCTAAATTGTTCTTCGCGATTTTCGCCACCTGTATGCTGGTGCTGATCACCATGCACTGGGGCGTGCGCGTCAGCTTTGAACGCGGATTCATCGACTATATTAAACGCGGCAACGAGCAACGAGTGACGCAGTTGCGCGATACGCTGGCGGAGCAATATCAACAGTACGGCGACTGGTCGTTTTTGCGCAACAATGAACGTTTGGTCGCCAAAATACTGCACTCAATGGAGCAGAATAACGAGGACGGCGCCAACAATGCCTTACAAGGCTGGCGCGTTCGCCTCTGGGTGCTGGATACCGACGACACGATCCTGTTCGGCCCCCCGCGGGCGCTGCCGACGGAAGGCATACGACAGGCGATTAAGGTGCAAAACCAGACGGTCGGCTGGGTGGTCGCGCCCCCCGCCGAACGCCTGACGCGCAATGCCGATATCAATTTCGACCTGCAACAACAGCGCACCAGTTGGCTGATCGTGGCGCTCTCCACCCTGCTGGCGATTCTGGCCACCTGGCTGACCGCGCGCGGCCTGCTGGCGCCGGTTAAACGGCTGGTCAGCGGCATACATCATCTGGCGGCGGGCGATTTCAGCGCCCGCGTCACCGCCACCTCGCACGATGAGTTGGGTCGACTGGCGCAGGACTTTAACCTGCTCGCCGGCGCATTGGAAAAAAACGAACAGTCGCGCCGCGCGTTTATGGCGGACATTTCCCATGAGCTGCGCACGCCGCTGGCGGTATTGCGCGGCGAGCTGGAAGCGCTACAGGACGGCGTGCGTCAGCCCAACGCCGCTTCGCTGCATTCATTACAGACGGAAGTGACCACCCTGACCAAACTGGTGGACGACCTGCACCAACTGTCGCTGTCCGATCGGGGCGCGCTGACCTACCGTATGCGCGCGGTGGATGTCGGACAACTGCTGCACATCGCCATCGCCGCCTTTCATGCGCGCTACCTGAAAAAACAGATTACGCTGCGGGTGGATTTACCCGAGCAGGCCGGCACATTCGGCGATCCGGATCGTTTAATCCAGTTATTTAATAATCTGCTGGAAAACAGCCTGCGTTACACCGACGAACAGGGGACAGTGGAGATCCGCGCCGCCGCGCGCCGGAACCGGCTGCTTATCACCTGGCAGGACAGCGCCCCCGGGGTAAGCGACGAGCAACTGACGCTGATATTTGAACGTTTTTACCGGGCGGAAAGCTCGCGTAATCGCGCCAGCGGCGGCTCAGGACTGGGATTAGCGATTGCCAACAATATCGTTGAGGCGCATGGCGGACGACTGTATGCTGAGCATTCGCCGTTAGGTGGTCTGCTGATTACCATCGAGCTTCCCTTGCATTCGCCAGATAGATAACGTCCATGACAGAATCCGTAATGATGATAACCGACCCTATTTCCGCCCCGCCGTTACCGGTGCTGATTGTTGAAGATGAGCCAAAACTGGGGCGACTGCTGGTTGATTATCTACAAACCGCCGGTTATCAGGCTCACTGGATCTGCAACGGCGACGAGGTGATCGACTGGGTCAGGCAAAATCCGCCGGCGCTGATCCTGCTGGACCTGATGTTGCCGGGTACCGATGGCCTGACGCTATGCCGCACCATCCGCCAGTTTTCCAATGTCCCCATCATTATGGTCACCGCGCGCAGCGAAGAGATTGATCGCCTGCTGGGACTGGAAATCGGCGCGGACGATTATATCTGTAAGCCCTTCAGCCCGCGGGAAGTGGTGGTGCGGGTACGCACCCTGCTGCGCCGCTGCGGCTGGCTGTCGGCGGCCCCAAAACCGGCGGATAAATCCGCGTTACGCATTGATAAAAGCAGTTTGCAGGCCAGCTATCTGGGGCAAAACCTCGACCTGACGCCCGCGGAACTGCGGCTGCTCAAAACGCTGTCCACCGAGCCGGGCAAGGTGTTTTCCCGCGAGGCGCTGCTGGATAAACTCTATGACGACTACCGGGTGGTGACCGATCGCACCATCGACAGCCATATCAAAAATCTGCGGCGCAAGCTGGAACAGCTTGATGGGGAAACCTCGTTCATCCGTACGGTTTACGGTATGGGCTACCGCTGGGAGGCCGAACCTGGCGAACTGGTATAGACCCCCTGGTCAAAAAATCTGTCCGACTTAGTGAAATATTTATCATTTTTTCTTTATCGCCGGCTGATAGGCTTATACCTGACGGTAATCATAATTGAATAGTAGAGAGGCGTAATGTCAGGTTTAGTGGATGGGAAATGGGTTAACGGCGATGTCGCCGCCGAAGAAATCAAGAACGGGGCGTTCCAGCGTCAGGAAACGACATTCCGGCAGACCGACATTGTCGCCGAGCCCGATCGTTATCAGCTGTTTGTCTCTTATCTCTGTCCGTGGGCCTCGCGTACCTTGCTCTTCCGTAAGCTGAAAGGGTTGGAAAACGTCGTCCGGCTTTCCATCGCCGAGCCCTGCATCGGGGACAACGGCTGGGAATTCAGCACGCCGCAGGATGCGGGCGAACACATTGGCCCGGTCCGTTTTCTGCATCAACTGTATACCGCGACGGACAAAGGCTACAGCGGAAAAGTATCGGTTCCGGTGCTATGGGATCGGCAGGAAGGGCGCATCGTCAACAACGAATCGGCGGATATCATCCGTATCCTCAACGATGGCTTTGACCCACTGACCGGCAACACGCTTGATTTCTATCCGCCCGCGCTGCGCGCCGATATCGACCGCTGGAATACGACGATTTATCACGGCATCAATAACGGCGTCTACAAAACAGGCTTTGCCAAAACGCAGGAGAGCTATAACCAGGCGGTCACGACCCTGTTCTCGACGCTGGACGAGGTCGAGGCGCATCTGGCGACAAACCGTTATATTGCCGGCGACACCCTGACGGAAGCCGACTGGCGCCTGTTCGTCACGCTGATCCGTTTCGACGTCGCCTATCATGGCGCGTTCAAATGCAATTTCCGCCGCATTGAGGATTATCCCAATCTGTCGAACTACCTGCGCGAACTTTACCAATGGCCGGGCGTGCAAGAGACCGTCAATATCGCGCATATCAAAGCCGGCTATTACGGCATCAGATGGCTGAACCCGACCGGTATCGTGCCATTAGGCCCGTTGGTCGATTTTTCCCGCCCCCATGACCGTGAACGCTTGGGCGCATCCCGGGTGGCGCTCAAGGGTTGAGCCGGATCGCTCGCCGATAACCGCGTCAATAGGCCTACTTTTTGTGGGCCGTCTGCTGCTTTTTTCCCTGATAAGCGCTAGAATCCCCGCCTTTACTGCTCCCAGCCGGGAGCAGCCTGACTTGTGATCAGAAATCGAGAGACATCATGTTTAAACCGGAACTGCTTTCTCCGGCCGGCACGCTGAAAAATATGCGTTACGCCTTCGCCTATGGCGCGGATGCGATTTACGCCGGTCAACCGCGTTACAGCCTGCGGGTGCGCAATAACGAATTCAACCATCAGACGCTGGCGCAGGCCATCAATGAAGCCCATGAACTGGGTAAGAAATTCTATGTGGTGGTCAATATCGCGCCGCATAACGCCAAACTGAAAACCTTCCTGCGCGACCTGCAACCGGTCATTGAAATGGGGCCGGATGCGCTGATCATGTCCGATCCGGGACTGATTATGCTGGTGCGGGAAAACTTCCCGCAGATGCCGGTCCACCTGTCCGTTCAGGCTAACGCCGTCAACTGGGCGACGGTGAAATTCTGGCAACAGATGGGGCTGAGCCGCGTTATTCTCTCGCGCGAGCTGTCGCTGGAAGAGATTGCCGAAATCCGCAGCCAGGTGCCGGAGATGGAACTGGAAATCTTTGTTCACGGCGCGCTCTGCATGGCCTATTCCGGCCGCTGCCTGCTGTCCGGCTACATCAATAAACGCGACCCCAATCAGGGAACCTGCACCAACGCCTGTCGTTGGGAATACAAGGTGCAGGAAGGAAAGGAAGATGAAGTCGGCAATATCGTTCATCAGCACGAGCCGATTGCGGTGAAAAATGTCGAGCCGGCGCTGGGCATTGGCGAACCGACCGATAAAGTCTTTATGCTGGAAGAGAGTCAGCGTCCCGGCGAATACATGAGCGCCTTTGAGGACGAACACGGCACCTATATCATGAATTCGCGCGATTTGCGCGCCATTCAGCACGTGGAGCGACTGACGCAAATGCAGGTTCATTCGCTGAAAATCGAAGGCCGCACCAAATCGTTTTACTACTGCGCCCGCACCGCGCAGGTCTATCGCCGCGCGATTGACGACGCCGCGGCCGGAAAACCCTTTGATCCGAGCCTGCTGGAAACGCTGGAAGGTCTGGCTCACCGCGGCTATACCGAGGGATTCCTGCGTCGCCACGTGCATGAGGATTATCAGAACTACGAGTATGGCTATTCGGTGTCCGATCGTCAGCAGTTTGTCGGCGAGTTCACCGGCGTTCGTCGCGACGGGCTGGCGGAAGTCGCGGTGAAAAATAAATTCTCCTGCGGCGACAGCGTGGAAATGATGACGCCTAAAGGCAACGTTCAATTCACCATCGAAGCCATGCAAAACGCCAAAGGGCAAGCGACCGACGTCGCGCCGGGCAACGGACATATCGTCTATCTGCCGGTGCCGGAGGACATTGCGCTGGAATATGCGCTGTTATTACGCAACCTGCCGGGTACGACGACCCGCAATCCAAACGCGAAATAACGCCCGCCGCCCTTGTTTTCCCGTCGCAGGGCCAATGCCTGCGACGGAAAAAAACGGGATACAGACACAAAGATTGGGACTTTAAACAAATATTAGAATCAGATCACATCAATTGCTGAACCTAATAGTTAGTATTGTCTCGCTGAGAAAATGTAGAACGAAAAATAAGCGTAGTGATACTACTAGGAACCACCTCCTTGGCCAGCTCAATCTCCCTTGAGCTGGCTTTTCTTTTTTTGCCGTAAGCGTAATCCTGCCCCCACAGCCGCACCATCCGGTTTCAACCTGTGTTTTTGCTGACTAATTGTATTTACTGACTATTATTAGAGGGCAGGCCGCTGCGGCGCTTAACCGAACGCGGATATCGCGTCGTTTGTGCTTGTCGAAGAGCCGATATTTCTCGCCAGCCGTCGTGGGTTTATCATTATCTTTATCTAAATTGAAACACCGAATCTGGAGAACTCCATGGATCAATCCCCTGCCACGCTGCTCATTCTGAATGGGAAAAATACCGATAATGATCAGCTTCGTCAGTCCATCGGCGAGTGGCGTAAGGATGGCAATACCTTGCATGTCAGAGTGACCTGGGAAGCCGGCGACGCGCGTCGCTACGTGGAGGAAGCCGTCCAGTTGAAAGTCGAAAACGTCATCGCCGCCGGCGGCGACGGCACGATCAATGAAGTCGCCGGCGCGCTGGCGGGTCAACCGGCGGCAATCCGCCCCTGCATGGGGATCATTCCGCTGGGTACCGCCAACGACTTCGCCACCAGCTGTCAGATCCCGATTGACGTGCATAACGCGCTGGCGCTGGCGATCAAGGGCCGGGCGACCGCCATTGATCTGGCCAAAGTGAATGACGAGCACTACTTCATCAACATGGCGACGGGCGGGTTCGCGACCCGCATTACCACGGAAACCCCGGCAAAAATGAAAGCGGCGCTGGGCGGCGTATCCTATATCCTCAACGCGCTGCTGCGCATGGATATGCTGCAATCCGAGCGCTGTGAAATCCGCGGCCCGGATTTTAACTGGTCGGGCGATACCTGGGTGGTGGCGATCGGCAATGGGCGCCAGGCCGGCGGCGGTCAGCAACTTTGTCCGGATGGCTTGTTGAATGACGGTCAGTTGGAATTAAGGATCCTGTCGGCACGGGAGCTATTGCCCAATATGCTGCAAGCCTGGTTTACCGGCGAAGAGAACCCCAATATGATTTCGGCCTCCCTGCCCTGGCTGGAGATTACCGCGCCGAATGAGATGACCTTTAATCTGGATGGCGAACCCTTTAACGCAAAACATTTTCGTATCGAGGTGATTCCGGCGGCGATTCATTGCCGCCTGCCGCCGCAGTGTCCATTACTCGGCTAGCGCGCCCGACGTTGCCGCCTCATCCTGCGCAGTCTCTTATACACAAATGCAGGGAGCGCTGACGGAGGTGGCTGTTACGCGGCGTAAAAAATTATGCTGAGGAGATAGCAGGCTTAGGATGAGCCGCATGGACGCGGCGAAAGCTTGCGCCACGTCGGACAAAAACGCCGGGAGCGTTTTTGAACAGCGCTTGCGCTGGCCCGCCAGGGCGAGTCTCAGGGATGAGACGAGTATTCCGTGTCGCAAGCGGTCCGTTAAGCCTGATACCGAAGAAGGCACCGCGCAGCGGCATAATTTAGCCGCAAGCCCGGGTTCATAGGGGGCTGGCGTTTGAGCCCCCTATGTCGGGCGCGTGCTACGACGTAGCATGGGAATGACGGCATTGTGGCGCACGAAACTGCCTCTGCGTCCGCATAAAAATGTGACTAAGAAACAACCTCCTACGGCAGGAGGGGCCGGGAAGATTATTCACGCTTCAGGCGATTGCTGTTCGCCAGGTAGAGCGTAATCACCAGCAGCAAAATAGCGGCGGCGTAAATCAGCGTATCAATCGGGTTTTTATGATCGACGATAATCAGCCGGATGATCGCCGTGATGCCGATATAAACAAAATAACGCAGCGGAAAGTGATATCCCGACTGGAAATACTTCACGATCAACGCGATAAATTCGAAATACAGAAAGTAGATCACAATACTTTCAATCAATTGATAAGATGAGTCTTTCTCATTGGTAATCAACAATACCTGCGCCAGATGGTAGGTCTCTTTCCCCAGAAAAATCACCAGAATGATAGCCAATATCAGCAATCCGATATTGAGTATCGTCTGGAGTCCTTTTGAAACTATGATGCTGCGTGTCGAACCCGCCATGCTTACTTCCTCATACCTGATAAACGGCCGGTCAGGCCGACCGCCATTACTTTATCCCCACAGGTTAGCATCCTTATCCTGCATCAGGGAGACAAGCTACTTATTTGTAAGCAAAATTACCGCGGGAAATCGGCTTGTGGCCTTTTTGCCCTCCTGTTTATCGGCCTGTTTTTCCCGTTCGTCACCCGCGATGGAAATAGCGCGCTAAATTTGCCGCGTAAAATGGCAATTATCGACGATTGCAACTATTGTTTCTTCTGATCGTCAGGATTTCATCCACCCTGCTTTAACGGCAGTTCAATCGTCGCTTTTCATTACGCCGTAGCCATTTTTCACCGGTCATCCTGGGGCAAGATGTAGGACTCTTAACGGTCTCGCCCCCAGAATAACAAGCTCAATCACCTGAGACGGCGATAAGGAAAAGCCAAACCAGGAGTTAACCATGACTGATATTGCGCAGTTATTAGGTAAGGAAGCGGAAGATCTGTTGCAACACCGCTGTACCACCATCCCTGCTGAAAATCTCTACTTACCGGGCGCCGACTTCGTCGATCGGGTGATGATCGATAATAATCGCCCCAACAGCGTGCTGCGTTCAATGCAGACGCTGTTCAACCACGGCCGACTGGCCGGCACCGGCTATCTGTCGATCTTACCGGTCGATCAGGGCGTTGAGCACTCCGCCGGCGCCTCTTTCGCCGCCAACCCGCTCTATTTCGATCCGAAAAATATCGTCGAACTGGCGATCGAAGCGGGCTGCAACTGCGTGGCGTCCACCTACGGCGTGCTGGCCGCGGTTTCGCGCCGCTATGCGCACAAGATCCCGTTTCTGGTCAAACTCAATCACAATGAAACCCTGAGCTACCCGACCCAGTACGATCAAACGCTGTACGCCAGCGTCGAGCAGGCGTTCAATCTGGGGGCGGTCGCGGTGGGCGCCACCATCTATTTCGGCTCCGAGCAGTCGCGCCGTCAGATCGAAGAGATCTCAAGCGCGTTCGAACGCGCGCACGAACTGGGTTTGGTCACCGTGCTGTGGGCTTATTTGCGCAATCCGGCGTTCAAGAAGGACGGGGTTGACTACCACGCCAGCGCCGACCTTACCGGACAGGCCAACCATCTTGCCGCCACTATCGGCGCGGATATCGTGAAGCAGAAAATGGCGGAAAACAACGGCGGCTATCGCGCCATCAAATTCGGTTATACCGACGATCGCGTCTATGACAAACTCACCACCGATCACCCGATCGATCTGGTGCGTTACCAGTTGGCCAACTGCTATCTGGGGCGCGCCGGGCTGATCAACTCCGGCGGCGCCGCCGGCGATAACGATTTACAGGAGTCGGTGCGTACCGCGGTGATCAATAAACGCGCGGGCGGCATGGGGTTAATTCTCGGCCGCAAGGCGTTTAAAAAATCCATGCCGGAAGGGGTGGCGCTGATCAACGCCGTGCAGGACACCTATCTTGATAAGAGCATCACCATCGCCTAACCCGCCGGAACTTGTCCGGCGCGCGGATTCGGGCGCGACCGGACAATCAGATAAAAACCTCGCCGATTGCGAATCACCACCAGGCATGAAAATGATGCACCGGCCCAATACCCTGCCCCACTTCCAGCGAATCGGCCTGCTCAAGCGCTTTTTGCAGATAATTTTTCGCCGCCGCGACCGTCGCCGCCCAGTCAGCATGACGCGGGCGCAAAGCCGCCAGCGCGGCGGACAGGGTACACCCGGTGCCGTGGGTATGTCGGGTGTTGACGCGCGGCGCGGTGAAACGCAGCGGCTGAGCCTGTTGGCTAAACAACCAGTCCGGGCTTTCCTCCTCGCTTAAATGTCCGCCTTTCATCAATACCGCCTGACATCCCAGGGCCAACAGCGCCTGTCCCTGATCGCGCATCTCCTGTTCGTTGGCGGCCGGCGAACAATCCAGCAAGGCGGCGGCTTCCGGTAGATTAGGGGTAATCAGCGAAACATGGGGCAACAGTAAGCGCCGAATCGACTCCACCGCATCGGGCGATAACAGCGGATCGCCGCTTTTCGCCAGCATCACCGTGTCCAGCACCACATAAGGGATGGCGTAGTGGCGCAAGCGCTCGGCCACCGCCTCGACGATTTCAGCCTGCGCCAGCATGCCAATCTTGGCGCTGTCGATACGCACGTCGCTCAGCACGGAATCCAACTGGGCCGCCACAAAAGCCGGTTCAATCTGATAGACGGACTGAACGCCGCGGGTATTTTGCGCCACCAGCGCGGTAATCACCGAGGCGCCGTAAGCCCCCAGCGCGGAAAACGTTTTCAAATCGGCCTGGATCCCCGCGCCGCCGCTGGGGTCGGTGCCGGCGATGGTTAATGCATTAATACGTGGTTTCATGCCAGATCCTCCGCACGCAGACGATAGAGATGGTCAAGAAAGGCCGGCGTAAAACTGCCCGGCCCATGAGATTGCGCGGCGGCCCGTTTCCCCGCCAGCGCCATGACATAACAGGCCGCCGCCACATGTTGCGCGCGATCGCCGTCCAGCACGCAGAAAGCGGCGACCACGGCGGATAACGCACAACCGGTACCCACCACGCGGGTCATGATTTTATCCCCGCCGCTCACCGCCCAGTCATGAGAGCCATCCGTTACATAATCCACTTCGCCCGTCACCGCGACGATGGTGGAGAGGCGGCCGGCCAGCTCGCGGGCGGCGGGCAGCGCGGTCAATGAATCGTTGGTGCTATCAACGCCGCGCCCCTGCGCATTCAGCCCGGCCAGCGCCATGATCTCCGACGCATTGCCCCGGATAGCCGCCGGTTTTAATGTCAGCAGCTCGCGGGCGAAATCGGTACGAAAAGTCAGCCCGCCGACCGCCACCGGATCGAGCACCCAGGGCGTGCCAGACTGATTGGCGCTGTTAATCGCCGTCCGCATCGCCGCGGCGCTATCGCGTTCCAACGTACCGATATTGATCAGCAGCGCATCGGCTAATGCGCTGAACTGCGCGGCTTCCTCCGGATCCACCACCATCGCCGGCGACGCGTTAAGCGCCAGCAACACGTTGGCGGTAAACGATTGCACCACGTCATTGGTCAGGCAGTGTACTAAAGGAGACAACGCATGAAATTGCGTTAACGATGCCGCCGCGCGGGCAGCCGGTAAATCGACAGGTCGAGTGTTCATCATTCCCCCAACCGGCGTTCAAGAAGGCGGTAACCGGTTGGTTGGCATACCGAGACTTCCCTACGCTGGCATTATCCAGATCAAATAGAAAGCTAGTGTCTCAGAACATCTAACAAAGTTAAATAGTAGCAATAAAACAATGAGATAATAGTTCATTATGTCTCATAAGATTTCTATTCATCTCGGTGCATTTTAGGTACATACTAGGGACGTGAAAAAATCGGATAATGCCAATGCTCAAAACTAAAACTGACATCCAGCGTTTCACCATCCCCGATGGTAAGACAATGAAGAAAGAAATCGTCTTCAACAACGGATTAACAGGATTGTACTTTGCTGCCCGAAGAAATCCATCAGGCGTGATAACAAAAAGCTGGCGTTATATTGTAGGTAGCAATGATGTTACTTTAGGCACCTATCCAGCCTACAGTCTGGAAGATGCCAGAAAATGGCATTTGCAACAGGTACAAAAAACCAGACAAGGCTTTGCACCCAGCAAAACACTCACCGGAAAACCCACCACTATGGATGGTCTGGTTCAGGAGTGGCTGGAAGTAAAATGCGCTAAACCGTCAAAACCGGGAAGACGGGCGATCTGGAATAAACATGGTAAAGCCCTGCATAACGTAGACCCTGAGCAGCTTACTTACCACCATATCTATTCTCATATTTTGGCGATGGGGGTCAGCAACGCTTCTCATCGTATGTGTCAGATAATTAAAATGGTGATGTTATATGCCTTTCAGGTGCATGGCATACAGGGGCAACAACCGGGACAACCCGTGTATGTTCCGCAAAAATTGTCAGAGATCCATGACAGAAAAAAAGTTGCTGCTGTAATAGGTAAAATACGTGATAACCATCTACAGGCAGAACAATACCGCATACTCTGGCATTCCTTGGGTAACACCCCTTCTCATGCAGCGATGCGCTTTATTATGGTCTTTGGTACTCGCAAGTCGGAATCAGCAAAGCTGGTATGGCCTGAAATAGATTTAAAGGCTAAAACATGGACCTTACCCGCAGAACGCACCAAAACAAAACAGGAGCGTGTATACCCTCTTCCTGACTACCTGATCAGTCTGTTAGAAGAATGGTCTTGGACAAAGCATAACCTTAGCAAACAGATATGGACACATATCGGACATACCACGATGTCACATTCCGCTGTCAGGCTACGAGAAACGGTAGGAAATGATTTTACGACTCACGATCTGAGACGCAGTACGGCATCAATGATGAGCAACGAGGCGGGAATTGATCCCATTATTGTAGACCTGATGTTAGGTCATAGCCTCAGTATGGTAATGTCAAAGATTCTGGCAACTTACCAACCAAAAGCCTTTCAGAAAAAGGTCGATAAGGCTTGGCCTGTTTGGTTTCAGTGGTTTGAGAAAAATATCATCAACAAGAAGCCAAAGGAATGGCAAGAGGGACTGCCTAAACTTGCGGATACAAGTAAATGAGTGAGAACACCATCAACAAGGCACTACGCAAAATGGGCTATGACACCAAAACCGATTTGTGTGGTCATGGCTTCCGAACGCTGGCATGCAGTGCCTTAATTGAATCGGGTATCTGGCCGGAAGATTTGGTTGAACTCCAGATGAGCCACATGGAAAAGAACAACGTTCGCGCTGCCTATACCCACAAGGCTAAACATCTTGAACAGCGTCGCCTGATGCTGCAATGGTGGGCTGATTTTCTGGATGCTAACAGCGACGGGATGGTTAGGCCGTTTGAGTTTGCGCAGAAGGGATAGATTTGCAGCCAAGGATGGCTTGATTAATCAAGAGCTAGTGTTAGCATAATTTAACTCTTCTACCAAACTTTTCATGATGGAATAAAAATAAAATGACATTGCTATTATCGGAAGTAACATATCATGGTGTAGGTCAAGGACTATTTATTTCTGGAGAAATAACTTCAAATGAAAGATCTTTCAAATGGGTTTATGATTGTGGATCAAGTTCAAAGTCAGGTAAATTACTATTAGAGAGGAAAATTAAAAATATATTTAAACAAAGAAATGAACCTATCGTTATAGATATGCTAGTTATTTCTCATTTTGATAGAGATCATATAAACGGATGTGAGTCATTACTCAAAACATTTAAAGTAAATAAAGTAATACTTCCATACATCCCACTTTGGAAAAGAATTCTATTAGCATTAGAGCAAAAAGTTGGTATTACTGGAAAGTATATTGATTTTTATATAAACCCTACCCAATATATTAATGGAATATCAGAAAACAAAGAAATTCAGATAGAGTACATAGATTCACAACTGATCGACTTTAACGGAGAAAATATCTCCCCCACCAATGAATCACAATACATCCCCCCTCATGAAAACGAAAGTGATTTATTTAACTCATCTAATGTTAAATTAAGGAAGAATGGAGGTGTTTTGATTGAAAAAGATATTATCAGGTGGGAGTTTGTATTTTATAATGACGAAGCCATGAAAAGACGTCTCGATAAAACAACAATAGAAGAGATAAAAAAATTATGTATAGAAATAAATAAAGACAAAAAAACAATAAAAAAAATAAAAGAAAAGTATGAAGAAAAATACACAAACAAAGAAGAAAGAAATATGATCTCCTTGTTTATGTACTCTGGGCCAACAGATATAAAAAGTAGTCTCGAAGAAATATATACCCATTCGTGCTCATCCACATGCGTAAAAAATCACGATATGGTTTACCAGTACTCATCAAACCCAAAATCAGGATTCCTATTTACTGGTGATGGATATTTAAATACTCAACACAGATTCGAAGCACTTAAAAATTCAATTACAGAAAAAAGAATGAATAATATATTATCCTTTCAAATAATGCATCACGGTTCAAAAAATAACTGGTTTCACGGTATTGCAAATGAAATATGCCCCATTTTTAGTGTGTTTAGTTCTAATCCCGAAAGATCTAAAAAAGACAGATACGGAAAATCTAAATCATGGAATCATCCAGATCCTGAAGTTGTAATGGACTTCTATAGATACAATCCTATTCAAGTTGATCTGAAAAATTCTTTTTATGTACACGCTTATTATTTATTTAGTTCTTAATAAACATGGAGAAAAATAATGAATATTTTATTTTGTAATATTGGATGGATGGATAAATATGATGGAATTGATGGTGACTCAATCAAACGAGGTGGAGCCTACAACAAAAAATCCATAGGCCATGAAGTTTGTAACTTTACAAACTCTGATGGATATGTATATGGGTATGTACAACCAACAGGCCAGATAAAAATAGAAAAACTAGGTGCCCACAAACGTGATGAAAAAATTGATGGTGTGACTGTCGTTTGGCTTGCTGGCCCTGACTCTGGTGGTACTGCTGTTGTTGGCTGGTATAAGAATGCAACAATATTCCGTGAGCCACAAGACTTGATATCCCCTTCATCGAAACATAAAAAAAATGGTATAACTACTTTTAGAATAAAAGCTCTGTGGAAGGATGCGTTTTTATTACATATTGATAATAGAAGCACTTTAATTCCCAGAGCTGTCAAGGGGGGAATAGGACAAAGTAATGTTTGGTATGCCAATAACCCTGAAAGTGAAAAATATGTTAATAAAGTAAGAAAGCTAATTTCTGAATCCGACGAAAATATTCATACACCTGATGTTGACCAAGAAATTATGGGAATTGAAGGCAACCCACGATTTATATCACATATACGAAGAGAACGAGACTCAATAATCGTTAAAGAGAAAAAAAGAATTATTTTAGCAGAGAAGGGACATTTGAAGTGTGAAGTATGCAACTTTGATTTTTTTGAATTTTATGGTGAGGATGGATATGGTTTTTGCGAAGTACATCACTTGATACCGCTACATAAATCAGATGGGGCTACCATAACTAAACTATCTGATCTTGCGATAGTTTGCTCAAACTGCCATAGAATAATACATAGAACAACACCAATGATTTCACTTGATGAACTGTCTAGAAAAATTAACCAACGAAAAAGTCGAAATTGAATTTAATACTAAGCGCAAGGTTATTGACCTCACTTAGCTTAGTCGCCGGTTCACACGGATCTGAAGTTATACGTATTTTGAGGGAACAGAGATTTTCCTAGCGCGGCTTTTCTTATCTCGCGTTAACTAATTGAATTGACTAGTAACAGACCTGAGATTAAATTGCAGCCTATAAGGTTCACGCCTGTATACAGGACTACCTATAAACCAGTTTCGCCCCAGAAAGGTACGGTAATACCAGACAGGGGCTAACCACAACGTTAGAAGGATAACGCTATGGCTGTCTGTCAGTTTACCTATTCACTTCCTGAAAATCTGCATCTGGCTACTGCTTTTTTTGCCACATATCAGCATCCAGCAGCGGAGGCTTATCATGTTCGATAACACGCCGCTGGAACTGGAAGAAATCATCGATCAGTGCCGGGCATTAATTTACGCCGTTGTTGAGATTGAAAATCCCCAAGCCAAAGAGATCCTGTCTTTTGTGTTGTAGGAAAGGCTCGACGTTCTATATCGAACCTACCAAACAAAAGATGTGAGTTAATTTCTGAATAGCTTTTTATTATAAGCTGAAACGCAAAAAGGGCCGTTAAGCCCTTTTACTGCCTCATTGAGGCACTATCCATAGGATAGAATACTTAGCCCCACATTTGGGGCAACGATATCAGCCCATTGGGCTGTAAATAAACTCTCCATATATGGAGCAATCAGACACTTCATTGAAGTGAATATCTTTGAAGACACATGTTAAATAATATATTATTTTTTGTTTGTCAAATATGTTTATCATTTTATTAAACTGGTTAACAACATTATTTATTCTTAAACATTTCACCAATAATCACCCACTTTAGTGATGGTTCGATTGCTATTAGAGTTACAAGACAAATAAGAACTGCTTGTAGAGACGATATACAACATCCCATCTGTAGCTAATTCATATGACAGCCATAGACCATTATTCGGATTTGCCGTTAAAATATTTCTTGTTTTTATATTTGGAACTTTACATGAATAACCACCACTGTTCACTTCTGCTTTCAGCAAAGATAAGTTATTATTTACCCAATAGTTGATTAAATTATTTGCAGCTTTATCTATGGTTAATCCTTTAGGGATATTAAATGCATGATAAATAGTATAATTTAGATAAGCATAATCAGATGTATACGCACATTCATCATAATAGCTATTAGACAGTTTTGAACAATCAGTAGTCGATGTATATAGGGAAGAACCATATGATAAATCCGCCACCTGCGTTTGTTTCAACATATTTGATATTTTTTCATTATAATTTAAGTAGGTAGTTCCTGAATGTAATAATGGAGTGAGATTATGATTATCATTTCCTTGTAGAACATATAAAATGCCGTCTGTTAATTTCATAGCAATTGTTATTTGATATCCATCGTATTTTCCCCCATCACTCCAAAGGAAGTAGCTTTCTTTTGATAATGCTTCATCTATCTCCTTCTCAACGGCACCTGTAGTCGTATCATCCTCAACAGGCTCTACTGGTATACTTGGCTCCGGTGTTGTCTCTACCGGCGTCTCAGGTATTGTCTCAACAGGAACCGGGTTATCAGCAATAACCACAGGATCGCTCTTCAGCCATTCATCAGGGAAAGAGACGTTATCAACAATCGGGGTTTCACGTATGGATGGGGTTTCCGGTACGGTTTCTGGCTCTTCTGGTTGATTACTACCCTCATTCGTTTCAGGTTCTGGTGCTTGCGCTGCAGGCAGCGTATCAACCAGTATCTCCTGTTTGGTAAACGCACCGAGGTTTATCGGCAACGCATTCATATTTTTCAAGATCTGCATAGAGATCTTGTTTCTATCCTGATTGGATCCATCAGATCTTAAACCAATAAGATAGGAATCCGATGCCTTAAATATCGTTTCAATCTGTTGGGCGTTTTCCCTTATTGCTCTGTCTTTCTTTTCACTGCGATAATAACTCAACACCGCATAGGCCACACCGGACACGATAGCCAGTGTTAATACCATTTCTAATATTGAGTATCCTTTTTTATTCTTCATAAGATTGCTCCTTTATTTAACCGACAATTGATGGTTCTCTCTGGTCTGCATAGTTTTCCTGTAGATTTCATAATTACTGTTAACAATATTTTCTTTGGCAGATGAACCGCTTGCTGAGTTCACAATATCGCCATTTTCGTTATATAACGCATATGTCTTTGGATAGATAAAATGATTCACTACAATGGTGTTATTTTTCCCTGATTGACATAACGCTGCAGTCTTATCAGCAACAACATAATTTCGGTTCCATGTTGTTCCTGATGCAGGCGGAGTCAATGGCACATATTGATTGTTTACCTGAACTTCAAAATATTTCCCTGCTAACTCAGGAGCAAGCTTTGCACATGCATCATCAGAGACATGTGTCATTGTTAGTTTTAATACATTAGCGCCTACGTATTCGTTGTTATATTCAAGTGAATAAAGGCTACCCACAGGTGATTTAAATATCATATCTTCAGAGATAGCAAAACCACTGTAAGATAAATATGTGAATAACAACAATCCTTTTTTATAGTTAAAACCTTTCATTTATTCTCTCCAGAGTTATACGATAATAAACATATAACTCCATTAAAAATAAAAACAATACTTTTACACTATCAATTTAAATAATGACTGACAGATGGCAGACTTAAAATAACAAATTAATCAGGAAGTATGGCATAACCAATAAATTCCGTAGAGCAGTTCAAATGAGTTGGATTAGTGGATACCACTTTATTATTACAATTCGGAACGGTTCCCACATAGAGAGGTTGTAACTTATTTGTTTTTGAAAACCCTTTCCAAGTCCCTGACTGACACGAAAGGATTGCCCCTGTTGAGTCTTTACTAATTGCTCCTGTAGCAGAACAAGCTGCCCCGGCAACCACCGTTGATGTCGGTTGTAAATACTGAGCGGCCACTGTGCCACCGGATGTAATATTTCCTGATGATGTAATTGAACCGGTAGTTGAGCCACTGGCTACGATTTTCAAATCTCCAAGATTTCGTTGCGAACCAGAGACAAGTAATCTTTCTTCTGCTGCTTCACCACCATTACGCCAAATAGTAAGCGGCTTGGCCGCATCCAGACGAAATTCATAGGCGTTTGTATTCCCGCTACCAATAGAAAATTTATCTCCATTAGTGTTATGTCCAATGAGCTGACCGCCTGCGGTGATTGTTCCTGACGCGTTGATATTGTTGTTAACCGTCATGACTCCCGTATAGGTAGAAGCTCCGGCAACGGTTAATGTTGAGCCTAAAGATGCTGCACCTTTAAGACTGGATGCACCTGCGACCGTTAACGTGGTTCCAACGCTGGTCGCGCCTGTGGATTTTAATGTTGTGGCCGTCGTGGTTCCCGATGCCGTAATGTCTCCAGCATTATTGATGTCATTCCCACCCATATTGAGATTGCCCGTCATTGGCAATGTCCCATCACGACGCAGGTAAACCGAATACATCGTACTGTCATAACCAACACGATAAGCCAACAGCCCCGCCGCATTGATCCCTGCGTAGCTGTTTTGGTTTTCCGTCCACTGACCACCCGATCCTGATGCAACAGTTGCAGATTGCGTCATACCGCTGTCAATCCCTGCGGCCTGCATGGCACGGCCTAACAGGTCGTAGCGAACTCTGCTTCCCTCAATCCACGGTAATGTCGTTATGATTAGGCCATTAACAACATAGTTAGGTGAGGTGCCAGAGCGCTTTAACAAAATCTTGTAAGAAGACTTCTGCGTGTTAACCCCTTTATTGCCAGCAGGTAATAAGCCTTCATTAATCAACGTCTGGTACGTGATTTCACAGCCTGCGGCTGAACAGGTTCTTGGTCCCGGATCGCTGGTTTGACTGCTACTGGAAGACAGAGTTGAAAGTTTGTCATAGCGGATACTGATATAACGGTTTACTGCTTCCCCCATCTGTTTCATTTGCGATCCAACGGTATTGGCTATGATTGTTTCCTGATCGTTTTTCATATCCTGAAACTTCATGAAAGCCGTTGCCGCACCAATACCTAACACCAGAATAATTTCCAGTAAAGAAAACCCTTTTTTATGTTTAATCATTTTTTCATCGTCCTTTTTTATTTCACGTACTAATCAATTAGCAAAAATAAAAAAGTGGTCAAGATATCTATAAGAGATTAATTGATAAAAGGGCAAACGCCCTTTTATTTATAATGATGTAAAGGTAATAGTATTGCTGTTTCCACCAGACTGACACGTTGACGCCACCGTCGCCATATTCATATCACTGCTGGCTTTTCTAATATTTCCTGTTGTTAACGCTGTGCTGCCCGTTCCAATCGCTACGCTGTAAAAGTTAGCGCCAACACCGGACACTATTTTGGTGCATTCGGATGCTGGAACGCCAATATAGGTAATGGTAAATGCCGAGTTAGCCACGCCGGAAGGACTATCGGTTGATGTGCCTAACAAGACGTTGCCTTTAAAGGCATTAACTGGCTTACTGCTGACTAACATATTGTCAGGAAAAATCTTTGCCTGAACCGCGACTGTTTCATTTAGCCCGGAATAACTGGATACTGCCGTATAAAGTGCTTTTACCCCGGCCTGAATTGTCGCTATATTATTACTTTCCGCTGTGGCTCTTTGCGAGGACTGAACCTTTGGATAAACAATAAATGCCGCAACCACTAACGCTGCGATAATCCCAAGAACTAAAAGTAGTTCAAGCAGGGAAAACCCTTTTTTACTTTTTCTTTTCTTCAACAAGATCATTTTTATCTCCTTTGTCATTTAAATGATAAAAAAGAGATAATCAATTAATCCTGATTGAACAAGAGCAAAAAACGGATACTTGGCTTTTTTACCGATGAACGGTTAACGTAATGATAAAATTAAAAAGGCAAAGGATGATGTCTTTGCCTTTTATGGAGATTTAAAAACTAAAAAAATGTTTATTATATCAACATAAATATCACTATTTATCATGAAGTCAATTAAAAATGATGATTTTATAAAACATTTTTAACTGACAATCTCTTTCTTACCATCAGGATATTCTCTGACAATTTTCCCTTTAGCAATATAATGAATTGCCACACCAGCCAGAAAAGCCTCTTTAATCGCTTTTCTGGATGCTTTTCGTGCCAAACGCGTTAAAATAGCCGTGTCTTCAAGGGGATTGCGAGTTGATTTTTTCTTCTTCATTATTTCCTCCTTAGTCCTATTGATATATAATTCTCCGTTGCCAATTGTCAAATTTTGACATACCACCTAACCATGACTTATTTCTCCATCAGGATGACGCCCAATGAGTGAAGCCCTCAAAGTATTAAATAATATTCGTACCCTGCGTGCTCAGGCGCGTGAAATCGATCTGGAAACACTGGAAGAAATGCTGGAAAAGCTTACGGCCATTGTTGAAGATCGCCGTGAAGAAGAAGCAAGTGGTCAAAAAGAACGGGCTGAGCGTCAGGCCAAAATCGAAGCTTTACGCGCCCAGCTACTGGAAGATGGTATCGATCCGGCTGAACTGCTTGGCTCTGTCTCTACCAGCAAATCTGCAAAAGCTAAACGTGAACCACGTCCTGCCAAATATAAATATATTGATGAAAACGGCGATGAAAAAACGTGGACTGGTCAGGGGCGGACACCTAAAGCCATAACTGCCGCGCTTGAAAGTGGTAAAACTTTGGAAGAGTTTGAGATTGAATTTTAATATTACTAATTGAAAAGCACTACACATACAATATTTGATAAGGAGCTTCAATGAACACTGCTGTCTCTATTCACAAAAATATTGGTTATGAAATTATGCAATATTTGCATGATGCATTTATTGGATCTGAACTGAACGATATAAATGAAAATGGTTGCTACCAATATCTAAAACTAGGGAATGGTTGTTCAATTCGTTATACTAAATGGCGAGATGGAACAATGCCTTTTTACATCATACTCTTTAATAATAAAGGGAGATATATTTTTGAATTAGATTTGTCCATGCTAATTTATAATAATGAATGTTATTATTGGCATCTTAAATCACCACAAAATAAAACAACTCTGGATGTAGTAAATAAAAAACTTAACGAACCTGTAAAACTATCTCATGAATATATAGATTTAGTTAAAAATCAAAAAGAGTTACTTTCATCAGGAATAAACACTCCGAAGAACGGTTTCTACTTTTTATCTAATGTTTCATGGGATATTCTAACCAAACAATTATTAAATTTAGTTTCTTTAGTATTTGAAGGTCATGATTTTTTTGGCCTAGAAATTAATAATAACTATTCTTATAGTGAAGAAGCTGATAATGATAATAATGAATATGAAATTCAGCGTAGGCGCACGAGGAAAGGTCAACTTTTATTAAAAAGAAAACTTCTTGAAGTCTACGGCGCATCCTGCTCTATTACTGGATGCGAGACCATAGAAGTATTAGAAGCGGCACATATCATTAGTCATGCAGAATCCGGAATTAACCATTCTGAAAATGCTCTTTTACTAAGAGCAGACATTCATATTCTTTTTGACCGAAATCTATTAAAAATAGATCCTGAAAACTTTAAAATAATTTTAGATGACTCTCTTAAAAACACCGAATATTGGAATCTAAATGGTAAAAAATTACGTAAAAGAAGCGATGGCAAAAAACCATCTGTTGAATATTTACGTAAAAGATGGGAAAGCTGGCATGATTAATCAGATGAATAAATAAAAATCATACCTTATAATACGGAAGAAAAATATTTATTCATAAACAGTTCACCGACTTAAAACTTGTTTTTAAGTCGGTTCACCGTTCGGACGTGAAAAGAGAAAATTTACTGCTTGGATTTATTTAAAATACTTTCGATATAAGCTTGCCCTTGTGCTCTGTATGCCTCAATATCACTCTCATGAAGATTAGATATGTTAAGTAAAACACCAAAGACTAACTCTTTATCTACATAACCAATATCACATCCTAAAACTTTGGCAACCTCTGCGCCGAAAATAATTTTCTGGCGAGTATTCTCTTTTTTAGTTTGTTGTTTCTTTTTAGCTTCCAAGAAATATAGGCGTTCCTGCGCGGAAGCAATTTGTTGTTTGATTGTTTTTGTTGTCATAATTTTTCTCCTTTATATTTTTATGGTTTTATTTATCATCAGTATCCCAATCCCAAAATGAATCTGAATTTTTATTCTTAACTATCGGTTTTTTCGGCTTGTATGGAATATTTGCGTATTCGTATCCAGATGCTATTCTTTTCTTTATAGATCTAATGCGAAAACGAAAATAATCCCGCTCCTGTTTATTTCTAACTTCTTCTCTCTTTTGGTTGATGATATCCGTTGCCTTAGCATATGCCTGTTCAATATTGGTGTAGATACCATCCTCAATTAATCGTCTTGCTACCCAATCAATGGCCTCATCGTGATTTTTATGCATATCCTCTCCTTGTAATATTCAGTGCAATTTAATTAACACATTTTGAATATTTTTCAACAGGATAGAACATTATATTTTTATCTGATGATCCACATACTCAGCAACCCAATATTTATCCCCCAAACCACAGCATTTATTGTCATTAAAATTAATACTGTCTCATCCAACTCACCAAGCCTCATATTATTCTCCTTTTATTTCACGTCTGTTATTCTCTACTTTATTTTTATTGAAATGGCAAATTATCGTAATTAGGAAATACTTCGTGATTGTTATGGGGTATAGCCTGATGTGAAAACTTTGTTCCAATGGTTAATTTATCAGTATCAGAATAGACACGAACAAATGAATCGTGGTAAAAGCCACGCATAGATAATTTTCGGATTATACTGATTGGCCTAAAGCGTAAGTCATAATCTTATAATAGCATAAGATTGTTAGCAGCTATGTGACTCACCCATTAGGGAACAAAGGGATAATTGGCAAATGCAAATCTGTATGATGGACTATAACAACCTGTCGCATAATGGGAAGGTTGTTAAACTAAACTGCTATGGAGTTGGCGTTTTTGATGTGTTGTCCGGCGTGGAGCACTACATCAACAATCCAAACTGTTCTGATATTGAGAAAGCCGCTATCCCTCCGGGAACCTATTGGATAGTGGATCGTCCTGCTGGTAGTCGACTAAATCGCATCAGGGCTGAGATAATAGATCTGTCTAATTTTTATAAGAGTGACCATTCAGAATGGTTTGGGCTGTTCAGTTCTCAGACAATGAGTGATCACGTTTTTGTCAATGGTATGCGGCGCGGTAGTTTCCGGCTTCATCCACTCAACACGGACGGAACAGGCGTATCGTGGGGATGCGTCACTCTTTACCGCTCATCAGATTTTCAAATCCTACGCAAATCGCTTCTTGCTCGTAAGAAAGTACGAGTTCCGGGTGGAAAAGGATTAATGGCTTACGGCAGAATTGACGTAAGGGGTATCCCTGATTTCAGTAAGTGTGATGTGAAATGAAAACAATATTCAATATTCTATTATTCATCGTACTGATGATTACTATCACACTTATCCTTCCTGATAAGTTCATCAGTGATTTTATCATTAACAAAATTAATATTAGTGGCGATGGTGAGCAAGCCATGAATAATTTTGAGTCTATTGTTTTTCTCATTAAAGTAGGGATCTCAGCTATTGTTTCTTTTATATTAATCTACTGCATCAGAAGTGGGCTTAGAATACATAATAAATAAATTTTAACGTTATCTTATTAACGATAAGGAATGCCAAGGATGGCTTATATCAATAACATCAATGAACAAATAATGAAAAAATTCCCGAGTTATATATTTTACTAGGCTCACTTACGAAAAACAGATCAGACCAGATATTAAAAAACTGACAAGGATGAATGAAAAATAAAACTTACAAACAGAGTATGAAAAATCACACGGTGCTAAAAACCCCGACCTCTCCCCGTTACTTATTTTTGTTAATTAGTGCTTTTGTTTTCACCTGTTAAATTTTATTCTGATTTTTTATTTTAATCTGTGAATTGTGCAACAGGGAAAATTATCGGCTATGACAACTATTTTCTTGTTTTAGGTCTTTCCCGCCTTACGGCGGGATAAATTAACACTTCTCTTGTCCTTCGGACGCTATCTAAAACCCATCAGGGTAATATCGCGGAATACTTCGCCCTTTCATCCAGATTGCGCCGCTTAATTCGGCGTTTTGTTTTACAGTCATTAATATATTTCGTATTAATTAAGTAGAGGGTTTTACATTGTTCAAAAAAACAATGCCCACTTATACACTCACTTCGTGAGCGTGTGGGCCCTACCGGGGGTTGCCTGCCGCAGGCTAAAACCAAAACCGTTTTCCTACGGAAAACAAAATCAAGGTCAACCCAAAGTTTTTCGGGCGAAAAACTAACAGCAGCATAGTTATATTTGAGGGTATTTGTTATATGGCGATTTTTCATCTGGAGTTTAAAATTGTTAAACGTTCTGAGGGTATGTCTTCCTGTAGGAAGGCTGCCTACCATGCACGTTGCAGAATAACAGATGATCGCACAGGCAATACCTACGATTTCAGCCACAGAACAGATTTATTCCATCATCAGATATTAGCGCCAGCTTCCGCACCTGCACATATTATTGAAAGCTCAACAACCCTATGGAATGAAGTTGAAAGGGTTGAGCGTCAGAAAGACGGTCAAACAGCCCGTTATTTTGATGTTGCTATTCCTTGCGAACTGAACAATGAAGACAAGATAAAACTGGTTGTTGAATACTGCCAGAAGAATTTCGTTGATAAGGGGATGATTGCCGATATCGCTTTTCATGATCTCAATGGTGGAAATCCCCATGCACATGTAATGTTGACATTAAAACCGATAACCGGTGATGGCTTCGGTAAAAAAGAAAGAAGCTGGAATGACAAGAAAAACGTTATCCTCTGGCGTGAATCATGGTCAGTGATTGCCAATCGCTATCTTACTGCTGCTGGCAGCAATGAGCGTATCGATCACCGTTCTATTGAAGTCCAACACAGTGAAGCACTGGAAAACGCTGCTATTACAATGGATGCAGAAGAAAAGGCGCTATGGCTTGCCAAGGCAACAGCAACCAGCCGCCCGGCAATGCAACGTGTTCATCGTGCCAAATGGAACAGTCGAAGCGTTCAGGAAAAACGTGCTGCTGAACAGGCTGTACGCGATGAGATGAAACAGGAAGCTCAGGCCACATATAGTGTCTTCAAAGATTTGGATCTTCAGATCGTTGTTGACCTCAGAAGCTTTACCGTGTCGCAGCTTCCTGAACCTGTTGAAATCGTCTTACCTGAAATACAACCTCGAACAGAGTTCTCTGAGACAGGTTCACAGTCAGCATCATCAGAAGATCAAAAGCCTGTTCTGGTTGCCCCTGCGCCTCATACACGCACCAAATTGAAAACCCCATTATCTTCAACTGCCAGTATGGTTAAACGCGCTCCTGTAAAAAAGGTTAGACCGCGTCAGGATGGTATCTTTAAACGTTTCACTTTACTGGTGGTGGAATATATAAAAGAGAAATTCGTCTGGGCCAAGAAGAAACCCGCTCCTGTTTCCGTTGATGCTGACCACGATAAACGTATTGCCGAAAACTATGTGTTTGATGAGGTCAAAGGGATCTATGTGCCACGAATTGAGTACGAAAGGCGTGCCAGATTTAATAGTGACACTTATAGTCCAACACCTAATGAGGTCAGACGCTTTCCAAGTCGTCTTAAACAGGAAAAACCTGAAGCAGATAAGAATCAGATTCTCGCCCCATCTATTCCACGCGAGCAGGTGAGAAATAGCAACTATTCAAGGTTGGTGCCGCCGGGATTTCGAGGTAGAGATTCATAGTAGTATAACTGAAAAATTATAATACTACTTATTTGTGGTGGATTTGATCAGTTTGTTAAAGCAGATAAGCCCACCACGAGAAATTAAATAATTGAGTGATTGTCTGGTTTTGGGAATCTACGGCATTTCAGACCAAAAGATAGTATTATTGGTTTTTCCTTAGTTGTAAGATCATACCATCTGTAATGAATAATTACATCAGATGTTTTCTCTGAAATATAAAAATCACACTTCTTGGCTTGAGTAGCAACCGAAGCTAATGAAGCGTCTTTGAAAAAATGGCGTATCTTTGATAATGATTTATACATGTAAAATGAACCAGCCCCAAAGAGCTAGCCCACCTTCACTTTTTATCTTGGTTATTTTTTCTTATTTTTCAATCTATTTCTAGCTTCTTTTTTGGTGAGTTTCCTTCTTTTCTTTTTATTCTTTGCCACTTTATTACTAAGATTAGAATCTGTATTATTTGTTTCAACATCTCGAATATCCATTACCTCTGATAACTCAACCCTATTATAGCTTGCGGCTGCACTCATATTGAGATATGCTTTATCATTTTCTGTAAGAAGACACTCTGGATAACAAAACCTTGCCATTATAGGAAGATTTAATGTGTTGTTTTGAAAAAGATCGCGAGGATTATTTTTATTTAGATTAAATTGTATTATTTTTTCATTAAATATATTTTGATTTTTAATTTTATTTTTTGCTAACGGATTATGAAATATATATATTCCATCATAAATGGATTCCGGATGCTCAGGCGATACATTGTGGATTAGGTATTTTCCTTCGTGATTATATCTAACATTCATAACAAAAGCAGGATCATAACCATCGGACTTGCTTAAAGCAGACAATTTACCGAGTGTTGTTGTCGGAGAAAATATAATGGCTGAAATATCAGAAAACTTCTCATTATTAAAAATCCCTAATGGGATATCGACTTCCTCACCATTACTTTTCTTTTTGATGATAGATTTTTTGATAACATAGATATCGTTTTCTGGAGAAAAATAAAATCCATATAACAAAGCAAACATCGAAAAAATAGATTCTTTACCATAATTAATTTGATTATATGACGATAGTGCTATAACAAAAGGTACATCTTCATCTACCCAATCACATTTTATATATTCGTTTTTATATTTATTAAGCTTTATATCTATCGCATTAGAATTTCGGATAATTGATTCATCTATAAATTTTGAAAATTCATCATCACTTTCAAAACGTTTTAAATTATTAAAAACATCATTTAAAGTTCTCCCATCCTCTTTTTCACCATCATTTTTTATATTAGAGACTACAGCCTCTATGTATATCTCTTCTGGTGACTCCACAATAAAATCTGGTCTTGCATATTTTTCTTTAATCGTAAATCCTTGCTCTTTTAATAAAGCATGAATAAAAACCTCCCAAAAGGATGAGTGAAATGTTGTTTGAAATTCGATCTGGAATTTTTTATCTCTATCATAAAAACCATCGGCAAGTGATTTAAATTTTTCTTTGGCATTAGAATAGTAAATTTCATCTTTCAACATCAAGAATTTTTTATGCTGTGGTTTGTCTTTAGAAACATGAAAAATGTTCACACAATACCTCTTATATATTTACGAATAAATGCGCCTTAATATAGTAATGGGAAAATCTTATCACATTTAATTTAATAATTACATATGTAATTAACAAAAATCATTTAGTCAAGTATAGTAATTACTTTTGTTGTATTTATTCTATAAAGATAAAATCCTCATGCGGCCTGATTCCATTACAACAACCACCTAGATATTAAACTCCTTCTACATATCAACATTATCACAATACTATATAATAAAATCATTCCCTTGCCGATTATAAAAAAACCACATCTGTACATTAGAATGTGGTTTGTATGTATCTGAGGATGATGGTTACATCCTTCGCCTGAACAAAAAATTGTCAGAGAAGGTCGCATTACCAGTTATCATTATTTCGCTTTTCAATAAATTCCCGATAACGCTGTTGCTCAACAATATTCAAATTTGGATCAGATAGAACACTTCGCCCCTTCACAGCAATATCATAATCGATTTGTGATTGTGTCTCGTACTCTTTGGTCGGTTTAAAATAATCTGGTTGTATATCCGATGATGGAGCAGAAGAACCAGAGTAATTTTTATCCCCAGCACAACCGAGATAAGCCAGCAGACAGGCAAACAAGAAGAAAAATGTCCATACCATATTGTATCCATTAAGCGTGTATCCACTGCCATTCACATCTAAAAACACGCCATGAAATCTAATAGCGTAGACAATCAGAAAGGATGAAAGTATAACAACCCGGCTTTTACCGACGGTTAAATGCTTACGAGTAAATTTTACGGTTGGAATTAGCATGACCACAAACAGCCCAATAGCAACAACGACCAGCCATACAGGGAACAGCCCGTATTTTTGCGTGGTATTCTGAGATAACGTCACCAGCGATAGCACCAAGAAGGCGTTAAGTAGAAAAAGCCTCAATGCCATCGATACCTTAACCTTCTTTGATATCTTATGTAGAAACAGCACGGGTGCCAATGATGGTATGTTCATCAGCAGCCCAATGAAAAACGCCCAATAGATAGTGTTCATAGCATCTTTTCCTGTAATTACCGAGCGGCCCAGCCGTTATTGGTTTTCACCAGAACGATTTTGGCCTCTTCTGGTTCAGTCATACCTTTCACACCTGAGAAGGCATCTTTATCAACCCATCCCGGAATACCGTCTAGTTTCCACGTATAGGTCACTTGCGTCATTTTAACGCCATTACCCTCACTGGGTTCAGTCCAGCTTTTAACCTCTGCAACAGCCCGATGACCAACACAGGCACCATTACCACTATCCCAAAACTTCGCTTTACGTCCTTTCTCTGTAGCAGATAAAACTGCTACTTGTTTAAACATCTCCTGTTCGTATGAAATATCTAATAGACCAGTATTTTTAAGACCAGTTAAGATCGGATCTTCTCCCCCGCTACGGATATTTACTCTTACTACGGCTTTATTATTAAATCTTTCAAAAGCGCTGTTATTACTTTCTTTTGAACTAAAACCATAGCAAACAGCATCTTTGCTGATTTGCTCATTAATCGCTTTTTCAAAGTCGCCTTTCTCACCACATCCCGCCAAAACCAGAGCTGTGCCAGCAACGAGTAAAATCTTCTTCATCTTTCCATCCCTTTCTGAATGATTACCAATGCGTGTTCTTAGGTGTTTTGCCTACGCCAGTAGAGACATCATCAAGCTTTGAAAGGCATAGTCCAACAAAACAACCTGTTTAACCAATTGATATAATTTAATTATTTTTCCCTGTCGTCATATCGTTTATAACGATCAAAAACAAAATAATGATAGATATCATCTATCATAACTAGTTATTCGATCGATTAAACTAATTAAAACACCGATCGATAAACGATTTTTAATCGTCATTACCTATCAATATATAATTATCGATCTGTTATACCGATCATTTTCTTGCTAGATGAATCGTTACTGGATAAAGTGAGCAGAAGAACTACAGGAGCATTTACGCTTTGGTTCATAGGGATAGAACGTCAAACCCTATGACCAACAGCCAGCACTGTTTTACGACCTTAGCGTAGCTTTTATTAATGCAACATCAGGGAAAACAGCAGTGAAGGATGCCGCTAGCTGATTAGATAAAAAGACTCATAGGCTTCTGATGCGGCTTTTTACGTCATTGATTAACACAAATTTTTGAATAGCCAGATGCGGTACAACGCTGGCCCCGGCTTCTTTATGCCTGATTTTACGTTTACTGTTTATATGGAGTTAACATGAAAAAACTGTTTATCGCTGCTTTGGTGATCCTGCCTCTTACCGCTTGCACTACCTATGGCAACAAATCCCTGAAAGATGAAACCCAGCAAACAGTAAAAACTAAGATAGTTAAAGGAAAAACTACCCAGCAGGATATTATTAATGCTTTCGGTGAGCCACAAACGCGGGCAACCAATGACGGCCAAGAGATGTGGTCCTATTCCAGCATGTCAGGTGAGAACCAGATATCTAACTACATTCCCGGTCTGGCTCTACTGAAGAACAGCAGCACAGCCCATATGAAATCATTGGATATTTGGTTCAAAGGGAATGTTGTTGACCGATATAATTTCAGTCAGACGGTGAGTAAGGTTTCGCGTGGATTGTTGGATTAAACATAATATCTAATATATTAGTGTGCCGTCATATACTATGACGGCGAGAATAATAATCAAGCCACTATATTTAGCATTTTATTTAAAAGGAATTTACCTTATCAAAGCCACTAATGATTGTATATGAAATGGATGCGTTATCTGCTTTCGTGACTTTAAATTTAGCGCCCTTATATGCAACAACATTGCTTACATCAGTTAAATCAGCTGTAAAATCCGTGGTATAAGCAGCTCTTGCCATATCATTAGAGAATTCTCTATATGTAAATTTTAATACACTTGCTGACTTACCATTATATTCTATCGTCTTCACTAAGGAGTTACTTACAAGGCACAGACCTTCAGGTATATACTGGATGGAAATTTCATTTGGCTCATAAGATGTTCCATTAGGAGGTGACACCGCATTTGATTTCTTGTCATATGTCACATAATTAACAGAGCTAACAACCTGTCCATACAAATTTTTTAATTCAACTGATGATTTATCTTTTGGATTAGAATACACATTATTACCAACATGACAATATGTTCCCTCCTTAATATTTGACATAGCTCCTGTTGCACTACCCAATTTTAACAGCTCAGTTTTATATCCAGTCGCTGACCTTATTATTGGGTCTCCCATATATGCAGTGTTTGCTGAGCCTATAGATGGGTTTACATACTCTTCCGATGATATTTTAGGAATATTGCTATTCACAGCACAACCAGTTAAAGACGTTAACACAGATATAGCAATAAGTATTTTCTTCATGACATACCCTTAATAAAAAATTTCATATATAGCTGTTCACAAAAAATTATTTTATGTAATTTAATAGTTACTTAAAATAGATAGATGACATACAGATATTCTAAATATAATACTAATTATTTTTACACAACACAACAGCGCTCTTAAGCCTATCAACAGCCTGTGATAGCGCCTCATAGAGATCGCCCTCAATCTCATTCGTGAACTCACCGTTCCTGAACACCACCACATAGCCGCCTGTCAGATCTCGCTGGCGGATGGGGTTTACAGGCTCTATGCCAATGCTGATGCCAGAATGTAAATACTCAGCCACTGGATAGCTCATGTCGTCGTGGATAACGATATCACCTTCGGCTTCCAGCTCGGACAAGAAGCTGTCTTGGTGTAGGGCTTCACGCAGATCCTGCAAGCCGAGCACGTTCATCAGTTTGGGTTCATCCGGGCCATTAGCTTTCATTCTGCCACAGTAATAATAATCATCCAGTTTGCTAACGGGCGTGTTGGGATGCTGGCTGTTATAGGTTTCAGTTTCTGACATCAGCGATCTTATTGTTTCTTCGCTGACTTGGCTGAGTTCAGAAATTAATCTCCCATAAACATTTACCATTCGCTCACTATCACAGGCGTTTGCAGATTCTGATAAGAAGTAAGAATCGTAATCTTTCACATAAATGTTATTACCGTTTTCAAGGGAAAGATTTATTCCTTGTTCATTTTCTTCCATGTCTTTTACTATGCAGGTCAGAAATGGAATTTTTTCATGGGCGTGAAAGAGTGTAATAATCTTAATATTTTTCATTCTTTTATTTTCCTTTTTGTTTTATTTTTTAATACCATATTTATTTCAGGAAAATCAAATTTAACTTTTGGATAATAACGTTTTCCGTAATGTTTTAATCTTCTTTTGAAAAGATATTTATCTTATGAGCTAACGCTCATGTGCTGTCGAAAACGATGAACCTGTTTTCATGAGCATGGCTACGCCCTAACTCTGAAATATGTATTTTCATCTTGATGAGGTAACTTTTCAATATTGATAATAAAAAGAGGAAAGATCTTTTCCAGATCATTCCATCATAAAATAAAAAATTGATCCTATTTTTGAACATAGCATTACCGCGATAACATATAGCATTTGCTCTTAAACGTATAGGAAAACTATATTCAAAGAAGCAGCACTTAGTGATTGTCCAAAACAATCACATTGCTGAAACAGGGCTTGCCCCTGTTAATGATGGATTTATCCATAGAGAATTGCGGCGATAGCCGCTAATAAAGTTAAGAGAAAATCTCCTCCCCTATAGCAATACTATGGCTATAAATTTAGTCACAGAAAGCAGCGCTTTGTGATTGTATGAAACAATCACTTCGCTGAAAATAAATATTAAGAAAAGCACATGTACCTCAGTAAAACCGCACCAGCATAAAACAAAAGGAAAACTTTACTCTCTTAACTTCTTACTAATTATTTAATTATAAGCACTGTCCCAGCCCAATAGAATCAAGGCTTCACACCTTTTTTTGCTATGTTCAAACATAGCAGATACCTATGTGCGCACATAGATCCGTCCTATGTTCGAACATAGCAAGATCTATGTTCGAACATAGGTTTTTTAACATATAGCAATATCATAATAATAAAAGTACTATTTTATTTATAGTTTAACTATTGACTTTTATTTTTCTGCATAGTATTAAAAATAACAGAATAAAAACTATAAGAGAGAATAATATGAATACTAATGACACTGAACTACTTCGTTTATTTGAAACATTAACTACTGAACAAAAGATTGATATCGCAAGACACTTGTTGCAAAACAAAGATATAAAATCAACTACCGTTATTGCAACAGAAGAAGATAAAGCAATATCATTTGCACAGCCCTATGTTTTTGCTTTTACATCTAACTTTCGTGTTTTTTCTGATCTGGATATATCTAAGAATGAATTCCGTGTATTAACTTACATCTTAGAATACATGGAGTTCGGAAACCTTATAAACCTTTCTCAGTCATCACTCTGTAAGGCGCTGAATATTGCATCAGGAAATATGTCAAACATATTCAAAAAACTAAAAAAGAAAGGCATCCTCGTTGAGCATCATGGACACCTGTATATTAACTCGAATATTTTCGCCAAGGGTATGAGTCACCAACTTGATGAGAAACGTAAAGAGCATTTAAGTAATGCCAGAAGCCTTAATGCTGAGATTGAACAATATCCAGAAAACTATACCGATTACTCAAAACAAGAAAGACGAAGCTTAGCTTTAGAAACTGAAACTAAAGAGATCTATACCGATGCCTTTGTTTTTAGTAAGAAGAAAAAGAATAACGCTGTTCCTAATGCTAAAAACAGTATCCAGATCGATAAACCGCGAAAAGTATACAGACGAACAAAGGAAAATGAAGCAGAAAGAAAAGACCTAGCCGATATCGCCAACCATTTGAAAGCAGTATCCTGAAAAACATAATAATAAGGAGTAAAAATGAAAAAACTACCCGGTTCACTTGAAATAAAACTTCATGAAAAACTATCCAAAAATGATATCCTGAATATCTTAGCAGAACAAATGACTATGCTTGAGGAAACATTTGGCATTGAAGAGTTCAAACTCTATTCTTATCTTGAATGTTATCGTGAAAATCAAAAACAAGCTTTATATCACAAAGGTCGAAATACTGTTATAGGCTCATTTAATTTAAGAAGTCAGGATAATTTAGAGAATACAGCTAAATTAATCTCAAAAGATGGTAATAACCGTATCATTTCTTTTGATAAAAAACTTGATGCAGATAAAATACTCACTACAGTTGAAAATATTCAGGCGAATAATCCTTACCGATACTGGTCTAAGGACATTCAGATTATTACAGCTTCGCAGGTTAATAGGATCATTCAAAATGAAAAAAATCGCCAACAGGCAGAGAAAGATAGGCTTTATCTCATCGAACAACAACGTAAAAAGGAAGAACAGGTCCGTAAAGCCAGAGAGAAAGAAGTATATGAGCGACCACTAAAATATTTTATTAACACAAAAATTAGAGAAAGTGGCTTGTCTGAAAGGGACTTCAAAAAACATATTTGTTCAAGCTATAACTATCTAATAGATCATACAACAAAGTCAAAATACTTTGCTGATCGCCAAGACCTGTTAGATAAATATTACAATGTTAGATTGATTCGCTATTCAATCAAAAGATCTGACGGAAAAGTCGGCAAGGTTGAGATTTATACTGATTCTGGTGAACTGATTTTCGAGCAATATAAAACACTTCTGCTTGTTTAAAATAAAAATCAGTTTTTAATGTTTTTCACCAAGAGCACAAAAGATAAAAATACATTAATTTAATTCTTAGCCGAATTTGACACTTTCTCTATATACCTTAGCATATAAATATAACAAATATTATTGACGAGGTATTTATGAGAAAAGTAAAAGTTGATAACAGCGATTTATTAGCATATTTTGATACTATTGAAAAACTTAAAGAACAACCATCAATACAGGAATATCGAGAAGAGTATTTCAGACTGCGTGAAGATGACTCTGAGCCACAATATAAACTAAAAGAATATTACTCAGCCCATACGGAACTACGCAGGTTGGATAGAAAGAGAAAATCTCTTATGGACAGTTTCATCGGTGAACTCAATCCAATAAGTTTTTCAACAGCTAACACATCTGCAAAATCATCAGGGAATCTTGATAAGTTTTATGAACGTAGACTTTATGGAAAAGCGATTGTAGAAAAAGGTGATGAAGAAATAGTTGCTCTAGTGGTAAAACAACGAACTGAAGCAGCACTTGAGTTTCAACGTTCTGTTGAGGAGAGTCTTGAACAGCTTTCTGTTATTTCATCAGATTTTGGAATATCGAATACAAAACGTAGGAAAATGGCCGTTTGAATGCATTAGCTCAGGATTAATCTGGCACTTACCAAGTATTAACTCAATATATGCCAGATAAAGATCGGAGTAATTTATTTAGGCTTGTCTTTTGGATTTAATTTGAGAAAACGTTATCAACGTTTGGCAAAATGCGACAACATCACCAATTGTTCTGAGTGAGTGTAGGGCAGGCCCCCAATCAGCAGGTTCACCTTCATAGTGATGGACTTGCAGCCATCCTCCGTCTTGTGCTGATGGATGCGTTGAATGTCTGACTTGAAAAGCGATGCCATGTTTTTCTCTTGCAAAGTAAACATCAAAAACTGCATCTTGAGGATTACCAGACACCTGATATTCATATTCCTCACCAACAGCTCTTATTAATTTCCTTGCTAAATCGCGGTCTAAAGATTTCATTTTACGGCCTGTTTGTAAATAGTAAAAATTTAGAATTAGGGATTATTATCACAAAAAATCATTCAGGGATTTTTTCTTCAATGAAGATATTACGAGATATGTTCCCAATAGTATTTGTTGACACGCTATCAAATGTAGCACCAACAACACCACCAACTAGCGGTATTGCTTTACCAAGGTTAATAGCACCTTTCTGTCCGAATTTAGTTATAAGTCTAAATCCTACTGCTTTATTTATAGCTTTTATTGTTTCACCAGAAATGTTTTTTATTAAGGTATTAGTCATTTTTGTACTAATTGTAATACCTATATTTTTAACTATATCTTTTGCAGCGTTTCCTGTTAAACAGGTATATACAAGTGTTTTAACGCGATCATCTTTTAAATCGTATCCTCCCATATGAGCAATTGCTGCGATCATGCGAACTTGTATAAATATGACGCTAGATATGTTAGCTGGGATAGCAACCGGAAGAGTAATTATTCCACCAAGGCCTGTTATAAACCCAGATGTTCCCGCTTTTGTATTTTGCCACCGTATTAGCGCATTAACCTTATCAACAAGCTCTCCCTCACCATTCAAATATGGTTCAGCAAGTTCTTGTGCAGAATCCAAGCCGACAACACCATTACAGGCTTTATCATAAGCCCAGTCAAGAACCTGCATAACTTTCGATTCAGTGATTTCGCTCCCCTCACTTTGGGCAGAATCTTTCTTAGAAAGAACTTTCTTACCAAAGTTGCCTAATGCCCCAAAAGCAGCCGTTGCACCTGAAAATTTATTTGATTTATTATCGTCAGAATCCATAATGACCTCAGAAGAGATATAAATATCTTATTCTTTATCGGTAATCTAAGCTAAAACTTTAGTATTAATAAATAAAATAACACTAATCTTGCTAATTATTATTAACCTATAAGATCCTCTGGTGATACCCTATCCCGCCCCACCAACTTGAGGAGCCTCTTCATCCTCAGCTTACGCGCCTTCTTCTCGCCAATCTCCTGATAATACTCCTCACGACGCTCCGCAACAACTTGGCGGAACTTCTTCAAAAACTGTTCCAGTGTTTTGATGTCGGTAGTAGCCGCTTCTGCTTGGTTTTTTCTATACATATACATTACGTGGAATTCATCAATCATCTTAAACCTCTTAGTTTTATTATTTCCCTCTTTCGAGGGAATAATCATTACATCTGAATATTAAATAAGTGTTATTTTTAACTTCCAATAAACAGGATCTCCATTTTCATTCTTATTTATATTTTTCGAAACCAGTTCAATGATGTGTTCTTGATGCCAATACAAGATTGTGGCTTTTAAATCTCTTCTATTGATATCAGATACATCATTTTTGATAGAGTATTTCTTCATCTCACGAGTTATCAAAACATCATATGTGATGCTTGAAAGGAACCCATCATTCAAAATATCGATTGCTGTTTCAGGATGTTTTTCATAAATGGCATATATTTCATCACAGTATTCTTGTAAGATGTTGGCAATAAGTTCGTTTAGTTCTTTTTCACTTTTCTTTAATGTAATCTCTTTCATCTTTAATCCTTTTATTATGTTAGTAGTTAGTAAAAATAATTAGTTGTTATAAACGATATTGATGATAACAGAGCCATATTCCAGATCTAACTCATCAACTAAATCGTTATTGATATGTCGATTTAAGGCATCAATCAAACCCTTATTCTCTATCATTTCTTCTACTGAATACCCACTAAGGGCAACAAACACATCAAAGCTTTCTTGAATGGTATTCATTACTTCTGGAGTTCCGTCACACAACATGCTTACTACTACAGATATTTTATTTGTCATAGAACTTTGTTCGTTGTTGTTTACCATTTATATTTTCCTTTATTACTATTGTTAGCCCCTTACGGGGCAAGATTAGTTCTTACTTTCTAAAGCTTTCTGAATACCCTACTAACATGGCAGCGACCAGTTCAAAGTTAACCTGATTAATATCACTGTGATTTCCTTCTTGGGCAGTGAATCTTTCAAAGTTGTTCTGAATATGATTAATCACATGGATAATAAATGGACTCATAAAATCCGGGTCATCTAAATAATCATTGGCGTCACCATCACCATTGACTTTCATGAACATATTCCAGCTTGCGAAAAATGATCTACAGGCAAGGTCATAGAACAGTTCAGTTGATTTATTAACACCTATCTTCTCTTTAGACATATTTATATCCTCATAGTTAAATGCTTATTTAATTCATTATGTTTTTTATTAGCCCCTTTTCGGGGCCAAATACTGTATTGTTAGCTCATACTAAAAAGTAATGCTTGAGTATGTACATATCTCATTTCAGACATAACTTTATCCATATCAACATAAATCAGTCTTTCTCTTTTACCCACTTCTTCCATATGCTCATCAAAGCGTTTTGCCAGATACTCTTTAACATGCGAAAGATACGATTCGGTTCTGTCGCTATCCAACATAATGGCTGCTAACACCTCAAGTTCTTCTTGTTCTTTATATATACGTATTCCTGTGATATAAAGATTTTTCGCCATAGCAGTAAAAATATTGGTAGATGACTCTTTGATACTTTTCATTTCTTGATTATTCATTTTATTTCCTCTTGTTGTTATTAAAATATTATTAGTGAGATTCATTACGGGCAGCAATAACACTATCCATCCACGCTTCTATCTCACTTTCGATAAAGGCAACCGATCTCAGACCAATCCTGACCTGTTTAGGAAAGAGACCAGCATTGATCAGTCCGTACATTCTTGCCCTACTTAACCCTACCCTTTTGAGCACTTCCGGGAGGCGGATAAGCCTTCTTGGTGTGACTTCGTTTTGCTCATAGAGCGCTGTTCGTTGTTGATTTTTATTGTTATTTTTCATTGTCTTCTCCTGTTTGTTTCGACAGGAGTAATTCTAGGGAAAGTGGCAATGACAAGATGCAGACGTTGGTAAACAACATCTTTCGAGACAATGAAGGGATATGATTTTGGGGAAAATGAAAATGTGCGAATGTCGCTAGTTTTGCATAAGGGAACCTGTCTTGATGGCAGGCTCCCGGAGATAGTGGGAAAGGTTAGTTTTCTTCTTCTTTTTCGTTCATCTTCATGGCATCAGCCACTCTGACATCCATCATGTAGCTGTCTTTGCTCAGATAGAGGTTAAACAAACGCGCAAACTCACGGGTCCGTGCTTTTTCCGCAAAAGGTTTATCGGTATCCTTAATTTGCGCCCCTCCTCTAATCACCTCTGAATCATTCGGATAGAGTAAACGTGACATTTGCTCATTAGAGATTTTTACCCCTCGATGATTAGCCCATAACATCAGATCCAGCATAGGGATAGTTCTCAGGGAGATCACTTTCTTAATCGTGCTCAGACCAAAGCGAAATAAACCGATCTCTGGTTCCGTTATGCCATACTCCTTACGCCATTGTGGGAGCATGATTTTGATATGTTCGATAACTTCATCATCAGTCAGACGTTTGATGTTTAGCCACAGATACAAGGGGTGATCATCATTCAGACGATCGATGTCCGTTAATCGCTGTTTACCCTGTTCTCTTGATACTGGTACTGATGGTGCATCAGGCGAAACATCGCTACGTTGGAGTAAATTGAGTTTCCGTAAGTCTGCCTCATAGCGGCTAATATCCCCAACGGTGATATGCTGAACATGTAATGTGGCATCAGCCAGAGGGTTTTTCTTTTTGGATGATGGGGGAATAGTTTTGGTTGAGCTGATTAATAGCGGAGTGCCAGCCAGTATCTTGGCTTCTTCTTCTAGATAGCGCTGATAGCGTGGACTTTGTTCATTGGTGGAATCATAACGGAACAAAACTGCCCGGCGACTCAGCTCGTCACTTAGGTCGTTTAACGTGATTTCCTGTAAAACATCATAGTTGCTCAGCCTGAACCATTGCTTCGCAGCTTTGATAACCTCACCTGACTTCATTCTTATTATCCTGTTCTGATACCGAACGATTTTTTATGCCCGATTTATCTGAGCGTTATCTTATGCCAAGCAATAGCAACAACGCTATCTCACAGATGGAAGACAGGAAACGAAAAGCACAGTTTCTGGTTTTTTGTTGCAGAGTATTTCAGGGGATTGAGCGAGATAGGTACCACCTCACTTCCCTAAGATTGGGAATGGTTAGGGAAGTGAATAGGGAAAACAATTCATAACACCATGATAAATAATATAATTATATTATCCAGATCAGGTCAACGGGTATCTCTCAGCCTTCACCACGAAGGGCACCCCGAGTCATTGAGATTGTTTCTCTTTACTTTTTGCCAGCTTAGGGGAAGTGGCAGGCTAAAGCAAGTTCGCCCGCCCGGTATCCCTTATTCACAGGGTATCCCGCTTCGCGCCTTCCCTTGTATCATCCGCCTACGCTGCGCTGTCCTTGATTTAGTATCCGGCGCCGAACCTTTTGCCGAACAGTCGCCATAGCGGTCTGCGCCCGATTATTCGCGCCGCCGATTCTCAACAGTGTGTATTTTCATCGTCATGCCATCGCCCCATTACCACCGTGTTGTAGTATTTTCCGTCGCAAAGGATTTTATCGTTTTTTAATATCCCTTCAATTTCAAAACCAAAACGTTGATACAAGTTAATCGCTCTTACGTTGGTTTCCAGGGCGCTCAGCGCCATCTTTTTGATGCCGTTGGCGTCAGCCCAAGCGATAGACGCAGTTAGCAGATGTTTCCCGATACCATATCCCCAAAAGTCTTTCAGCACGCACACGCCAAATTCGACTGTATGCGCCAGCCGCTTGAGATGAGAACCCTCACAGCGCGAAAAACCGACAATACGTCGATTGACGACAGCCAGCAGAAATAAGTTTACCGGACTGTGCGAATCCGACCTGATTAACCGCTCAAATCCGGCGACATCAATAAAGGCTTCACCGCGTTCCCGATCCAGATTTTCCGTCTCGCCGTCGATCTGCGGCCTCAATTGGACTAACTCTTCGGCATCGGTTTCGATGGCCGACCTGATGGTATAGATCAGCCCGTTTACCTGGAGCGCCTTATTACGAATAATCACCGACGATCCTCTATTCCTATGCGCAAGAAAGCGGAAACAGGCGGGAACGCAATGCAAATCACGTTACCGTCTGTATGTGCTTTTCGCGCTGACTTTTTATCTGCGATTCCTGGCCGCCAGCGAGCGCAATAATACGCCCAGCGTGGTGCCGTTATGCAATAGCGCGCTGGCCGTCGGTTTCAGCCAGCCCATGGCGGCCGCCAGCATAATCGAGCTGTTCACCCACTCCGTCAGTTTGATATTGCTGTTAACCAGGCGCATGGCTTCCTGAGCCATTTCACAGGCAGTCACCACGCCCTCCAGATTATCCTGCAACAGGACGGCATCGGCGGCCTGCTGCGCCAACTCGGTACTTTGGTTCATCGCCATGCCGACATCGGCCTGAGTCAGCACCGGCGCATCATTGATGCCGTCGCCGATAAATAACACGCGATGCCCTTGCTGTTGCAAATCGCGCACGACATCGACTTTGCTTTCCGGCGTCGCCTGGGCAAAGAAGCGATCGATGGATAATTCCTGCGCCAGTTGCTGCGCCTTTTCGGCTTTATCCCCCGTCAGCAGGACGACGTTTTTCACCCCCAGCTCGCGCAACCGCCGGATCACGTCGACCGCCTCTTCGCGCACGTTATCCTGAAGGCCGATCATGCCGACCAGACGCTCATCCAGACCGATGAACAACAGGTGACGGCCCTGCGACTCCAGCCGGTCGATTTCATTTTCAAATGCTGAAAAATCAATATCATAATGGCAACTCAGGAAATGACGACTGCCTACCACCATGCGGTGATCGTCCATCTCGGACTGCAAACCGTGGGCAATGACATACTCCACTTCGCCATGATTGATATGCGGCAGCTCATGGTGCGCCGCCGCCGCAACCACCGCTTTCGCCAGCGGATGATTGCTGTGTTCTTCAACCGAGGCGGCGATGGCCAGCAAACGCTCGGCCCAGGCCTTTTGCGGATCGAAACTGACGACATCGGTTACCAGCATATCGCCATGCGTCAGGGTGCCGGTTTTATCGAACACCACGGTATCGACGGCGGCCAGTCGCTCAATCGCCCTGCCGCCTTTCAGCAACAGCCCCTGACGGGCCGCGCGGCTCATGATCGACTTAAAGGCGATTGGCGTACTCAGCTTCAGCGCGCATGAGTAATCCACCAGGAATACGGCGGCCAGACGCTGCCAGTCGCGGGTTAGGGCGAATACCGCCGCGCCGACGCCCATGGTGATCGCGACCCGCCGGTCGGCCATTTGTTGCGTCACGCGTTGCGTTTCACTGCGCTGACTCAAAGACTCGCTGATAAAACGTCGGATATTGGCCGTGGAAGACTCATCGCCGACCCGTTCGGCGCGGACCACGATATTGCCATCCTGCACCTGCGTGCCGGCGTAGACCCAGGCGCCGCGCTCCCGGCGCACCGGCACGCCTTCACCGGTCATCGAGGACTGGTTAATCAGCCCCACGCCGCGCAGCACCGAACCATCGGCGGGGATATTGTCTCCCGGCCCCAATAGCATCAAATCGCCGTTGACCAACTCACCGCTTTGAATTTCTTCGCGCACGCCTTGCCGCTCAACCCAAACCGGGTGTTCTCTCGGTTGCATCAGGTCGGCCAGCAACGCGTCGGAGTGGCGGCTGGTTTCCTGCTCCAGATACTCGCCCAGCGTCAACAGCGACTGCGTGATCATCGCGGTACGGTGGTCGCCCCGCGCCATTGATAGCCCCAGCGCCATGGCGTCCAGCGCTTCCACTTTCAGTTGGCCGTGAGCGAGGCTTTCCGCGCCTTCGGCCAGCGTGGGCGCGGTGAGCAGTAAAGCGGGCAGCGCGGCCCAGCGGCGCGGCAGCATTTGGGTCAGGACAATGCCGCCAAAATTGAGCAGATTATCGCTATTGCTGTATTCAGCCTCATAATCGCCCGCAACGCTCGTCTGCCAGTCCAGCGCCAGCGCCTTGCGCAACAGCGTTTTGCCGTTGGTCTGCTCGCGATCGTAGGTGATGACCGCGGAGCAGGCTTCAGGACGCAAACGAACCCCATTCACGCCGCTGAAAGACAGCAACTGCCGTTTCAACCAGACCAGACTTTCCGGGTAACGGCGCATCTGCGGAATACGCAAGCGCACCCGTCCCGGTAACTGATGCACCAGCGTGATGACGTCAGGCAAATTAGCAATCACTCGGCATCCTGCTCACGGTTACGATAATACTCAAGTTCAGCCTGTAAATCGGCTAACCGCTCTTTTAACTCCTCCACTTCGCCACGAACCGTACCCCATGCTTTGCTGGCCGTTGTCGTGATGCCTTGTTGAACTTCACGATTACTCAGCAGGTAAGCGATTGCGGCCCCGGCAACCACGCCGGTAATCAGGTGCGCTCTGCCGTTGGCCTGACGATAAGGCGTTTGCGGCAACGGCTGCGCCGGAGGATACGGCGTCTGCGACAACGGTTGTACGGGAGGATATGGCGTGTAATACGGGTAGTACGCATAAGGATAATCAGGCTGTTTCATTATCTACGTCCTTTTTAGCGATCGCATCCATCAGATAAATACCGGCGGCGCCGGCGCTCAGTAATGTCAGCAACGTCAACACCGGCCGACCGGCGGTCGCATCCGCAACCGCCATCACGGCGCCCCCCACGAGTCCGCCTTTCGCCGCATTGCACACGACGGTCGCCGCCGTCTGATGCAGGGTTTTCTCGCCATTTTGATAGTGTCGCCACTGCTCGACGCAGGACGCCGTAGTGCCGACCAATGCCCCGGCGATAACGGCCCGGCTTACCGGGCTCAGACTGTCACGGTTGTTGCTCATTCTGAGGTTCCTCGCTTGCCGGCTCGTTTGCAGGTTGCGCTTGCTGACGATGACGCTCTACCGACTCATTGAAGCCCTCTTTCCCCGCTTTCAGCGTATCGCGAAAAATCGTTGAACTGGTGGTAGCGGTTTCTTTCAGGGTTTCCGCGCCGCTTTTCACGCCGTCTTTTACTTTTGCGCCGCTGGTTTTGAGTAAATCGCCGGTGCTGGCGACGGTTTGCAGCAGCAAGTTGCGCACGCTTTCATTGGTCAACAACAGCGTAGCCGCCGCGCCGATCATCGCCCCTTTCCAGAATTCCTTATCGTCCATACCGATGGTGCCGATAATGCTTTTAAGTATCCCGGCTTGTTCACCCATCATGTTTTCCACCATGCTCTGAGCCTGATTGTTCCAGTCAAAAGCCGACTGCGCATGATGATGATGGGAATGGTGCGGCGGCGTCATAGCCTGCGGCGGCACGCCGGGTTGAGGCGGCAGCGGATATCCCGCCGGCGGATACCCCGGCATCATGTGCGGCGGATACCACACGGGCTGCGGCCAGTACATCGCCGGCTGTGGCGGCGGCGTGGCGGCTTCCGGAGCCGGGGCGGTCGGCGGATAGTAAGGGTAACCAAACGGCGGGTAATAAGCGCCCCCCTGATTGGCAGGATTGCTATTGTCATTGCTCATATTCGATTCCTTAATGATTAGGATGACGGCGAGAGCGACTGAATCAACTGTTCCAGCGCTTGCTGGGCCGCGATATCATCCGCGCCGAAAACCTGCGTCAACAGCGCCGGATTGATTTGTCCGGCGTCATATTCCAGCAGCAAACTTCCGGTATGCGTATTGAGGTTATAGCTACGCAGCACGCTATCGGGGTGGCATAATGCCTCTAGTTTTTCCAGCTTTCCCTTACCAAGACTGGGAATCAGCCGGTTAGTGAAACGCAAACGTATACGTCCCGGTATATGATGCTCCACCGTCACAAAACGCCGTAACATCATCAGCCCGCTTAACTCTTCTGACTCCATACTGCTTCCTACATCTGCGAACGTGGCGGACATTATCCGGCCCGATATTAAACCTGTCCGCATCAACGGCGGACAGACGTAAAAAAATACAACGCTGTCATTATCAGCCGATGGGAGAGGGATTCTTTGCGGTTTATCAAGTGGTTCAGGCTTTTGTTAATTGGAGGGTAAAAAACTTCCGGTAGACGTTTTCAACGTCGCTTTAGCGACGCCCCGTCAGGGATGGCGGGTCACAAAAACCGGCGAATTTACCGGCAATAAGTGGACAAGCCAGGAGTGGTAACGTAAATTGTTCGCATTGCTATTTGCATGTAAATCGTTATTTGCCTATCAGAGGTCGCCATGAAACCCTACCTGCACCAGACTCAGAATCGTATTCGCGTTCGGTCCGACTTTATTCAGCGCAATCCCAAACAGGTGGAGCGGGTCGTCAGAGAGTTGAGTCAACAGGATGGCGTACAAACGGTCACCCACCGCGTCTATGCCGGATCGGTAGCAATCTGTTTTGATCGCCGCAGGGTTGCCGTCGATGAATTGCTGGAGAAATTTGAGCGGCTCGGCTGGCTGAAGGCGGCCGAAGATCAAGACTACATCGATAGTACGATTCGCCGGGGCGCCAAAACGCTGCTGAAAGGGTTGGCCATCGGCGCCTTAAAACGCACCGTCGGCGGTCCGATTATTACCGCGATGAGCGTGCTGGCCCGCTGATAAACGGCCCAATGCAAGATGATAATGATAGGAGACCTTTTGCTGGCGCGATGTCTCCTTCGCTTTTTCCGCGCCGCCCATAACCACGACTGAATATTATTACGCGGCGCAAGCGCCCGTTTTTCCTATCATCGCTTTTCGCACAGGAATGAAGGCACCGGCTCGGCGGCAAACACCCACCCTTCGTCTCCCTGCGGATAAATAACAATATTAAAATTAATGTCCTTTTTAAAATAGAACGCCGGCATCAGTTCGCTAAAAACCGTATTTTCCGCCTGATTAGGCATCGAGTAGGAATTCGTTGAGGTGAGAGAATAGCTATTGTTCACTTTCGCATAGGTGAATACCGTCCTTCTATTCACCGTATGCGTTACGCCTTCCGGCGTGACTTCCGCGCCATTTAGCATGGCGATGCCGTTATTATCATAAAAAATATAGCTCATTAATAATTTAAGAACATGACCGTCCTTATGCAGAATAAAAGAGGCGTCGCACGATAATTTCGTCGGCTTTGGGCGATTAATATAAATCAACGCGATGAAAAGCATCATCCCCCCCGCTAAGAGAATAACCATCTGTTTATTCAGCCGTCTCATTTTTTTATTCCTCCTGCAACAAACAGATGCGATACGCAATGATTATCCTGGTGGTTATCATTCAGCGGCGACCGGCATTGAACAACAGAATTCACCGTCGAAAAATCATAGGTGGTAATATAGACATACTTATTTTCCGCACAAGAAACCTCATCGTGATTAACAATATTCATTACCTTTTCTTTTGGCGCCAATGCATTGGCAAAAAGACGGCAACCTTTATATTCGCCGGCGTCTGTATAATGATCAAAATAACCACTGACGCGATTATTCGCGTGATAAAGAGGATACGATGCCGCCGTCAGACAGACCAATACCGCAATAAGCCAGAAAGATTTTGCATAGCGTTTTTTCTCACCTTTGCGCTCAATATTTTCCGCCGCCGCCATCCCTGGCCCGGCGCGAGTTATCCGTTTCGACGCAACCCTGGCGTCAGGTTCGGCGGTGGAATTAACCTCGGCATCGGATGCCGGTAAATATTCAGTCGGATGATGACTTTCATCGGCTATAAATTCTATTTCAACGCGCTGAGAAAGCATCAATCCTTTACGCGATACGGTTTTTACCACGTCATCGCCCAAACCAATAGCGCTGAGGCTTCTCCTTAGCAGCGATATATTCTGATAAAATGTATTTGGCGTAACGGAAACGCCAAATTTATGCCAAACCTCAGAGAAAAAAGTCGCCTGTTCGATAATTTCATATCGGTTCTCAATCAGCAGCAACAGGCAACGACTAACTGGTTTATTCAGCATTTCCGTTTCATCGCTAATCAGCGATTTAAGTTGATTTCCGTCGACATAAAAATCAACCATGCCATTAATACGGTACACCTTATGCATAACATAATCTCAATGTAAAACAAGGGGCTATTGGCATCAGCCCAATAGGCTCCGCTCCCCCATAAGCACGCCGCCTGTATCGACTTCGCTTCGCAAAGCCGACCGGCCGCAACGTAAAAGATGGCGGGACTATCCATAAGCGACGAATGCGGTCAGTAGCGGCGTATTATCTTGTTTGCGCCATGCAAAGGCGACCTCATACGTTAACGACGCGTCCGGCTCTTCCAGCGGACGAAAGGCGACATTCTCCCAGCCGCTGGCCTGCATGAACTCAGGCACCAGGGCAATGCCCAACCCCGCCGCCACCAATCCCAAGATGGTTTCCATTTGCACCGCCCGCTGCGCGACCCGCGGGATAAATCCGGCCCGTTCACAGGCCGCATGGATAGTTTGATAGAGTCCCGGCCCTTCACTTTGGGGAAACATAACCCAGGCTTCACCCGCCAATGCGCCAATGGTCAGCGAGGTGGCGCCGGCCAGCGCATGATCCTGCGGCACGGCCGCGACCAGTCGGCTGGAGAGCAGCGGCCGCAAAGCCAGAGATGAGGCCGCATACCCCGGCACGGGCAAGGCGACGATAGCGATATCGAGACGGTCTTCCAGCAAGTCTTTAATCTGCCGCGCGGTGGTCGCTTCGTGCAAATCCAGCGCGACCTCCGGGTGCTGCTTGCTGAAACCGGCGACCATAGCGGGCAGACGATGGCGTACCGCGCTGGCGACAAAGCCGATGCGCAGCGATCCGGTCAGCCCCTGCCCCGCGCGTCGCGTCAGCGTTTCAGCGCGAGCCATCTGCGCCAGAGTGCGACGCGCCTCCTCCTGAAGCACTTCCCCGGCGGCGGTTAAGCCGGTAATACGGTGGGTGCGCTCAAACAGGCGGACGCCCAGCGCATCCTCCATATTGCGGATAGCGGCCGTTAGCGGCGGCTGAGCCATATTCAGTCGCTCGGCCGCCCGGTGATAGTTCATGGTTTCCGCGACGGCCAGAAACTGCTGCAACTGACGCAGACTTAACATAAATCGATATCCTGAATGTATTAAATGACAATATAGACAGTATTAGACATATCATTATTGCGCGCCGATGATAAATATTATTTCACGCGGGAACCACGATGATGAGACATTCAGGCGATTCATACGCCAGCGGCGGCTGGCGCAAAAAAATGCTGGCGAGCTTACTGCTGACCGCCGCGCCGCTGGCGTCCGCCGGGGAGACGGAGCAAAAACAGGCGTCGCGGGCGGACGACGAGACGGAAATCACGCTCGTCAGAAAGGATCGATACCTTCCCTTGCAAGCGGGAATATCGCTGTTTATCAGGGAAGTCAGACCGGCGTCATTACCCGCCGATGGCGCCTCGCCGGTGCTGTTGCTGCACGGCGCGCGCGTACCCGGCGTCGCCTCCTTCGACCTGCCGGTAGCGGGCGGATCGCTGGCCGGCGACCTGGCGGCGGCGGGTCATCGCGTTTACATCATGGATCTTCGGGGCTATGGTTTTTCCAGTCGACCGGCAGCCATGAGCCGGCCGCCGGAACTCAGCGCGCCGCTCATGCGCACCGCCGATGCCGTCGACGACATCGGCGCGGCGATCGGCGCCGTCATGCAATGGAGCCAAAGCGACAAGGTCAGCATCCTGGGTTGGGCGACGGGCGGACACTGGGCCGGCGCTTATGCCGCGCAATATCCGCAGCACGTTGATCGTCTGGTGCTCTACAACACCCTTTACGGCGGCAGCCGTCACCACGACACGCTCGGTCTGGGATCGCCGCTCGATACCCCCGACAAACCGGGCACCTTTCACGCATCCCGCTTCGGCGGTTATCGGGTCAACAGTCGCGCCAGTCTGTTCCCCGCCTGGGACAACAGCATTCCGTCGGAAGACAAGACCCGTTGGCGGGATGAGCGGGTCGCGCAGGCTTATGCCGATGCGGCGCTGGCTTCGGACGATACCGCTTACCAGCGCGATCCGCCGGGTTTCAGAGCGCCTTCCGGGGCGATGGCCGACAGTTTCGAACTGGCGATAGGTAAAAAACAGTGGCAGGCGGCGCGACTCACCATGCCGGTGCTGGCGATCCGCTCAGAGAGAGATTTCTGGAGCCGCGCGCAAGATGCCGACGCGCTGGCGCGGGAAGCGCCCGACGCACAGGCGCTGACCATCCCGTCGGCCACGCACTTCGTCCATCTCGACCGCAACGAAGCCGGCAGAAGCGAGTTTTTATCGGCCGTCATCCAGTTTCTGGCGCGCCGCGACGACGGCGCATAACCTACACGGTTTTACTTATCTCTTCCGTCAACAGCGCGCCCAACAAGGCAAAACCGATCAACGCGGCAAAACCGTATTGGAAGCCGGTCATGCCGGCATAGGCGTTGAGGATGATCACCATCAGGGCGAGGGCGATCGCCCCGCTGGCATATTGCGCCGTAACCATCAGCCCGCTGGCTATCCCCTGCTGCTCATCCGGCACCTCATGCATGCCGACGACGAATTTGGCGGTATAGATCATGCCATGCCCGACGCCGCTGAGTAACAAGCCGGGGATAAACAAAAACCAGTCGATATGTTCTTCCAGAGAAAAAACGATCGCCAATAATCCTGCGGCGCCAAGCAGAAATCCCCAGCGCAACACCCTGGGCGCCGGGATACGCGTAAACAGCTTACCGGCAATGGCGTTGCCGACGATAATCATCAGCGTCAGCGGGATGAAAACCAGCCCGGTCTGCAACGCGCTGTAGCTATAGTGCGCCTGCATCAGCAGGGTGAGCAGAAACAGCTCGGTACCCACGCTGGCCATATATAACGCGCTGGCGATGCTCCCGCGCTGCAAAGAAACCAACCGCCGAATGCCGCGGCCCACCAGCGGTCGCCTGCCGTAGCGCTCGCCGAGCAGAAACAGCGATAACAAGATCGCGCTCGCCCCTAACCCGCGGTGAGTGTTGATATGGTCAAGGCCGTGATCGGCTAATGAGGTCATCGCCAGCACGATACTCAGCACGCTCAGGGTTCCCAATAATGATGACAGCAGCGGCAGTTTTTGGCGCTGCGCCGGGCGCACGATAGCAAGAAAATAGCGGCGCGCGGACCAGATACAGATTAACCCGATCGGCACATTGACCAAAAACACCAGCCGCCAGCTAAGCTGGGTAAACAGTCCGCCCAGCACGACGCCGGCCACCAGCCCCGCAGCGCCGACGGCGCTCCAGACGGTTAACGCGTTCGCCCGCTCTTGCCCCGGACGGAAATAATGAGAAATCAATGCGATAATAGCGGGTTGCAACAGCGCCGCGCCTAAGCCCTGAATCCCCCGCGCGACGATCAGCGCGGCGGCGGATGTGGTTATCCCGCCCAGCAGCGAAGCCAGACTGAACAGCGCCATCGCGAAAACAAACATGTTTTTGGCGCCGGCCGCATCACAAAGCCGGCCGCCCGCCAGTAAAAAACCGGCGAATATCACGCCATAGGCGGAAACGATCCATTGCGCATGCGCATCGGGCAATTGCAGGCTGCCGGCGATATCGGGCAATGCGACATAGATAATCGAATAGTCCAGCGCGATAACAAATTGCGCCAGCGACAACAGGATCAGCGCAGGCGATAAACGCGACCTCAGCTTGTCATCCGCAGAAATACAACTAGCCATAATCCTCTTCCCCCGGTAAAAACCCCATCTCAAGAATGAATTGAATTCATCATAAAAGCAGCGTTTAATCAGCTTACTTCCATTGAGAATGCCGACTCAAAGTCATTGATTTCATCCATAGATGAGATAAATTCATCATGAGAAAAAAACGTTTACCGCCATTGGGCGCGCTGCGGGCCTTCAATGCCGTCGCCGTTCATCGCAGCTTCAAACTGGCCGCCGACGAGATTGGCGTCACCGCCACCGCGATCAGCCATCAAATACGCCTGTTGGAAGAACAGCTGGCGACAAAAGTGTGCGAGCGCAGCGCCAAAGGCGTCACGTTAACCCCTGCCGGAGAGATGCTCTTTGCCACCACGCAGCGCGTTTTTAGCGCGCTACAGGACACCGTGGAAAAAATTCATGCCGTAAATGCGCCGCCGGTGCTAACCATCACCACCACCTCGAACTTTCTAACCCATTGGCTGGTGCCGCGCCTGGCAGACCTGAAAGCGGCGTTGCCGGCTATCGATTTACGTTTGCATACCAGCGTGGAACGCGTCGACCTGACGAGAAAAACGGTGGACGCGGCGATCCGCTATCGCGAGGAGCGAGAGGAAACGTTAACCTCGACGCTGCTTTATCAGGATCGCTTTGTGCTGGTCGCCAGTCCGCGGTTAGCCATCAAACAACTGCGGGATTTATCCTCGGCCACGCTGTTTCACGTCGATAATCGCCATATACCCGCGCTTTCGCCAAGCTGGGAGAACTGGCGCCGTCGCTTTGGCCCCGCCGACCTGAATATTGACGCCGGCTTACACTTCACCGACGAAACCCATGCCATTCAGGCGGTGGTCGCCGGCCAGGGGATCGCCATCGTCAGCAGCCTGCTGGCGCATGATTTTATCCGGCAAGGCGTGCTTAGCGCGCCGTTTGAACATGCGCTGCCCGGCGCGAATTACTATCTGGTGACCCTGCCTGACTATGCCGGACGGGACGATATCGCCCATCTGCGAAGCTGGCTGCTCGCTCAGATGCAAAAAGTCGCTTGACCCTGTTTTGCAAAGTAAAAGTGAAGATTTAGGACTTATTGACGATAACCAATAGCCGTATGGATACCTTACAGGTCAACATCGACCAATCAGGAAAGGACGCAGTCACTCAAATCCACATGCAGCAAATCGTCATATAAGGCTCGACTATGTCCATCACCCAAAGGTTAACCATTGTTATCACCCTGCTGGCGCTCTCGCTTTGCGCGCTGGCGGCTGCTTCGATCTACGCGATCAAAGGTTTTCAGCAGCGCTTTGAATATGTGCAGGCCAACACCATCACCAGTATCCGGGATCTCGCCAAAACCCTTAATGCGGCCAATCAGTTGCGGGTAGAGATGTACCGCCATCAGGGCGCTCCCGACAGACAGCCGGAAACGGAGCAAAACATTGAGGCGCTAATCAAACAGTTGGAAGAGCTCAACGTCTACTACGCCCATAACGACATCTCCAGCGATCTGGACAAGGCCATGACGGAACAGGACGCCAAAGATATCGCGGCTATCAAGGCGGCTTTTCCGGCATTCATCGCCGCGTCGCGCAATGGCGACGATGCGGTCACGCTGCCGCTGATATTCAACGAATCCGGCGTGGGCGGAACCATCCGCACGCTGATTACAGGGCTGGAAAAACAGACCACCCATAATATCGAGATAGGAGAAGAGCTGAGGGAGCAGAATCAGGCCGTTTACGATCGCACCTTCTGGGGAATGTTGCTGTTCTCCGCCATCGTGATTATCGCGGTCGGCCTTTTCGCCGCCAAAATCATCATCAACGTGCGCAACAGACTGAACGGCATGCAGCGCGTGATGGTCGGCGCCAGCGAATCGCTCAATCTGACCTACAGAGCGGACGACAGCCAGCGGGATGAAATCGGGAAAACCGCCCTTGCGTTTAATACCCTGCTGGACAAGGTCAGCGATGCGCTCTCCGCCGTAGCGGCATCCGCGCAATCGGTCAGTTCCGCGTCCACGCAAATCACCGCCGGAAACGAGGATCTGTCGTCGCGCACCGAAGAACAGGCCGCCTCTCTGGAACAGACCACATCCGGCATGGCCTCACTCAATGATACCGTGAAACAGAACGCCGATAATGCCATGCAGGCCAGCACGCTTTCCGGCGAAGCCAACAGTCTGGCGGAACAGAGCGGCGTGGCCGTCAGCGCCATGGTCAAAACCATGGAAGACATCAAAAACGGTTCGGCGAAAATCGCCGACATTACCGGCGTCATCGAAGGTATCGCCTTCCAGACCAACATCCTGGCGCTCAACGCGGCGGTGGAAGCGGCGCGTGCCGGGGAAGCCGGACGCGGTTTCGCCGTGGTCGCCAGCGAAGTACGCAGTCTGGCGCAACGCTCCTCTACCGCCGCCAAGGAAATCAAGGAACTGATCCAGTCCTCTGTGCAGTTGGTGGGTAACGGCGCCATTCAAGCCAACGATGCGGGACAGCGGATGGACAACGTACAAACGGCGATACGCCAGGTGACCGATATTATCAGTGAAATCGCCGCCGCCGCGACGGAGCAAAGTCAGGGTATAGGACAGATGAACCAAGCCATCGGTCAGATGGATGAAGTGACGCAGCAGAACGCCGCGCTGGTGGAAGAAGCCTCCGCCGCCTCTCAGTCCCTGCAAGATCAAGCCACGACGCTGAGTAGTCTGGTGGCGACATTCATCCTTAACGGCAATAGCGTGCAGAGCGACCCGGCGCGCACGACGCTAAAACGCCCGCAATTAACCGCCCAGCTAACGAAAAAAGCGCAGGAAAGCCGCAGTGACGATAACTGGAGTTCGTTTTAATTAAGCCCGGATAAATCGGCATCGGGAGCCGTTCTCATGAACGGCTTCCATATCGACAGGACAACCGATACTTACGTCAAAATACGAAGAAACGACGTCGTCAGCCCTCATCCTGTTTCACACTGTCGCGCCCCAGTCGGCCGATAAAAGGCAAACGCAGCGCCGGTGAATTGATATCCACGCCCACATTCAGCCCCAACACATTGACCTCGATACCTTCCTCCACGCCCAGCGTCACCCCCAGCACGCCCAGCAACGATACCTGCACGCCCTTGCCGGAAGGGGGCAAGCCGATCGGACGCGTTAACGCGCGGTAATCCTTGCCGACGGCGTTGGCCGGCATATCCAGCTTCAGCGCCGGCACTTCCCTGCCGATATGCGCAATAAAGGTATTGCTGTTCGGGCCGGGCCAGGCGCGGTAGGTATGCGGATAGGGGTAACTTTTGATCGCGGCTTCAATCCGCGGGATCATGGCTTCGGCCGCCGCTCCCCGATGATCCGCCAACAGCGACGGGCGCGCGCCATACCAATAGCCGTCGGGGATCGAGCGGTTACGACGAACAACATTCTCATCGCCCCACCGGGTGACCTCATAGCGGCTGTATTGCGTTTCACCGGCTTTCTTGAAGATGATCCAGGGATGCACCGCCACCAGTCCGCGCCAGCCATACGTGGGCGCCGCATAGATTTGCACTACCGCCGTTTGCCGGAATTTCACCGGATCCGGCGCTATCCCCGCGGAATCACGCTTGGTTCCCCACCAACTCTGGCCGGTGAAGGTCTCCCCGCGCTGCGTTGCTTTAGCATAACTCTGCCAAAATGACAGCAGCAGCACACAGACAAAACCAATCGTCAACACCTTGAGATAGCTCATCTATTCAGTTACCCCGATGAAAGAATGAAAAGGAGGGATTGGCGAGCGCCATCCGTCACCGGATAAGCCGCGGCGGCCTTATCCGATACCGTCACTTTATACGGTTTTTTTTCAATCTATCACAAGAAGTGCAAAGGAATTGCGGCTTGAAGCTGTCGCCAGCGTCAAGCCGCGGTATGGTTTAAAACCTATTGAGGGGAAAAACGGCGATGCCGCTGCGCCAGCCACAGCAACGGCAACTGCGCCAGCAACGCCAGCAGCACGCCCACCCAGGGCGTCAGCGTCAGACGATCCTGCGCCACCAGCGCGCCGCCCGCCGTCTCGCCCAGGGTAATCCCCAGATTGAAAGCCGAGATATTCAGCGCCGAGGCGAAGTCCACCGCGCGCGGCGTCCAGCGCTCTGCGGTCTCCAGCATACCCGCCTGAAAGCCCGGCGACATGCCGAAGGCCAGCGCGCCCCAGATAAACAGCAGCGGCACCATCGCCAGCTTATAAGGCATCAATAGCGCCAGCGCCGCGAGCGCCAGCAGCAACCCCGCCAGCAGACGCCGCAAGGCGGCCGCCCAGCCCAGTTTTGTCGCCAACCGACCGCCGGCCAGATTGCCGACCAGCGTCGCCGCGCCGAACACCATCAACAGCAAACTGGCGCCATGGACGGAAAAACCCGAAATGTCGGTCAGAATCGGCGTCACGAAGGTGAAAGCCGCGAAGCTGGCGCCGAAGCCCAGAACGGTGACGCACATCATCGCCAGGATGGCGGGCTGGCCCAGCGCGGCCAACTGCGTCGTCGCCCGACCCGCCGACGGCGCAGCTAGCGCCGGCACCCAGCGCGCGGTAGCCGCCCAGGCGACTGCGGCCAGCAACGCCACGGCAAAGAACGGCAGCCGCCAGCCAAAACCATTGCCGATATAACTTCCCAGCGGCACGCCGATGACCATCGCCAGCGTCAGCCCGGCGAACATCAGCGCAATGGCGCGGCTGGCCTGCCCTTGCGGCGCCAGCCGCGCAGCCACCGTCGCGCCGATAGCGAAGAAACTGCCGTGCGCCACCGCGGTGACGATGCGTCCGGTCAGCAGCATGGCATAACTGGAGGACAACGCCGCCAGCAGATTGCCGACGAGGAATACGCCCACCAGCGTCAGCAGCACCGGCCTGCGCGGCCAACGCGCCAGCCCCAACACCACCAGCGGCGTGCCAATCGCCAGCGCCAGCGCATATAAGCCGACCAGTCCGCCGGCGCGCGCCAGCGACACGTTAAGATCCGTAGCGATGGCCGGCAGCACGCCGACCACGATAAACTCCGCCACGCCGATGGCGAAAGCGGTCACGGCCAGCGCCCAGACGCCGGCATGGGTACCTTGCCTACTCATACCTTGTCGCCCTCCGTCGTCAGTTGTTGCCCCGCCGAACGCGCGCGGGGATAGTCGGTATAACCCTCAGCTCCGCCGCCGAAAAAGCGGCTGGCGTCGGGTGGACTCAGCGGCAATCCCAGCCGCAAACGCGTCGGCAGATCCGGATTGGCGATAAACGGCCGCCCAAAGCCGATCAGATCGGCCCAGCCGTTGCCCAGCGCCTGCTCGGCGCGCGCCAGATCGTACTTGCCGGCGTAGATCAGCGTACCGCGGTAGATCAGGCGCAGCGCCTCTTTAAACGCCGCCGGCATAGTCGGCGCATCCTCCCAGTCCGCCTCGGCGATATGTATGTAGGCCACGCCCAGATCGTCCAGCAGCCGGGCCGCGCCGAGGTAGGTCGCCTGCGGGGTGTCATCCACGGCGCCCTGCAAGGTGGTCAGCGGCGCAAGCCGCACCCCAAGACGCTGCGCGCCGGTAACGTCGGCCACCGCCTCCACCACCTCGCGCAGAAAACGCAGGCGATTGGACAGGCTGCCGCCGTACTCGTCGGTGCGCGCATTGGCCTGCGAGTCGATAAACTGATTGATCAGATAGCCGTTGGCGGCGTGCAGTTCGACGCCGTCGAAGCCCGCCGCCAGCGCGTTGCGCGCGGCGTCGGCGTAGCTGCGCGCCACATCGGCGATCTCCGCGCGCGTGAGCGCCCGCGGCGCCGAATGCTGCACCTTTTCGCCGGCGCCGGAAAGCGCGCCTTTGCCAGCGGGGTCAATAAACACCGTCACCCCTTCGGCCACCAGCGGCGAGGAGGAAACCGGCGCCGCGCCGCCGGGCTGCAACGACGTATGCGACACCCGGCCGACGTGCCACAGCTGGGCGAAAATACGCCCGCCGGCGGCATGCGTCGCCGCGGTTACGCCGCGCCAGCCGGCGATCTGTTCCGGCGTGTGTATGCCGGGCGTCCAGGCGTATCCCTGCCCCTGTCGGCTGATTTGCGTACCTTCGCTGACAATCAGGCCGGCCGAGGCGCGCTGCGCGTAATATTCCGCCATCAGCGCAGTCGGCACGTTGCCGTCGCCGGCGCGCGAACGGGTCATCGGCGGCATGACGATACGGTTGGGCAATATCAGGTCGCCCAGTTGATAGGGGGTGAAAAGCATCATTTATTGCTCCTGTGTCGCGGCCGAATGGTTCCCGGCCAAAATCGTGGGATCGGCAAACAGCGCATTGAGATCGACGGCGTCCGCCATCACGCGGTTGCCCGCATCGCCGGGATGCAGCCGATCGCCGGAATCGACGTCGCCATCAAGACGTTCGGGATGCGCCGCATCGCGCAGTACGGCGTCGAAATCGATCACCGCGTCGAACGCGCCGCTGCCGCGTATCCAGTCATTGACCTGACGGCGCAAAGCGTCCTTTTCCGGGTGATAGTAGTTGTCCAACGGCGTGTCGGGCAGCGCGCCGGCGAACGGCGTCAGCGTGGCGCCGATAACGCGTATGCCGCGGCGGTGCGCCTGGGCGATCAATTGACGATAGCCGGCCGTCAGCGCCGCCAGCGTCGGCCGCGGGCTGGTCGGCGCAAACGCCGTTCCCGGCCAGGCGATATCATTGATGCCCAGCATCACGATAACGCTCTGTACGCCCGGCTGGTTCAGCACGTCGCGATCCAGCCGCGCCAGCGCATTGACGCCCATGCCGTCTGAGAGCAAACGGCCGCCGGAGATGCCGGCGTTGATCACCGCCGCCCCATGCGGCGCCAGCCGGACGGCCAGCAAGTCCGGCCAGCGGCGGTCTTTATCCAGCGACGCGGCGGCGCCGTCGGTAATGGAATCGCCGATGACCGCCACCGCCCGTGCCGGCGCGGCCGTCTCAACCTCAACGCCCGACCACAGCAGCCGCGTGGTGGTGCTCTGCAACGCGTCCTGCCCGTCAGACCACCGCCGATCCGACGCGCGATCGCCGGCTACAATCCAGCCGCTCTGCCGACCGTCCCAGTGAAACGTAGTGACCGGGGTCTTCTCAGGCAGATAGAGGCTCAGCGCCACCTGCCCCAGCGCCGGTACGGACAGAGCGACCGGATCGCTGATAAGCGACGCGCCGGGGAGGATTGTCGCCGTTTCCCGTCCGCCGAACGTCAGGGTACGCAGACTGCCGGCAGCCAGCGCGTCATCCTTCGCCGGCAGCGCGAGCGTCGCTTTGCCCAGCGTCACCGGCTGACGGCCATAGGCATTGGACAGCTGGATACGCAGCCGCTCCCCGCCCAGGCTGACGCGCGCGATCTGACGCACGGTTTGCTGATGCAGTTCGCCCGGCGTATTGAGAGGAAACAGAAAATCCGCCTCCCAGACCGGCTGAGGGCTGGCGCTCCACGACGCGACCCAGGACGGCTCGGCGGCGCGCGCGGCGGGGAGTTGAGCGGCGGCGAGCGCGACGCTTAGCAGCAGAGGGCCGGAGATTTGAGTGAGATTTTTCATATCAGTGAATTCAGTAGCAAAATATTGTCAAATGATGAACTCAACGACATAAATGAACTAGACTGGCGTCAGGAAAAACATTTGTGAACTGAAGTCATTAAGGAGGCCGTTATGGCGCGTTTAGATGTCAACCGATCCGGAGAGCTGGAGGTGTTTGTACAGGCCATTGAGCTGGGCGGCTTTTCCGCCGCCGCCCGCGCCTGCGGCATGACGCCCTCCGCCGTGAGCAAGCTGGTCGCACGCCTTGAGCGGCGGCTGGGCACCCGACTGCTGAACCGCTCCACGCGCCAGCTCCAGCTCACGCCGGAGGGCTGCGTCTTTTATGAGCGCGGCGTGCGCATTCTGGCCGATCTGAATGAGGCGGAACGTTGCGCCAGCGCTCATGCGACGCCGCGCGGTCGGCTGAGGGTGAATGCCAACGTCCCCTTTGCTCACCATTTCCTGTTGCCGCTGGTGCCGGAATTTCTGGCGAGTTATCCCGACGTGACGCTGGATATCGTCGCGACCGATGAGGTCATCGATATTCTGGAGCAGCGCACCGATGTGGCGGTGCGCGCCGGTCCGCTCAAAAGCTCTAATCTGCTGGCGCGCAAACTCGGCCAGACGCGCATGACCATCGTCGCCGCGCCCGACTATCTGCAACGCCACGGCACGCCGTCCACGCCGGATGAACTGACGCGGCATAACCGACTGGGCGCCAACTACGCGCGCGTCCAGCGCGGCTGGCCGCTGCGCTACGCCGGCGAAGATATCGAGGTGCCGGTCACCGGCAACGTGCAAGCCAGCGACGGCGAAGCGCTGCGCCGCCTGGCGCTCGCCGGCGTCGGGCTGGCCCGTCTGGCGGCCTTCCAGGTGCGCGACGATATTGCCGCCGGCCGCTTACGGCCGGTGCTCGAAGATCTCAATCCGGGCGATAACGAAGAGATGCATGCGGTATTCGTCGGTCAGGGCGGCTACCTGCCGCTACGGGTGCGCGCCTTGCTGGACTTTCTGGTGGAACGGGTCAGGATCGACGCGCGGTGATCGGGAATGACAAGTTCTTTAACTGGGGCATCAACGATACCGATTAACCCACCCCAAATCCCATAGCGCGAACGGATTAACGGCTGGCGGAGGTGAAATAACGTTCAACATCGGCAAAGCCCATTGCATCATCCAGCGATAAGAAAGAACCCGATTTGTTCATTTCCTCCGCCGCCCGGATAAACGCGCCCAGAGCCAGTCGGGATAACGCCGATCCGACGCTGATACGCTTGACGCCCGCATGCGCTAACCGATCGACGCTAAAGGTCGTTCCCTGAATACCGGCTATTACGTTAACCGGTTTCGTCAGTGACTGACAGACGGTGCGGATGGTATCCAAATCGCGTAATCCGGGAGCAAAAAGCACATCCGCCCCCGCGCTTTCAAAAGCCTGCAACCGACGGATGGTATCGTCCAGGTCAGGCTTGCCCCAGAGATAATTTTCACAGCGCGCCGTCAGTATAAAATCGTGGGGCAATTTTCTACAGGCTTCCGCCGCGGCATCAATGCGTTCCACCGCAAGCTGGAAGTCATAGATGGGATGTTGCGCCTCTCCCGTATGATCTTCCAGCGAACATCCGGCAAGGCCGATGCCGGCGGCAACCTGGATCGTTTCCGCCGCGCTTTCGGGACTGTCGCCAAACCCTTTTTCCAGATCGGCTGAAACCGGCAGCGTCGTTGCCTCGACCAGCGAACGACAATGTTGGATGACTTGCTCACGACTTACCTCTCCTTCTTTTACCCCCAGAGAGAAAGCCATTCCCGCGCTGGTTGTCGCCAACGCCTGAAACCCCACCGCCGCCAGAATTCTGGCGGTACCGACATCCCACGGATTGGGGATAATGAATGCGCCGGCGCCTTCATGTAACCGCCGAAAAACATTGCCGACATGCTCTGCATTCGCCATTTTATCCTCCGTTTTACGTTGAAAACTCACAGTACAAAGCCCCTGCCGCGCAACACCGGCGATAAAGATTCAACAATTTGTTTCAATACAGTGCGTAAAACAGGCGAGAAAATCGGTCAGCCATTGCGCCTGCACATCAGGGCGATGCACCAGATAATAAGCGGCGCCGGTGTTTACCTCGTCATCGCAAGGCCTGACCAGGCGCTGTCGCCGGATATCTTCCACCACCAGCGTGATATCCGCCATCGCCACCCCGAAGCCCTGGATCGCGGCGCTGATGGCCAGATCCATGGTATCGAACTGCTGATTGCGGCGCATAACCCGCTCATCCATACCCTGGGCTTTCAGCCACAGTTTCCAGTCACGCCGGTCCTGCGTGGGATGCAACAGCGTGAACGTCGTCAGTTGCTGCGCCGTCAGCCTGTCATGTCCGGCCGGCAGCAGATGCGGCGCCGCCACCGGCGACAGCACCTCGTCAAACAGCTTGACGCCATGCCCCCGCGCCGCGCCGTCCGGCGCGAACACCACCGCCGCATCATAGTCTTCCGCGCGAAAATCGACGTCATGTTCAGTGGTGGTGGTGAGCGATACGTGAATATCCGGCCGCGCCTGCTCCATTCTCATCAGATGCGGCAGCAGCCAGCGCATGGCGCAGGTGGGCGCTTTCATCCGAATGGCGCCGCGCTCGCGCACTTTGCCCGTCACATTGAAAAGTTGCTCGAATATCTCGCTAATTTCCGGCAGCAGCCGACTGCCCTCCGGCGTCAGCCGCAGACCGCGCGCGTGGCGTTGAAACAGCATCACGCCCAGCCAGGCTTCCAGCGAGGCGATCTGGCGGCTGACCGCGCCCTGAGTAACGAACAGCTCCTCCGCGGCGCGGGTAAAATTGAGGTGGCGGGCCGTCACCACAAAGGCGTGCAGGGCATTCAAAGGGGGAATACGTTTATTCATTATCGGAACCTGCCCTCAAGCAACGAGCCATAAGAAAATCGACTACATAAATATGTTATCGGCCGCCAGGAAAAACGCGGATGCGGATTGCTGGCAATCAGCGGCTACCCCGCCATTTCCGCTGAGGTTTATGCCACAATAGCGGGAAATAACGCCCTCAGCCATGAATTTTACTCATGGCTATTATGACAACAATTCGATTGTGCCGCCAGCCGCCGCAACGTCTAATAAATGAATAATTATTCACTTATTATGGCGAAAACGGAGATAGATATGCCGATTCAAACCCCGGTTCAATTCAGCTCAAAATTACCGGATGTGGGTACCACCATTTTCACCGTTATCAGTCAGCTCGCCAATCAGCACAACGCCATCAACCTGTCGCAGGGCGCCCCCAGCTTTCCCTGCGCGCCCGAACTTATCGCCGGGGTGACCCGCGCCATGGAACAGGGCCATAATCAATACGCCGCGATGACCGGACTGGTATCGCTCAAAGAGGTGGTCGCGGAGAAGGTCAACCGCCTGTACGGCCAGCGCTACGACGCCGGCCAGGAGGTCACCATCACCGCCAGCGCCAGCGAAGCGCTCTATGCCGCCATTTCCGCGCTGGTGCATCCGGGCGATGAAGTCATCTATTTCGAACCCGCATTTGACAGCTATGCGCCGATTGTCCGGCTACAGGGCGCCAAACCGGTGGCGCTAAAGCTGTCCGTTCCGGCCTTCAGCATCGACTGGGATGAGGTACAGGCCGCCATCAACGCCCGTACCCGGATGATCATCATCAACACGCCGCACAACCCGAGCGGACAGGTGCTGAGCGCCGACGATCTGGCGCAGTTGGACCGCCTGACGCGCAACACCGACATTGTGATCCTGTCCGATGAAGTGTATGAGCACGTGGTGTTTGATAATCAGCGCCACCACAGCATGGCGACACGGCAAACGCTGGCGGCGCGCAGCGTGATTGTCTCGTCATTCGGCAAAACCTTTCACGTGACCGGCTGGCGCGTGGGTTACTGTCTGGCCCCCGCAGCGCTGATGAATGAAATCCTCAAGGTGCATCAGTTCCTGATGTTCTCCGCCGATACGCCGATGCAGTACGCCTTTGCGGAATATATGGCCGACCCGGCGACCTACCTGTCGCTCGGCGCCTTCTATCAGCACAAGCGCGATCTGCTGGTCGATGCGCTGCGCGACGGCCCGTTTAAACTGCTGCCTTCCGCCGGCTCTTTCTTTATTCTGGCCGATTACCGCCATTTCAGCGACGAAAGCGACAGCGAAATGGTGAAACGGTTGATCGTGGAACAGGGCGTCGCGACCATTCCGCTGTCGGCGTTTTATACCGACGGCACCGACAACAAACTGATTCGTCTTTCTTTTTCCAAGGATGATGCGACATTGCTGGCAGGGGCGAAAGCGCTGTGCCAAGCGGCGGGCAACAGGCGTTAACGCGGTGTGTTTACGCTGTGGGACACTATTTTTAATCACAACTCATCGAATTAGCGGAGATCGTTCCCGATATGAAAAAATTAAACATGCTGATGGTATCGCTCGGTTTACTCTCTTCCTCCTTTGCCATGGCGCAGACCGAACTGCGTTTCGGGGTGGAAGCCGAATACCCGCCGTTTGAAAGTAAAAATGCGCAGGGCCAGTTGGAAGGATTCGATATCGATCTGGGCCATGCCATCTGTAAAGCCGGCAACTTCAAATGCTCCTGGGTCGAAACCTCATTTGACTCGCTGATTCCGGCGCTGAAAGCGAAAAAATTCGACGCCATCAACTCGGCGATGAACATCACCGAAAAGCGCAAAGAAGCCATTGATTTCACCACCCCGATTTACCGCATCCCAACCCAGTTGCTGGGCAAACCGGAGGCCGGACTGGCGCCGACGGCAGCGGCGCTGAAAGGCAAAACCATCGGCGTGCTTCAGGGTTCCATTCAGGAAATCTATGCGCAAACGCACTGGGCGAAACAGGGCGTCACCGTGACCTCTTACAAAGATCAGAATCTGGCCTATGACGATCTGGCGGCCGGCCGTCTGGACGGTACGCTGGTGATGGCGGCGGCCGGTCAAACCGGTTTTCTCGACCGGCCTGAGGGCAAAGGCTTCGCCTTTATCGGCCAACCGGTCGACGACGCCACCATTCTCGGCAGCGGCATCGGTTTCGGTCTGCGCAAAGGCGACGCCGAGCTGAAAGAGGCGCTGGATAAGGCCATCAAACAGGTGAAAGAAGACGGCACCGTCGAGAAGCTGGCCAAACAGTACTTCCCCGGCTTTGATGTACGGGTAGAGTGATATTCACAGCCGCCTGCCGAGGCGGCGTCCGGCAGAGCTGAAGGCCTTTCCGGGGGAATAGGCGGGCATCTCCTGATCCCGAGGCCGCCAGCGGAAGAAAACGCTACGTAAAGCGGGCAAGCGCCAGCGCCGCCGCGCCCTGCGCGCCGTTATAGGCGGACGATGAGGCCGCCAGAAAACGCACCGCCGCGTGCGGCAGCGGGCGGCGCAGGTGCGAGTCAATCCGCGCAATCAGCGCGTCTCGCGGGAACGCCGGCATATCCATCACCCCGCCGCCGAGGATCACCGCCTCCGGATCGAACAGGTTAATACTGGTGGCGATGGCCCGCGCCGCATGCTGCAACAGTTCTTGCACAAAGGGTTCATGACGGGCATGAATAAACAGTTCGCCGAGCGCATAATGACGACTCTGCTGCTCATACCAGCGCCTGAGCGCGATACCGGAGCAGACCGTTTCTAGGCATCCGACATTGCCGCAGCCGCAGCGTAGCCGCATGTCGCCCTGCGGAATGTGGCCGAGTTCGCCTGCAACGCCGTGCGCCCCGATCCACGGCGCGCCGTTCAGCCAGATAGCAAAGCCCATGCCGGTGCCAAGATAGGCCGCCAGCACCAGTTGGTCTTTAAGACCGTTCTCCCGGACGTCGAACGAGAGTTGCAGATTCACATCGCGGGAAAATTCCACCGCGCAGCCCAGCGCGCTTTCCAGTTCATCGGCAAGCGCGCTGAGTGAATCCGCCGCCAGCGGTAAGTTGGGGGTGGAAATGATGGTGCGTTTGTCTTTGCCGACCAGCGCCGGGAACCCCATCACCAGCCCGTGGCAACGGGCGTCAAATCGGTCAAGCTGTTGCTGCAACAACGTATGAATACCGGCGACCACGCCGTCGGCAATCACCTCAGCCGTGCGGCGTTTCTCACAGTGCAACACGTCTCCGCTTATCGATTGCAGACAAAAACGGATATGCGTCGCCCCCATATCCACGCCCGCCACGACGTTATGCCGTTCTTGCATGAGGCTGTACCTCTTTTTTCGCCGCCAGGATCTGCTCTGCCATTAAAGACCAGGCTTCATCGATATTGTCCGCATGGTTGAACAAACCGGAGGTGCCGACGATAAAGACATCCGCCCCGGCCGCGATGAGTTTCTGATAGGTGGCCTGGTTGCAGGAACCATCGATTTCAATTTCGTAGCTAAGCCCTTCGCGTTCGCGCCAGGCTTTCAGCTCGGTGATTTTTTCCAGCATTTCCGGGATAAACGGCTGCCCGGCAAAGCCCGGATCGACGGTCATGACGGTAATTTTGTCCGCTTTATGAATATAGTATTTCATCGCCTCAACCGGCGTTTCCGGATTGAGGATCAGCCCGACTTTCATGCCGTGGCGGCGGATCTCATCGATCAGGCGAAACGCCTGGCCGTTGATCGTTTCCGGATGCAAGGTGATGAAGTCCGCCCCCGCCCGCGCCAGTTGACCTATGTAATCCTGCGGACGAGTGACCATCAGATGGCAATCCAGCGGCAGGCTTGCCAGTTTTTTCACCTGGCTGACAAAGAATGGCGAAAGCGTCAGGTTGGGGACAAAGTGACCATCCATAATATCGATATGAAAATAGTCCGCATGGCTATCAATAAACTCGATCTGTTCTTTAAATTTCAGCAGATCCATACACATCAAAGAGGGGGATATTTTCATCGTGAATTCCTTACTTACTGATAAGCCTGTCGAGGGCGACAGCGGCAATAATCAGCCCGCCCATCACCACCAATTGGTAATACGTCTGTACTTGCAGGATATTCAGCCCGTTATTGATGGTGCCGATAATCAGTCCGCCGATAACCACTGAGAAGATGCGGCCCTTGCCGCCGAAGAAACTGGTGCCGCCGATAATGGCGCTGGCGATGGCATAGGTTTCAAAGCCCATCCCTGCCAGCGGCTCCGCCGCGCCCAAACGCGCGGTTGAAACCACGCCGGCGAGACCGGCGCAGATACCGGAGATGATAAACACCACCAGAATGTGGAATTTCACATCAATGCCGGAGTAAAAAGCCGAATTTTTGTTACCGCCCAGCGCGTAAATATTGCGGCCCAGGCGCATCCGCGTGGTGACAAACCACAGGATCACCGCCACCAACAAAGAGAAAATAACCGGCACCGGGATGCCGATAACGCTGGCGGCAAAAAAGTTCACAAAATCAAACGAGAAGCCGTACACCGAGTTGGCATCGGAAATCACCAGCGTGACGCCGCGGAAAATGGCGTTGGTGCCGAGCGTAATAATAAACGGATGCAACCCGGTCCAGTTCACCAGACAGCCGTTAATCGCGCCGAGCGCGCCGCCGACCAGCACGCCGCCAATCAGCGCGGCGAGAAACGGATCGACGCCCGCCAGCATCAGTTTGGCGGTCACCATGCCGGAGAGCGCCAGAATAGCGCCGACCGACAGGTCGATCCCCGCCACCAGGATGGCGAAAAACTCCCCCATGCCGATCAATACGGTGACCGAACTTTGCACGAAGATCTGCGTGATGTTATTGGTGGTCAGAAAGTATTCCGGCGACAGGCTGCCGAAGATGGCGACGATGATCGCCAGGATAAAAAAGGTGCCGTACTTATCCCAGAACAGCGCGAAGTTAAACGGTTTTTTCTCGCTCATGTCGCTTTTCACTCTTGAGGTAATGCCCATGCCATGATCTCCTCTTCGCTCAGGTCGTCGCGGTTGCGCAGGATGTTTGTCAGACGCCCCTCGCAGAACACGGCGATGCGATCGCAGACGGCGATAATTTCAGGAAGTTCGGATGAAACCATCAGGATGACCTTGCCTTCGTCAGCCAGCCGACGCATCACCTTGTAGATTTCAGCCTTCGCGCCGACGTCAATGCCGCGGGTCGGTTCATCGAAAATAATCACTTCGGGTTCACAACATAACCATTTGGAAATCAGGACTTTTTGTTGGTTTCCGCCGGATAGCTCGCCAATATTTTGCTCAACAGAGTGGCACTTCAACGCCAGCAGATCCCGTTGCGCTTCAGCGATTTTGCGTTCTTCCTCCTCATTGAACAGGCCCATCGCGCCCTTAAAGCCGCCTCGTTTCAGGCTGTTGCTGATCGCAATATTTTGCGCAATGGAAAAGTTGGGGAAAAAGCCGTTGTCACGGCGGCTTTCGGTGATGTACGCCATGCCTTTTTTAAGCGCGTCCAGCGGTGAGCGCGGGGAAATGACCTTGCCATTTAATCTGATTTCACCGGCGCTGCGTTTCTCCACCCCGAACAGGCAGTTCATCAGTTCGGTACGCCCGGAGCCGACCAGTCCGGCAAAGCCGAAGATTTCACCGCGATTGACGCTGAAAGAGATGTCGCGCACCCTCTTTTTGTCGCGACTGGTGACGTTTTTCACGTCGAATACCGTATCGCGTTCGACGTTGCCGGCGCTCTCTTTCATCGCATTGAAGCGATTTTGCAGCTCACGCCCCACCATCAAACGCACGATGTCGTCGTTCGTCACGTCGCGAACCATGCCGCTGCACACGCTGCTGCCGTCCTTCATGACCGTATAGCGATCGCAAATCCGGCGAATTTCCGCCAATTTATGCGAGATATAAACAATCGCGGTGCCTTCTTTACGCAACTGATTCATGATCAAAAAAAGATAATCCACTTCTTTATTCGTTAATGAAGAGGTGGGCTCATCCATAATAATGACTTTGGCATCGAGCATTAATGTCTTGGCGATTTCCAGCATCTGCTTATGGCTAATGGATAAATTCGCCACCTTCGCATCAAGGTCGACTTTTAAACCCACGCGCAATAACATCATCGCGGCGCGCAGGCGCATCTCTTTCCAGTCGATAATATTGACGCCGCAAATCTTTTTAGTCAGATGGCGGCCGATATATAAATTCTCCAGCACGGTTAATTCATCAATAACGCTGAGTTCCTGATAAATAATGCCGATACCGAGTTGCGCCGCGAGTTTATGATCAAGTTTGTCGTAATTCACATTATTGATGGTAATGGTGCCTTTGGTCGGGTCGTGGATCCCCGATAATACTTTCATCAAAGTTGATTTACCGGCGCCGTTCTCCCCTAATAACGCATGTATTTCATGAGTATAAACCGTTAAATCAACCGATTTTAATGCGTGAACCGGGCCAAAGGATTTGCCGATCCCCGCCATCGAAATATATGGCGTGACCATAGTAAACCTCATAATTATCGCCTCCCTGCTTACGGGAGGAGACCCTCTCCCTGAAGAGAGGATCGGAGTGAGAGGAAAATTACTTCGTCACCAGAAGCGAATCGACCAGCTTAAACGCCGGCGCTTTTTCCAGCGGAATGACCTTGCCGGTGTTCGCCGCATCGATCAGCAATTTCAATCCCGTGGCGCCGATATCCGCCGGGTTTTGCGCGACGGTGGCGGTCATCTGCCCGCCGTCCACCATTTTGCGCGCTTCCGGAATACCATCGGTTCCCACCACCAGCACTTTGCCGGTTTTACCGGCATTCGCCACCGCCTGGGAAACGCCCATCGCCATCGTGTCGTTCGCACAGTAAAACGCTTTCAGATCCGGGTTGCGCTGCAACACGTTGGTGGCCACGTCCAGCGCTTTAATCCGATCCCAGTCGGCAGGCTGACTGGCGACCAGTTTGATTTGCGTCGCTTTTTTGAAAGCGCCGGTCGCCCCGTTGCGGCGAGCCTCGCCGGAAGCGTTGCCCGCTTTTCCTTCAATAATCGCCACTTCGCCGCCTGCGGCGCCCAGTTGTTCAATGATAAATTCGGCGCCTTTCGCCCCGACCGCGACGTTATCGGTGGTAACAAAGGCTTCAACGTTGCCCCCCGCTTTTTTCAAGTTATCCATATCGATTTTTTCGTCGAGGTTAACCAGGTAAATTCCCTTTTTCCACGCTCGCGCCACCGGCATCACCAGGTTGACGGAAGATAAGGGGGCAAAGGCGATGCCTTTGTAATTTTTATTGCTCAGGTCTTCAAAGAGTTGCAATTGCGACTGAAAATCGCCTTCAGACGGAGAGGCGAAAATATCGACGCTCACCCCCTGTTTTTTCGCTTCGTCTTCAATTCCTTTTTTCATATCTACCCAAAACGGATTGGATAAAGTTTTTAAGACTACGGCATATTCGGCGGCAGCGAAGGCGCTGGTTGACAGCATTAATCCCACGGCCGCGCCGCTGAATATTTTCAGATATTTATTCATGGCAGTATTCTCTTTGTAGGGAGTACAGAGACGTATTCCACTGGTGTGGAATACGTCTTTATATTGTCACTTCATCGGTCACGCCGGAAAAAATCGACAATAGCGCCGGTCTTTTCCATATTTAATGTCGCCTGTTCAATATTCTGTTGGGCAACGGAAACAAAGAAAGCATCTAATAACGTTAATTGTAATATTCTGGCTGAAGCGTTTCGTCCCAATAAAGGGGTCTCTGGTGCTGGCGAGCAAATAATAAAATCCGCCAGTTTGGCAATCGGCGAATGGTAGCTATGAGTAATACAAATTATTTTTGCCCCATTTTTCTTCGCCAGTTCGACGGCCGCTTTTAAATCACTGGTGCGCCCGGAGTGCGACACCACCAGCACCACATCGCCTTCTTTCAGCAAGGCGGCGGACATCATCATGATATGCGCATCCTGATAGGCATGGCAGCGCACGCCGATACGCAATAGTTTGTGGTGAATATCGGCGCAAATGGTGTTGGAACCGCCGACGCCGTACAAATCGCGCTGGTTGGCGCCAAAAAAGTAACGCGCGGCGCGATGAATTTCATCAACATTAACAATCGACTGGCCTTCCATGATGGTGCGTAAGGTAATATTAAACACCTTGTTCACCACATCCTGCGGCGCTTCATCGAAAGAGAGCTCCGCGGGCAACACCTGTTCAGACTGCGAGAAGTAATGCACCAGGGCGCTGCGCAGGTTGCGAAACCCGCTGAAACCCAGACGCTTCGATACCTTGACGATCATCGCCTCGGACACCGCCAGCGCCTCGGCAACATCTTTAATCGCCGGCGCCTCACTCAAATTGCCTGGCGTTAACAGCCACTCCACAATCCGGCTTTCGTTTTCCGTCATCCCTTCCTGCTTCATACGCAGATAGGGCGCAATACCGATTCCGTTAGGGAGTCCCTGATCAAACTCTGACTGACTCATTGTGCGCTCGCGTCCTTTAAATAGAAGACGACACTATATCATCACATCGTCAGCGAGAAATATGCCAGCAACTTCACAAAAATATTAAATTTATAAAGTTTTTATATTCATGAAGTTTTACTCTCACCCTCATTTCCATAAAACAAAATAGCCAAACAAAAACAACGCATTAAACAAAAACCGCGCATCAACGCAGAACCATGTCACGCTATTTTGTGCATATATCCATATTGATTTGTCGCATCAGTATGTGTAGAACAGGCGCTGAACCCGGTAGGTTCGGGTCTTTTTTGCGCATAAAACCGATCAAAAGTCACAAATAAATATTAACTGTGAAGTTTTCTCAAACAGGGGGAATAGCGTATGAAGCGGATCGCATTTGGCTGTGACCATGTCGGGTTTATCCTCAAAGAGGATATTCTGGCGCATCTGCGGTCACTGGGCATCGAGGTCGTGGATAAAGGCGCCTGGTCGCAGGAGCGCGCCGACTACCCGCACTTTGCCGGCGCGGTGGCAGAAGCGGTGGTGAACGGAGAGGCTGACGGCGGTATTCTTATCTGCGGCACCGGCGTGGGGATTTCCATTACCGCCAATAAATTTCCCGGCATCCGCGCCGTAGTATGCAGCGAACCCTATTCCGCGCAGCTTTCCCGCCAGCACAACAACACCAATATTCTGGCGTTCGGATCGCGTGTGGTGGGGCTGGAACTGGCGAAAATGATTGTCGATAGCTGGCTCAATGCGGAGTTTGAAGGCGGACGCCATCAGAAACGCGTCGAGGCGATTGGCCGGCTCGAACAGCAGCTGCGGCGCTGAAAAAAACCATCAAGACGGCGCATCGAAAAACCGGCCAAACGCTATTTCTCCGGCTTGGCTGTCGCGCTGAAGCGCTCCCGACCGGCGCTCGCCCCTCACGGGGCGGATGCGTTTGAAAGCGGCCTAAGGTTTAGGCCGCTCATCGCTGACCGTGCTCCGCCGCGCCTCACTGTCAAAAATACGCCGCCATACCCATTCCAGCCCCGCCGCCCGATCGTCGGCGGATATCGGAACGCGGACGATCTCCGGCGCGACCGCCCAACGCCCCTGCGCATCCACGCCGGCGACGTCGTAGCGAAAAAAGTAGTCAGGTTCGAACCCCAGCCGCAAATCGGCAAGGATCAGCCGCGTTTCGCCGTCGTCGCCCCGCTGCGGCCGCAGGCTGAAAAAGCCGTGAGTAAACCACATCAGGCGCTGTAGCTGCGGCGTCGGCGCCAATTGCGCCAGAATCTGGTTGTCGCTGGGATAAAAAGTAAAGCGCATCGGCCCGCGATCGGCGATCAACGAGCGATCGCCGATCCAGTATCCATCCGGCGCCATCACCACCACGCGCCAGAGCAGCGTATTGAACGGCAGCGGCGTGGAAAAGCGCGGCGCCTGCTGCAATCCGCTGCCGCTCAGACTTTGCGAGGCGGCGCGATCGACCCAAACCTTGGCGGCGACGCTCCAGGCCAGATAAACCGAGCTGATAATCAGTCCGGCGGCCAGCCAGCGACGCCCGCCGCTCGTCTGTGACGACGCCTCTCCCGGCGCCAGCCGCCAGGCGGCAATCACGCCGGCCAGCAACGGCAGCGTATATAACGGATCGATGATAAAGATCGTCGCCCACATGATCGGCGGGGTCGGCAAAGGCCACAGCAGCTGCGTGCCGTAGACGGTGAAAGCATCCAACAGCGGGTGCGTCAGCAAAGCCAGCAAGATAGCCCACAACCAGCGCGTCGGCGCTGCGCGGATCAGCCGGCTGCGCGGCCGCAACGCCAGCCACAACAACCCACCCAGCACCGCCAGCAGCAAAAGCGAATGCGACGGACCGCGGTGCCAGGTCACTTCGGTGACGGCATCGCTTTTCGCCAGCATGAACCAGAACACATCCAGATCGGGCAAGGTGCCGAGAACGCCGCCGACCAGCAACGCCGGACGACGATGCGTTGCGGGGGCGACCAGCGCGCTAACGCTGCCGCCGAGAACAATTTGGGTTAATGAATCCATAATGCGCTCCGGGAAAAACGGGGCAATGACGCGCGAATTCAGCCGCGCGCCGAAAATAATGCGCTGGCGATGAGCGGCTCCGCGCCCTGAACGCCAGCGAGATACGCACCGGGTATCAGATAAGCATCTCGGGTTTGAACAAGGAACGTCGACTGATGGTTTTTCCCGCCACCATAAATATCCCCTCTCCGGTGTAGTGCAAGGTTTCCGGGTGTTTCGGCGACGTCGCGACATGCGCCTTCACCACCTCGAAAATAAAAAAGTTGTAGCGTTCAACCAGGGCATCGTCATACAGGCGGCATTCGAAGTTCGCATGGCATTGCGCGATCAGCGGCGCGGCAACCTCCTGCGCTGCCTGCGCCGTAAGATTGAATTCGGCGAACTTGTCGATATCGGCGCCGGAGGTGTTGCCGATGCCTACCACCGTATCGGTCAGCGCCGTGGTCGGCAGGTTGATCACGCACTCGCGGCTACGGCGAATCATCTCGAAACTGTGGTTGCCGCCGGAGATCATCAGCCCGACCAGCGAGGGCGAGAATTCCAGAATGGTATGCCAGCCCAGCGTCATAATGTTGTTTTTCCCTTGCCATTGCGATGAAACCAGTACGATCGGCCCCGGTTCGAGATAACGGCGCACCCGGCTAACCGGGTAATCGCGTTTAGCGCTGTTGGTGGTCATGAGATAGCTCCTGTGTAGCATTCGGTCAATGGGACCGGCTGCGCGGGATCTGCCGCGCAGCCCTCATAGAGAAACATGCTACCTCAATCTGTTTCCTCTTGGGCCGGTTGCGGTCGAATTTCGCCGGTCTTATTTCACCACACGCAACGGCGAGGCGGACGAAGCCGCGTCCCCCGGTCGCATTGCGCGCTGTTCTTTATCAGGATGGATCATCGCTACTGTTCGCCGGCTGCGGTTCGTCTCTAAGACGGGTAAAGATAAAGAAACCGCCGACCGCCGCGGCCAGACTCAGAATCAGCGCAAACAGCGCCGCGCCGTTGGTTAATCCCAACAGGTCGATGGCGTAGCCGGCGGCGACGGGCAACAGACAAGCCGGCAGGTAGCCGCCGATATTCAGCACCGCATTCGCTTCAGCGCGACGCCCATCGGCAACGTACAGTCCGATTAACGTTAGCCCGCCCAACTGCCCCAATCCCTGCCCGACGCCGGCGAACAGCGCGGCCAGAATTAGCACGCCGGCAAGCGAAGCCTGCACGGCGAGGGTCAGGCTCGCCATGCAGGCTATCGTCGCCAGCGTGCTGGCGAGAAAAATCGACCGCACTTTCCATTGACGCACCATAAACTGTACCCCGGTCGCCGAGAGGAACATGGCGCAGGCCATGCCGCCCGCGACCATCGGGCTGCTGACATCCAGCAAGCGGGATAACAACGACGGCCCCAGCGCCAGCATAAAGGATGTCGCGGTAATGCCCGGCCCGAAGGTGCCGATGCCGTAAAGCAGGTGGCGGCGATTGTCTGAGGGAACCGTCGGCAGGCGCAGCCGCAGAGGCTTTCTCTCCTGCCGCTTTGCGGCGCGCAGCGGCAGGAAAAACAGGATGATTAGCGCACTGAGCAGAATGGCGAACTCCACGCCGAAAACCGGCATGACGGGCGACGTTACCCATTGCGCTATCGCTCCGGCCAGCAGCGGCCCCAGGCCCGCGCCCAGCACCATCGACACCGACGCCAGCAAAGCGGCCTGCCGCCTGCGCTCAATGCCGCCCAGATCGCCGACCGCCGCCATGCCCGCAGATACCGCCGTTCCGACCGCGATGCCGGATAGCAAGCGGGCGATGGCCAAAACCGCCACCGACTGGGCGACGGAGAATAGCGCGCAGGCCAGCAGCGCAGCCAGCAAACCGGGGTACAACATCATTTTTCGCCCGTAGCGATCGGATAGCTGCCCGGCGATCAGCAAGGTGCCAAGCAGACCGGCGATGTAACAAGCGAATATCACCGCCAGCGTGCCGGTGGAAAAATTGAGCGATTGCTGCCAGTACACATAAAGCGGCGTAGGCGAGTTCGACAAGATAAATACCGCCGTGACCACCCATGCGGCGCTCGCCATCAGCGCCGGCGAGCTACGTCCCGTCATTGTTCCTCTCCTTGTCGTGGTAAGACATGGCCCAAATGCAAGGGAGCGGGATCAGGCGCCCTGACGGCAGACAACGCTTTTTCCCCGGCAGCATTCACCGCCAAAGGGGTCAGATCGCGCTGGTTAATGAAGACTGAATTAGCAGAAAAAGTCATAGCCTTATCCTGTACGAGTTTTTTCGAACTATAGCATGTTCGAAAAAATACGTACAAGTGCTATAATGGACTTTAGTTATTCAACAACCCTATCGCTTCCTGATGAAAAAAGACCCGCTCACCGATCTGCCGCCGCCGTTGCCGGAGCCCGCAACCAAGGATTTAAAGCTGGAAACGCTCTTTGCCGCACTGGCCGATCCGTTACGTCTGACCATCATCCGTAAACTGATGCTGGAGTCGGAAGCCTACGACCATCCCTGCGGCTGGTTCGGCTTCAATCGCCCGAAATCGACGTTGACCCATCATTTCAAAACGCTGCGCGAAGCGGGTTTGATCCGCCAGCGCCAATACGGATTAGAACGACGCAGCCGGTTGCGCCGGGAAGATATCGAAGAACGTTTTCCGGGCCTGCTAACCTTGATCGCGCATTGGCCGTTACCCGACGACCGGCCGGAACAGGCTGCGGATAGCGCGATCGCTAAAGCAGACAAGAACGCGTAACGGCCGCCACCGCGGTTTCAGGCGATAGCAGACTTTCGGGCTTTATCTTTTAAGGTGGGGATGTTCTCCGCCGCGTGCGATACGGCGGCGGACTGATGGAATAATGATGATGTCGTTCGAAATCAGGCGCTTTGCCTGAAGGAAACCCATTTATTCATTTCCTGATATGAAATATTTCCCCCGCAAACGACAAGCCCGATGACCGCGTTCTCGGCAATTTTCGTCGAGATGACGGCTGCGGCCGGCAAAAGCGCCCCGGAGGCAAGCTCAACCCACAACCTGGCCGTTTCGCCGAAAGAAATCATACCGTCAATGGCATCGTTATCAGAAACCACCACGATTTCTTCAACATAACGCTGCGCGTGGGCAAGCATCCGTTCATCGATGACCGGCACGCCAAGCGTTGAAATGATGGAACTGATATCGACTTTAGTCGGCTTTCCGGCTTGCATAGCCTGATACATGGAGCTGGCGCCGGCGGTTTCCACCCCCCAGACCCTAATCTCGGGTTTGATGGATTTCAGTGCAGTAGCCACGCCGGCCAGCATGGCTCCGCCGCCAACGGCAACAATCACATCGGTCAATGAAGGACAATCGGCAATAAACTCAAGCCCAAGCGTTCCGTGTCCTTCCGCTATGAGCGTGTCGCGACAGTCGTCTATCACCCGATATCCTTTTTCTTCAAGCGCCCTGGCGCGGGCAAATGCAGAATTGACATCGCTTTCTACCATCACCACGCTGCCGGTATCGCGGATCCTTTTAACTGACGACGACGGCGCGCTCTGCGGCATGACGACCGTGACATCGGCCCCGAAAGTTCTCGCGGCCTCCCCGATTGCGATGCCGAAATTTCCGCCACTGACTGCGACGAATTTAGCCCCGTGCATATCTTTTCCCAACGCCGAAAACAGATTGAGCACGCCGCGAGCCTTGAACGACCCGCCGATTTGCAAGTTTTCGAGCTTAAGATAAACGGCTCGTTGCAGCTTATCCGTCAATACCGGACAAAACACGGTCGGAGTCCGAATCACCGCGCCGCTTAACCGTTCAGCGGCCTGGTCTATGGACCTGGAACTTATAAAATTCATCATCGGCATCCGGCTCTTGTTCATGGATTCGCCATACGTTGGGTCAGCGTTCATTTACCCTACCTTGCGGGCATGCCGCCGCCCCATAAATATGCATGAGCGTGAATTGTCGCGTGCGTTGCTATTTTTCCGCCACGCGCGCCAGCCAGGCTGAATATGCCGCGTCCGCATCGGCAGACAAATTCCGGCGATGGGCGTTGAACTCTTCATCCATGCCGAAAATTTTCCATATCAGCGGCGCCAGGCGAGCCGCCGGGCTGTCCGCCCTTTCGGCTTCGCGCAGCAGTTCCAGGCTGCGCGTCTTGTATTCAGCAAGGGCGTCGGATTTATAGTCGTAAGCCTTACCCAGCCCGGAGATGTACATCAGCTTCGGCACTTCCGCCGACGGCCAATGTAAAGCCATCCTGAGCGGCCAATCCAGCATCGCCCGCTCGCCCCACATTGCGGAGCGCGGCATCCATTCATTTGCGACCAGCGTCAGCATGAAAGCCTGACCCAGCTCGTTCAGATAAACGGGCATTGCCTCGAGCGAGGGACGTAAGTAGAACGGATCCAGGGGCTGGTCGCGTTTCTGATCGAGGTGAGCGAGCAAGCGTTGTTCAAGATCCAGCATCAGGGCGCCGAGCTCTGCATCGATGGCCTGGCCGCTTTCAGCAGCCAGTTTTGCGCGGGCGGCGCAGTCCCAGAGATCGAGCGATATCTGCCACTGCTTTTGCTCGCCTTCGCCAGTGCAGCCAATTTCGCCGGTGACAAAATAGGTCATCGTCGGCGGCACGATGTCGAAAAGCGCATTGCCGTCGATGCCGCCGGCGACCACCGGCCCGCCCCCTTCCACCACCTGGATATAGCAACGGGTTGCGTAGTGGCTCCAATAGTGGGCCGCTTCGGCAAAATAGAGAGGAATCGCGCGCGTCAGACGACCAAGGTCATCTTCGCGCTGCGATTCGGAACCTTCAATGCCGTCCGCCATTTTTGCAAGCGCGAAGAAGCCGATTTGTTGCGCGTCCTCAGGCTTTTGTTGGAAAAGCCAGTCAGCTTTGCACAAGCCGTAATGCCAGATCGGCTGGTTTAGCGTCAACGTGCTGATCTTCAACTGTTCCGGATCGGTTGGAATACCTTGCGTAACTTGCTTACGCATCTCCTGAAAGGCCTGTGCGAACTCATCAAGACGCTGTTTGATTGGCGCGAACCCCAGCGCATACATGCGCGCCAGCAGCTTTTCGCCCTCCTCGACGTCGCCGAGCGCCTGGTAAGCGCGCAGCAAGTTGATACCAGCCATCGGATCATGCTTGTGCTCGTCGTAAACCGGCGCGATAAGTTCGACGATCGGCGGGATCTCGCCATTATTGCCGAGATCGCCGGAAATCATCATTAACGCGCCGCCGTCGAACAGGCCGCCGTTCAGCACCTCGGCATACAAGGCCCGGGCCGCCTCAACCTCCTTATGTTCCAGATGATGACGCGCCAGCCACAGTTGCGCTCGCCAACTCCCCGGCAGAGCCGCTACGGTGCGCAGCGCCTTCAGGTAACCCGCCTCGCCCTCGCGCTCCTGCTGAATGGCGGCCCACCAGAGTAAACCGTTGTCCTGATTCGGATCGGTCTGCAACGCTTGCCAAAGCGTTTCATCTGCGCGCGCGTCTTCGCCGCGCTCGGCAAATACCTTGGCCAAATTAGTCAACAAGGTTCCCGTCGCACCGGCTTTTTCTATGCCCGTACGCAGAGCGTTCTCAGCGCCGGCAAGGTGACCATTTTCCATCAGCACAATGCCCTGGATGACATGGCTGCGCTCGGCAATAGCGTCAATTTCAACCAGACGTTCGGCGGCCGGCAGCAAATCGGCCACAAAGCCGTCGTTCAGGCCCGAGATGATCGCATCGTAGAGTTCGTCTGCGTCGTTCCACTTTTGCTGCAAAGCAGGCAGAAAAACCTTATCGCGCCACTCGCTGCGCGGGATATGCATTTCCTGCCCATAAGCGTCATAGGCGACAATCAGTTCGTCATTGGCGGGCGGGGATTGCGCCACATTGGCTTGCTCAGAAGCGATGGTCGTCTGTGTACTCTTTTTTTTGCCGCGCAGGGCGGACTTGATACGTTTAAACATAGATAAGATGATCGCTTTGATGGTTAGTCGGCATTCATGTTCCGGCAGAGGACGAAAGCCCCGCAGAACCCCATTACTGAACTTACTGACTTTTTACTCCGTGTCGCGCCAGAAAGCGATGACGGCTTGAGCAAAGGCTTCTGGCGCTTCCTCTGGCAGATAGTGTCCGCCGGCAAGCACAACGCTTTGCAACATCGGGGCGGCGTCCGCCAAACTTTGACCTAAACGATTTTGCACGCCGCCTTCCGCACCGATGGTCAATACCGGCATGGTCAGTGGCTGAGCTATGCGCTCCGCCATGCGCTTGAGTCCGTTTTCGCTTAGCAGCTCGCGATAATAATCGAAACCGGCTTTAGCAGCATGCGGCGCGGCGAAACTACGGGTGTAATGCTCGCGCGCGATGTTATCGATTTTCTCCGGCCAGATGGTTTTATGATCGAACAGCCAGTCGAGAAACAAACGCTCCCGCCCTGAAACCAGCGCTTCGGGCAGGTCTGTCAGGCGATTAAAGCTGAAATGCCAGGTTGCGATGTTGCCGCTTTCGTCTGGAATCGGACGCGCCGCATCAGGCGTTTGGATGGTCATTTCACTAAGTACCAGGCGCCGCATGTCGCCCGGATAGGCGACGGCCAGCGCATAAGCTATCCACGAACCCACGTCATGGGAAACGATATCCAGACTGTTCGCGTCGGCAAGGCCTAGCTGAGTGATGAAATCATGCACCTCCGCGGCAACAGAGTCGAGATCGTAGCCCTGGGATGGCTTATCGCTGGCGCCCAGACCGCGCGGGTCCAACACTATCACCCGTCGTCCTTCGGCCTGGAGAATGGGGATCACATGACGCCAGGCGTACCAGGTCTGCGGCCAACCGGGGAGAAGCAAAACGGGCTCGCCTTGTCCAATCTCGGCATAGTGGAGTTGCACCTCACCGAGTGTTATCCGGTGGTGGGCAAGATCAAAAGCCAACGCCTGATACATTGTCATGCTGATTATCTCCCAAAGTATAGAGACCCTACTGAGCAATCGGGGAAATATTAATTTAAATCAATTAATTACTTAAATAAAAAGACCACAGCACAGGATGGGGCCACCAAGCTCATCATAACGACGTCGGCGCATTTTAGATAGACCGGCTTAGATGATTGCCAGTTGGAAAATGTCGATATACTTAACGAAAATCCGCTACTGGAGAAGGTTACTATGGTTCTGGCGTCTTACATCCGCGTTTTGTTGAGGCCGCCAGGCCGCATCATTAATGCGTTCATTGTTAGCTGGGGCAACGGCATCCCTTGATAATCACACGAATAACAATAAGGCGAAGACGGCATGTGGCAAACCAGGGCGATCGAAATTACCTCAAACGATCTGTGGTCATGGCATTTCATCATGCGGGTTGTCGCTTACGCCCGGCAACACCATTTTAACGCCTTGATACTCGGGCAGCCCGATCTGCTGGATAAGCTGGTCGCGCCGGACGGCTTCAAGCTGCAAACTTATGACGATCACGTCTCCAACCTGCAACGCTTCAATTGCAACTATATCAATAAAATAGCGCGACACTGCGTCTTGCACGGCATTGATGTCTACCTACAGTGCAAGGAGATCAGCATTACGCCGGAGCTGTTTATCAGCCACCCCGAACTCCTCGCACAAAAAAGTTGCCGGGAAAAGCCGGATATCGCGTTTTGGCGCCAGTATCTGACGGATAAGCTGATACTGGCCATGCATCAGTTGCCGATGCTGAAAGGCGTTTTTCTCGCCATTTCCAATACCGACAGCCTGGTGCGTTTCGCCACGCCATCGGGTGATGAGTTCGATCTGAAAAAAAACGGCACGGCCTTTATGTTCGACAGCCATGAAAGCTATGGCAGCCTGTACTCCGCCGTGGAAAAAGTAATGCGAAGATATGATAAACGGTTGATCATCCGGCTTTTCCCGGCGAATTATAACGATATCGATACCGCTATCGATTCGATCTCTCACCTGCCGCCGAACGTTGGCGTATCAGTAAAAATTACCCCTGAGCGCTTTTGGCCGGAGTTTCCCAACAACCCGGCCTTACTGTCGCTGGCCGAACGCGATATTTGGGTCGAGTTTGATTTTGCGGGCGAAGAAGTCGGCTGGGGACATGTACCCTGCCTCCGTCATGAGGAAATTCAAGGGCGTATTCTGTGGTGTCAGGAGAATATCACCAGCAACAAACATATTGTGTGCCGGATCACCTGGGATGGCATCAATAACGTTTCCGTACTGAATTCACTCAGTGAATTCTCGCTTTATGCCTGCGCCAGCTACTTGAGCGCATCGTCTCCCACCGTTAACCAGCCCCAGCTGTTTGCCGCCTGGTTGCAGTCACGCTTTGACTGGTCGCCGGACTCGGACACGATCGCCGCGATTCTGGAGTGTCTCGATACCGCACGTCAGGCCATTTACGGTGCGATTTACGTGAAAAAACATGTATTTCACCGCCACAGTATGCTGCCGAACAGCTACGGTCAGGCGGTGTGGAGTCTGTACGGTCAGCTAAACCGCAACCATTGGCTACCCGGCTCGCAGGACGACATTACCTTCGCGCCGGAGCAGCGCGAGCGTTCCTCGCAAAATCTGTATCACATCTCGCAAGAGAAAGACGAAGCTTTGCGCATCGCTGAGGACGGCCACCGTCATGCTATGACGATGGCCGATGCGCATGCGTTTCCTCCGGCATTCCGCCGGTTGTGGTTGCAGGAATGGAGCGGGCTATCGCTCTATTGCCGGATGTTCGCCTATGCGCAGAAAGCGTTTTTCACTCTGCGCTATTGTCATCAGGTCGACAACAGTTGGCCGCTGCGTGAGATCGCTCGCGCCAACATGCGCGCCTTGCACGAGTTGAACTGGGAGTTAACACAGTTCTCCGCCAGCCATATCGACTATCCTGTCAGTTACGATCACCTGTTTGACGCGGAAAAAGCGTTCCGGTTCACCGAAAGCCTGTATGCGGAGCTGGAGCTGCTCGACAAGTCTGCGCCAATGCCGTCTTCCCATTAAGCCGTATTCTCTTCCTCCAATGTTCCCCGCGCCGTCGGAGCGCGGCGCCAATCAGTGAACGCCGTCTCATTTCTCCCGACCATCCCCTGTTCTTGACGAGCTCTTCCTGCATTGCGCCAGGAAGAAGCCGATTTATTTGTGCTGATCGTCACACACCGGCATCGACGCACGCACCGCGACTATGACGCGCGTCTGATTTTCCCTGCGCGCCAAAAGCGAGATGCGATGCCCTTCACCGATCGCCACAAAACACGCAGATTCCCGTGTTATCCCCCATTTCCCGCGTGCTTCAATCCGTTTATCAACAAGACGACACTCAATACAGACGGAATATTTTCATGAAAATTTCTCTTGATACGGTAAATATCAATCGCGATGGCGCTGAACTCGTCACGGGCTTATTACAGCGCCTGATTGATGATATTCAGGCCGCAGGCGGCGGTACGCTGGTGGTCACGCCCGGCGTCTACCGTACCGGCACCTTGGTGTTACCGTCGAATTTTTGTCTGGAATTAGAAGCAGGCGCCACCTTGCTGGCAAGCGATTGTTATGACGACTATTCCGCAGCGCAAACCCTCACCACGGCAGAACTGTCGCAAAGCGCATTGCTGTATGCCTGCGGCGAACACAACATAACCCTGTGCGGCAGCGGCAAGATCGATGGCAACGCCAACGCTTTCTTTTCCGCCGAGCCCGACGAGCAGGGATACCGCTTACCCCACCCCCATCGCCCGCGCATGGTGGTGTTCGAAAATTGTCGCAGTATCCGGCTGAAAGACTTCACCATTAGGCAATCGCCGATGTGGACGGTACATTTGGTCAGCTGCGAGCTGGTGTTCGTCGCGCGCATTACCATCGATAATGATTTGACGATGGCCAACACCGATGCGCTGGATATCGACAGCTGTGAAAACGTCCACATCAGCGACTGCTATTTCAGCGCCGCCGACGACGGCATCTGTTTGAAGACCACTAAAAAAGCGCCGCATATCCAACGGCCGCTGCGTAATGTGACGGTGACCAACTGCATTTTACGCTCCAAAAGCTGCGCACTGAAAATCGGCACCGAAACCTTTGCCGATGTGGAAAATGTTAGCGTCAACAACTGTTCGATTTATGAATCGAACCGCGCGATCGGCATTATTTCGCGCGACGGCGGCAACTTCTCCCGTTTGATTTTCAGCAATATCACCTACGCCTGTCACTATGCCCATGCATGCCACTGGGGAAAAGCCGATCCGGTATTCGTCTCAGTGCGTTTTCGCGATCCGCGCATCGTGCCCGGCAGCGTATCGGACGTGGTGTTCAGCAATATGGTGGGCGTCACCGAAGGGGCTATCAATCTACATAGCGATATTCAGGGTGCGATCAATAACATTACCTTTAATACCGTGACCCTCCGGCAGCTCGCCTCTGAGAACAGCGCACAGGGCGAATATGACGTACGCCCGCCGTGCAATCCCAAACGCCCAACCGGCATGGGATTAGACAATGCCTACAAGGTCAATCCGTTAACCGGCAACGCCTTTGGCGTGGAACCCTATCCGGGCGGCTTACCGGCGTTATTTGCGCGCGGCGTGGAAGCGTTGCGCCTGAATAATCTCAACATCCTGCGTCCGGAGAGACTGCCTGAAGGATGGAACCCCCAGGAAATCGTGACAGAACAGGCAATAAACGAAAAATAATCCTTTCTCTCTTCATCTTTGCATGCATGTGAATACGGCGCGGCGGTGGTTTTTTCGGGTAATAAAGCGGATCACCGTCGCCTGATTAGCAAAACACAACGCCGGGAATATGAAGAAGAAAATAATAAAAACCGCGAATAAGAGTGCTTACCATGTCAAAAAATAATAGAGAAATAAAACTCTATAACTACATTTGTTATGGGTTGGCAGACGTTATCGGGTCTGGGGCGTTTACGTTGGTAAGCGCATGGTTATTGTTTTTTCTCACTACATTCTGCGGGTTGTCACCGCTGGAAGCCGGTTCTATTTTTGCCGTGGCGCGTATTGTGGACGTTATTATGTGCCCGGTAATGGGCTACATTACCGATAATTTTCATAAGACCCGGCTCGGACGACGTTTCGGCCGCCGTCGTTTCTTCTTGCTGTTAAGCGTGCCTTTAGTGACCGTCTATTCTTTCCTGTGGGTAGAAGGCATGAACTACTGGTTCTATCTGGGCGTGTATATTCTGTTTGAAATCGTCTACACGATGATTCTCATCCCCTACGACACCCTGTCCGCCGAGATGACCTCGGACTTCAATAAACGAGCCAAGCTGACCAGCGCCAGAATGTATATCGCGCAATTATCCGGCTTTGTCGCCGCCTTCCTGCCGGGCCGTCTGGTCGGCTATTTCGGCAAGGAATCCTCGCTGTCGTTCTACTACACCGGCCTGATCTTTACCGCCACCTTTGTCGTGGTGCTGCTGTTTGTCTACTTCGGCACCTGGGAACGTTCGGTGGAAGACGTGGAAAGCCTGGAACGCAACGACGAGCCGAAAGAGAAACGCTCCTTCATGGAGAAGAGTCGCAATATTGCGTTTGATTTCGTCTCTACGTTAAAAATCAAAACATTCCGTTCGCATTTGGGCATGTATCTCGGCGGTTCCGTGGCGCAGGACATCTTCAATTCGGTGTTCACCTACTTCATCGTATTTGCCCTGCTGGAAACCTCGGTGACGGCTTCCAACCTGCTGGGCGCCGTCAACGCACTGCAATTCTTCGGGGTCGGCGTCGCGACCTATCTGACGCTGAAATTCTCGCCCGCCAGGGCGTTCCGTACCCAGGCATCGCTGGCGCTGGTCGCGTTTGCCCTCTTTGGCGTCAGCTACTTCCTGCACGCCACCAGCATGGCACTGCTGTACACCGGCGCAGTCATTGCCGGGTTGGCACGCGGCGGTATCTATGCCATTCCCTGGAACAACTATACCTTCGTGGCCGATGTGGATGAGATTCTCACCTGCAACCGGCGTGAAGGGATTTTCGCCGGCTTTATGAGTCTGCTGCGCAAAGCTTCTCAGGCGCTGTCCATCTTCCTGGTGGGACTGATACTGCAAATGTCCGGCTTCGTTTCTGGCCAAAGCGCGCAGCCACAGTCGGCGATTGACAGCATCATCGCCATCATGATCGTGGTGCCGGTCATTCTGACGCTGTGGGGTATCCTGTCCTCCTACCGCTTCAATATCAACGAACGCACGCACGATATCCTGAACAGAGAAGTTCAACGCCTGAAAAACGGCGGCGATAAGGCGGACGTCACGGCGGACACCCAAGCGGTGATTGAAAGCCTGACCGGGTTGCCCTACGCGCAGTCATGGGGTGACAACCATGTTGGACACTACAATCATAGCCGGATGCTGGAAAAGGAAAAAAACGAACTGAATAACCTGAGTATGACCACGCGAAACCCCTAGCAAGGGGCTATCCAATCACGCGCTTGCCAGCTAGCGCAAAACCGTGGTGCGGTTTTCCGGTGCCCTGTACGCAGCCTCTGCCCTGTTGGTGCGGGGGCGTCCGCGAACTGCCGCACCAGATCATATGGCGCCTCAGCGTTGAGGCTGACCATGGTTCGGCAGGAGACGGTTAGCGGCTCTGTCCCGATACCGCCGCCGCCACGGCGTGGCTGTCCTCCAGCATGCGGTAGCGAGTAATCCGGCCATCGCCGACGGTCAGCACGACGGCAAACGGCGACTCGATAAGGCGGCCGGTGGCGTTGACCCGCGAGGCCAGTTCGCCCAGCACCGCCGCCGTGTCGACGTCGGCCAGAATCCGCTGCACCTCGAAGCGCTCCGGCGTAATGCGCGCGGCCAGTTCCCGGTAGAATGCCCCCACCGACTCGCTGTCGCGGCGCGGGCCGATCCAAGGCACCGCCTCCAGATTGCCGGGGATATCCCAGTCCACCTCGTCGGCGAACAGCGCGAGGATTTCCGCCAGCGCCTGCGGATCGTCGGGCGCCTGCGCGCCGTGATACAGGGCCACTCGCCTGCTGTCTTCGTTGGTCATATCCGGATCGACGTAGATAAAAGTCCGCTTAATAAGCGCCCCGTCGAACTCGAACACGTTGGCGAAGCGCCCCTGCGAGATTTCGCCATCGGGCCATGATCGTCCGTCCGCGGTCACGCCCCACTCGCGCCCTTCCGCCACGATGCGATCGCCCTGCACGGTGAAGATCAGGCCGTCGATATCATGGGTCAGCTGCGCCGCGTCGCGGGCGATGCGTTCGGCGAAACGTTGCAGCGCCGCCTTGCCGCGCGCCGTGCCGAACTTGGGGAAGAAGAACTCAACATCCTCGGTGAACAGATCCAGCAGCGCAGGATCCTTGGCATCGACCTTACGGAAATAGTCGCGAACGGTCTCTATACGGGCGTCGGCATGATCGGACATCGGCTTGCTCCATTTGTGTAAGTTGAATTACAGTATTAACATGAACGCGAATAGCGTCAATAATTATGTAATCGAAAATACAGAAAGGAGACAGTATGGCCCGAGGGCGCCCCCGCAGTTTTGACCGTGATGCCGCACTTAAGTCCGCCATGGAAATCTTCTGGGCCAAAGGCTTCGAAGCCACCCAGCTCGCCGAGCTGATGAGCGCCATGGGCATCAACCCGCCCAGCTTCTACGCCGCTTTCGGCTCCAAGGAGGCCCTGTATCGGGAAGCGCTCGATCTCTATCTCTCCACGGTGGGCGCCGGCAGCATGAAAGTGCTGGCCGAGACGCAAAACGTACGCGCAGCTATCGAGGGCATGCTGCTCGCCAGCCTGAACATTGCGTTGTCCAGCCCGTCTTCCGGCGGCTGCATGGTCAGTCTGGGCCTGTTCAACTGTCAGGAACAGAACGCGCCGCTGCGCGGCCATATGCGAGAACTGCGGCGCAGCACCGAACGGCTGATCCGCCAGCGGCTGGAGCGCGGAATCGCCGACGGCGAACTGCCAACGGAGACCGATACCGCGCGTCTGGCGACTTACTTTTCCACCATCATTCAGGGCATTTCGCTACAGGCTCAGGACGGCGCGGCGCGCGAAACGCTGCTGGGTCTGGTGGAAACGTCGATGGCGGCGTTGCCTGAAGCGTAAAGAATGGGTCGCTGTCGTTTAATGGGATGCGGCTTGCCGCTGCGATAAAGGCGCTCGCCTTTCGGCCAGTGCCGCGTCAGCGCGTTTGCCAGCGAGGACGACTCCAGCCCCGCCTCTCGGGAAATCGCCGCCAGCGTCGTTCCCCTCTTCATATTTGGTGGCTATCTGATATGACAGTCAGTCTATTCCCAAATTTACGACTACTTTCATTTTATAAGGCATACTCTGTATCATGGAGTGATAGCTACATCACTTCATGAGTACAATATAAGCGTTCTGCTCTAGAAATAGAGCCTATGACGCGCATTCCCCTTTATTTTCCATCATTTTGATATTACTTGCTTTTATTTTGAGATTCATTAATAACACCAAAAGGGATATGAACAGATGGCAATATAGATGCCGACGGTTCCAATAAATGGGAAAGCGACTCCTTTTTTTAAAGTGTTATCTTGATTTTCTCTTTGAAATACTCGATATTCCTCTTCACCGTTCTGTCTAAATACATTATCGGATTCTTCTAAATCAAATAATGCACTAGAAGACAAACCTATTACTAATTTATCTGAAAGATTATAAGACATAATACCTCGTGGAAAAATAATCACTTAACATGAAAATGTAACTTCCCTGATAAAATATAATCCAAATATCGACCAACCATGTTCATTCTATTGGTTACGACATACTAAGTTTTCGGCGGAGCGTCGCTTCATCACTTCTTTCACATAGTGGTCAATCAAAATTTTATTGTCCCGACCAACCTGTGCAATAAATGCATGGAGATCATCGTTCGTGGAGTGGAGTATGCCCGACACAAGGCTATCGAAATCGCTTTGTGTGAAGCGGGCATTCCCACGAATCGTCGAATGCTGGAGTAATGTGTGTGCAATAACTTCGAGAACGGCACGTCTATAGTCATCGGAAAGCAGGACATCAAGGTCGGCTTGGCGAAGCTCAAACGTGAAGCCGAAGCTGACAACCCCAGAGTCGACAGGCAGCGAGTAGGTCAATCGATCGCCAAACTGTTCGACATGCGGTTCATATCCATTCCCCATTCGCCGTATTGGTTTCATATTCCTCGTTTTCCTTTTAGCTCGTTTCTTCTTTCTCAGGTATATGAACGTCCCCCAGCATTTCTGGTAAAGCCGCACATCCGATACCATGCCAGGATTGCAAACCTGAACATGGCATCGCCTCTCTTTCCTATGGCATATCCTGCCCATGCCATGAGAGATATCGTTTTCTATTAATGAATACCACTCATAGTCCCTATCCTCCCGCCTGCCATTATCAGCATGCACAAACCCGTTAACATGCACCTATTCCTTCATGTTCAGACGGATCACCATGTTCAACCTACAGTCGCGAACGCAGTCATCTAGGGCTAAACAAACCGGTCTTACTTTTATACTCATTCTCAGCGCCTTAATGGCCGTCACTTCATTATCAACCGATATCTATCTTCCCGCCATGCCCGTCATGGCGAAAGATTTACAGGGTGATGCAGAACTGACAATCACAGGGTTTCTTATTGGATTTTGCATTGCGCAACTTATTTGGGGACCGATTAGCGATCGTTACGGACGGCGTCTGCCGCTGTTCATTGGTCTGGGTTTATTCGTTATAGGATCGGTGGGCTGCGCGTTATCACCAGATATTGTTCAAATTGTCTTCTGGCGTGTTTTTCAGGCGTTAGGCGCCTGTACCGGCCCTATGCTGGCTCGTGCAATGATCCGTGATCTGTTTAGCCGTACCCGTGCAGCGCAAATGTTGTCGACCCTGATGATCATTATGGCTGTCGCGCCGATTGCCGGCCCTCTAATTGGCGGGCAAATGATTAAAGTCACATCGTGGCATGCCATTTTCTGGCTGCTAGCTATTATCGGAACATTAATGCTGATGTCTTTATTCTGGTTACCGGAGACATTACTTGCAGAAAAGCGCTCGCAAGCCTCCGTAACCAGTGCCTTTCGAAACTATTATGCTTTGCTAACCAACGCCAAATACATGCGGTTTACGCTATGCCTGACCTTCTACTACGTCGCAGCGTACGCCTTCATCACCGGCTCCCCGTTTGTGTACATTACGTACTTTGGCGTTGACCCGCAGCATTACGGTTGGCTATTTGCCGTAAACATTGTGGGATTGATGGCTGTAAGCATGGTCAACAGACGCCTGGTTCATCGCTACCCATTGGAAACGTTACTTAAGCTAGCGGTATTCATCGCTACCCTTTCCGCAATAGTACTTGCTGTCGCAACTGGTCTGGGCGTTGGCGGGATCACCGTGATTGTAGTGGCCGTATTCGTGTTCTTCTCTATGAATGGCATCATCGCGGCAACGTCTACGGCTTGTGCGCTGGATGCAGTACCAAATGTCGCAGGCTCCGCATCGGCACTAATGGGCGCATTGCAATACGGCAGCGGCATCATCTCTTCACTGCTTCTGGCGCTATTTAGCGATGGTACGCCATGGACAATGGGCTGGATCATTGCGGTGTTTACGGCTGCCAGCGCCTTGATGGCGCTTACTATTCAGGCAAAAAAATAACCATCACATACCCTATGGTTTCATGAATTTCATTCATAGCGGCTATTTAATGTGGGTAATTATCTTTCTCTCCGACTTCGTTAGTCTTATTGAAGCACAACTGTTATCTCATACGCGAGCAAGCATGCGGGTCGGCCTGACGGCAGCGCAGCTGCGCCAGTTGGCACAGGTTCTGCGTGAACATGGCGAAAATGATGCCGCCATGCGAGCTGAAAAGGCGCTCGCGAGCAAATAAAGGAGTTGGTTATGGAGCATGATCCCACCCGCAGAATATTGATTACCGCGCTTGCCGGGCTCACGCTGGCGAACGTCTCCCTGGCAACAGCTGCGATTGGAAACGTAAAGGTGCGGGGTAAAAGCCGTATTCTGGTGGCGTACTTTTCCCGTAGCGGGAACACACGAGTTATTGCGGGCGTCATTCACCGCAGCCTGAAAACCGATATGTTTGAAATCGAACCGGCCACACCTTATCCGGAAGACTATTTTCAGACCGTTGAACACGCGAAAAATGAGCGTGAACGGGGAGTAAAACCAGCATTAAAAAATAGCGTCGCAGATATCGAACGCTATGAGACCGTGTATTTAGGCTTTCCCGTCTGGGGGACCAGCGTGCCGCCCATTGTGCAAACATTTCTTAGCAGCCATAACCTTGCGGGCAAATTACTCATCCCCTTCATTACTCACGGCGGCTACGGTAAAGGGGACAGCGACGACATCCTTGCAAGTCTGGCGCCAACCGCTCGCCGGGAAAAACCGCTGGTCATTGAATGCGATCAGGAGCGAAGAACCACAGAAACGGTAACCCGTTGGTTAGAGACGATACGCGGCTAATCTTCCGCATTCATGAGTCTGCCAAATAAGGGCAATCAAGGGGGCTAAATAATTAATGCTGGCAACTCAGATATGATTGAACTGCAAACATAACAGAGGATGTAATCTTGAAGACGATCTTAAAAACGCTGGCCATCTGCGTGATGGCAGGCGGCCTGGCGGCTCAGTCCGTCTATGCCGAACCATTGGTCATTCAGCAACAAGGTAGCTTTTCCGCTGGCGGAACCATCATCACCGCACCAGGAACATTTGATGCGAAAAAGCCGCTGGACTCCGCTGGTCAAACTTATCATGGCGATCATGCGTCAGTGTTCTACAAAATCCCGGAGAATCCGCACAAATACCCCATCGTCATGCTGCATGGTGCGGGGCAGTTTTCCCGCACCTGGGAAAGCACGCCTGACGGTCGCGAAGGATTTCAGAACATATTTTTGCGTCGCGGATTTTCAACTTATCTTGTCGATCAGCCGCGTCGGGGCAGCGCCGGGCGCACCACTGTAGAAGGTACTGTCACGCCAAAACCCGATGAGCAAATGTGGTTTAACCAGTTTCGCGTTGGCGTGTGGCCAGAGTATTTTAAAGGCGTTCAGTTCTCTCACGACAAAGAAGCACTAAATCAGTATTTCCGTCAGATGACCCCGAATACAGGGCCGTTTGATATCAATGTTATCTCTGACGCTATGTCCGCTGTAGTAGATAAATCCGGCCCGGCTATCCTCTTCACCCACTCTCAGGGCGGCGGGCCTGGCTGGTACGCTGCGATGAAAAACGACAAGGTCAAAGCTATTGTCGCCTTCGAGCCTGGTAGCAGTTTTGTCTTCCCGGAGAAAGAACTACCAGCCCCTATGCCAAGTGCGTTCGACACGCTGAAGGGTGAATCAGTGCCGATGGAACAGTTTATGGCGCTGACTAAAATCCCGATTCTGATTATTTACGGCGATAACATACCGGATAAGCCTGTCGCCATGCCCGCGCAGGATAGTTGGCGCGTACGTCTGGCGATGGCTCGTGAGTGGCGTGACGTGGTGAACAAGCATGGCGGGGATGTCACTGTGACACATCTGCCTGAGGTAGGAATCAAAGGTAATACCCACTTCCCGTTCTCTGACCTGAATAATGTGCAGATTGCTGATTTGGTAAGTAAATTCCTGAAGGAAAAAGATCTGCAATAGAAAGAAGTCGTATTGAGCCTTCATTATTGAGGGCTCAATACAATCATCAGGCTTTATCAAAAATAAATGGCCTAATCTTGGTGAAGAGCTGTTGAATGTGACTGTTTGCTTTGAGCGAACAACGGACATAGCGGCTCGCTGAAAAGGTCGGTAATTAAAGTGCATCGGCTTTGCTTCTGTATGTACTTGCATGAAAACACTAGAAGAATCTGCGATGTAAGGGGAAAGTCGCCCAATCATAACTCACGTTGATTATCGATCAATTACAACCGCCTCGACGGTTATTGGGGATGATAAAAGCACACATGTGAACCCCACAGCCATCGCTGGGGTAGTCGTCACATGCTTCGATCTTTACGGGCGGGAGATCTGGACGAGATAGAGAAGTGATAACCAGTCCTGACGTGTGCCGGCGAAAATGTCGAGAATCGCCTCGTCAGTCTGTTGGTTATAGCGGAAAAGACAGATGTATTCCCCGGTTGGATCTAACCAGCGGCGCAACTTTACGCCTATGCTGAAGCTGTACATTTATGGATACCTGAGCCGCATTCAGTCCTCACGCAGGTTAGAAAAAGAGGCCCGGCGGAACGTTGAACTGATGTGGTTGCTTGATCGATTAACGCCTGACTTTAAAACTATTGCCGACTTCAGAAAATTCAACAAGTACTGAAGAATTGACTATTAAGTTGCGAGAACAATACGGCTAGCGGTTGCCGCCGCTTTCGCCTTCAATGAAGTTATGGTCGGTATTAAAAGCCCTTGAACCGCCCGAATGAAAATTTATGGGTACTCAGTCAGCTTCGACGACATTCTTACAACGCAGATCAGAAATGTTGCTGAGCGACTTGAAACTATTAGTTTCCACACAGCCTGGGTACAAAGCCGACCTCCGGACACCCTCAAAATTAATGAACACAGCTAATAAACCCTAGCTAATTACCCCGTCTAATCGAATAAATCACTTTGCGTTATGCTTTTCCTGGACAACAGTTGAAGGATAACGTCATGCAAACTGTAAAACTGAATAACGGTATTGACATGCCCCTGCAGGGCTTCGGGGTGTTTCAGATGTCTGATGCCGTTGAATGCGAAAGAGCCGTTATTGATGCCATCGATACGGGATACCGCCTGATCGATACCGCTGCGTCTTACCAGAATGAAACCCAGGTCGGGAATGCGCTGAAACAGACCGGTATCGCACGTAACGAACTTTTTGTCACAACCAAACTTTGGCTGCAGGATACCAATTACGAAGGTGCTAAAGCGCAGTTCGAACGCTCTCTGAATCGACTGCAACTTGACTACGTTGACCTGTATCTGATTCACCAGCCTTACGGTGATGTCCATGGGGCCTGGCGCGCCATGGAAGAACTGCAACAGGCAGGCAAAATTCGCGCCATTGGCGTCAGTAACTTTCATCCTGACAGACTGGCCGATCTTATCGCCTTCAATAAAGTCGCCCCTGCGGTAAACCAGATTGAAGTTAACCCCTTCAACCAGCAACTGCACGCCGTTCCGTGGATGCAAAGCCGTGGCATTCAGCCGGAAGCCTGGGCGCCGTTTGCTGAAGGTAAAAATGGTCTGTTCCAGCATCCCGTGTTAACGGCGATTGGTCAGAAATATGGCAAAAGCGTGGGCCAGGTTGTGCTGCGTTGGATCTTCCAGCGCGGTATCGTTTCGCTGGCGAAATCGGTGCGGAAAGAACGCATGGAAGAGAACATCAACATTCTCGATTTTGAACTCAGTTCTGAGGATATGCTGCAGATTGCCGCCCTCGATACCGCAACCAGCGCATTCTTCTCTCACCGCGACCCCGCAATGGTGGAATGGCTGACTGGCCGCAAACTTGATGTTTAAGTCGCGATAAAAAGGTATTCATTCAATGCAAAAACGTTACCTGGGTAAATCCGGACTCGAAGTATCCGCGCTTGGACTCGGTTGCATGGGCCTCAGCCACGGCTACGGCCCGGCGACAGATACCCGTCAGGCTATCGAACTCATTCGTGCAGCGGTTGAGCGTGGCGTCACGTTCTTCGATACCGCCGAAGTGTATGGCCCCTTCCTTAATGAAGAGGTTGTCGGTGAAGCCTTAAAACCCTTTCGTGACCGCGTGGTCATCGCCACCAAGTTTGGTTTTACCTTCGGTACGGACAACAAGCAGCAGATTTTAAACAGCCGTCCGGAGCATATCCGTGAAGCTGTTGAAGGGTCATTACGCCGTCTTAAGACTGATGTCATTGATCTGCTATATCAACACCGTGTCGATCCGGATGTCCCTATTGAAGATGTTGCAGGAACGGTGAAAGACCTGATAGCTGAAGGCAAAGTCAAACATTTCGGTCTGTCCGAAGCGGGTGTGCAAACCATTCGCCGTGCGCATGCTGTACAACCTGTCACTGCCCTGCAAAGCGAATACTCCATGTGGTGGCGCGAGCCTGAGCAGGAGATCCTGCCGTTACTGGAAGATCTGGGCATTGGTTTTGTGCCATTCAGCCCATTAGGTAAAGGCTTCCTGACGGGATCGATTAAGCCAGGAACCACGTTTGGCAAGGATGATTACCGCAGCACCGTGCCGCGTTTCGCCGCACAAGCGATCGAAGCCAATGAAAAGCTGGTCTCGTTGTTGGGTGAACTGGCAATAGAGAAAGGTGTGACGTCCGCGCAAATCGCGCTGGCATGGCTGCTGGCGCAAAAACCGTGGATTGTTCCCATCCCGGGTACCACCAAACTGCACCGGCTGGAGGAAAACCTGGACGCCGCCGACATCATTCTTTCGCAGGATGACTCACGGCAGATAACACAGGCGCTTGAAACGATTAAAATCGTCGGCGAACGTTACTCGCCTGAGCATCAGGCTCGTGTAGGCCGTTAACACCCTGACGGGTCCACAGCGAATTGCGAACCCGTCATTCCGAGTAGCGAAGTGCATCGATCATCAGCGCAAAAGCGGGCGGATGCTGCTTACGGCTGGGGTAGTAAAGGTAATATCCGGGGAAAGAAGGACACCAGTCTTGCAGAACCTGCATAAGTTCTCCCGACTCTACATAATCCTGCACCCTATCCTCAGGAATACAGGCGATGCCAAAACCGGATAAAACAGCATCAATCCTTTCTGCCAGCAGGTTAAGCGTCACCTGCCCTTCAACTCTCACGCGTAGCGGCTTACCATCTTTCTCGAACTCCCAGTGATAAAGACCACCGGCCGTCGGCAGGCGCATATTGATGCACTGATGGTTTTGTAACTCGTGCGGTGTTTCAGGCACGGGGTTAGCGGCGAAATATGACGGCGCGCCGACCACAGCCATCCGCATATCCGGGCCAATCCTCACGGCGATCATATCCTTATCCACGCTTTCACCCAGACGGATCCCGGCGTCAAAACGCCCCTCAACAATATCGACAAAGCCGTTATCCACCACCAGTTCGACATTAATTTGCGGGTATTCCCTAAGGAAGGGTTTTAGCTTTGGCCATACCAGGCTTCGCGCGGCATGCTCCCCGGCAGATAAACGGATATTGCCGGAGGCTGTGCCGTTCAGTTGAACCAGCGATTCCAGCTCCTGCTCAAGATCGGCGATACGAGGTTCAAGGCAGGCAATAATTCTCTCACCTGCTTCAGTGGGTGCAACACTTCGGGTGGTTCGGGTCAAAAGGCGAATGTTTAACCTTTCCTCCAGTGCTTTCATCGCATGGCTAAGGGCTGACTGAGAAACACCGAGTTTGCCAGCTGCTTTGGTAAAACTTCGCTCCCTTGCAACCACAAGAAAGATTTGCAGTTCGTTGAAGTTTTCTTTGAGCATTGGCGATTTCCTTATTGAAACATCCCCTCCAAAGCGCACTCATGAAGGGTGTTCATAGATACAATCATTTTAGCCCCATTACTGACAATAATGATAATTGATATTCTGGCCGTATCGAAAATAAGTCTGAATTATCAGAAGGTTTATCATAAAAATACTCGTTGCCGGGGCGACAGGAAGTATTGGTCTTCATGTCGTGAATACTACTATTGAAATCGGGGCCACCAACCCGTGGCTCTGGTCAGAAACCGGCGCAAGGTAAAACGGCTTCCTCGTAGAACTGATGTTTTCTATGACGATGTTTCAATGCCTGAAACACTCACCGATTTACCGAGAAATATTGATGCACTCGGTGCAGCCGCCTGCATCAGCAGGTAATCCCCTCAGGCTGAAAGCCTGCCTCAGATATCGGTTCAGTCCTCCTCTGAGAAGTAGGTTGATGAGAATTGGCGGAGGAAATGTGCGTCAGATGACAGGTCGCGCCGGAAAGCGCTGAGATAAGGTAACTGCCGCCGCCGAAGCGAGCGCCCGCAGAATGGCAGCGATGGCGGGCTGGGTGTCGACCTCACAGGTTTGGCCTGCGCATTGCCTTGAAAGTCGTGACAACATGGGATGCTGCTTGCCGCAGCAATAAAGCACCAATAACTTACTGCGCCAGCCTTCCCGCATCAAGCGGCTAATGCGCTGCGCTTGTTGGCTCCCTAACAAATTTCCATTCCATAGAAATCCGTTAAGGAGCGCCGAAATCCATTCGTGCAAAATATAAGGTTTTGTAAACCTCTGCTGAGCTGATTCTCAATCCGACTCCCCTGCCCCACTTTGCCTTCGCCTGATGTTTTCATAGCGCGACGGCCAGATCTCTTCGGGGCGTTTATTTAGCGCCTCGGCGATCAGGCGCTCGCCTTTCGGCCAGTGCCGCGTCAGCGCGTTTGCCAACGTAGACGACGCCAGCCCCGCCTCTCGGGAAATCGCCGCCAGCGTCGTTCCCCTCTTCCTTAAGCCTGCAATAATGTCGGCTGGATGCCAGTCATGTTGCTCCATATATTTCTCCGTATGTTAATGTTGATTTTCAAACGGAGAGTTTGCTCTTTTGCTTTTCGCCAGACCACGGACAATGAGTCACACAAGGTCACCGTATTTTTACGGCAACCCCTAAAATGTACTTTTCAAGGTTTATGCGAGCCAGAAAACAAAATCGCCAGAAAATCCTATGATTTTACTGGCGATTTTAGATGTTCGCGGAACTCAGTGGATGTTAAAAACTTATTCCCACTCGATCGTCGCCGGCGGCTTGCCGGACACGTCGTAAACCACGCGGGAGATGCCGTCCACTTCGTTGATGATGCGGTTGGAGACGCGGCCGAGGAACTCGTACGGCAGATGCGCCCAGTGAGCGGTCATAAAGTCGATGGTTTCCACCGCACGCAATGAAACAACCCAGTCGTACTTGCGGCCGTCGCCCATCACGCCGACGGAACGCACCGGCAGGAAGACGGTGAAAGCCTGGCTTACTTTGTCGTACAGTTCGGCTTTGTGCAGTTCTTCAATGAAGATGGCATCGGCACGGCGCAGCAGGTCGCAATACTCTTTTTTCACTTCACCCAGCACGCGCACGCCCAGACCCGGCCCCGGGAACGGGTGGCGATAAAGCATGTTGTACGGCAGGCCCAGCTCCAGGCCGATTCTGCGTACTTCGTCTTTAAACAGCTCTTTGAGCGGTTCCACCAGACCCAGCTTCATCTCTTTCGGCAGGCCGCCGACGTTATGGTGAGACTTGATCACGTGCGCCTTGCCGGTTGCCGAAGCGGCGGATTCAATCACGTCCGGGTAGATGGTGCCTTGCGCCAGCCATTTCACTTCGGACTGTTTGCACGCTTCTTCATCAAAGACTTCGACAAAGACGCGACCGATGGTCTTACGCTTCACTTCCGGATCGTCGATACCGGCCAGCGCGTCCAGGAAGCGATCTTCCGCCGGGACATGGACGATATTCAGGCCGAAACGATCGCCGAACATTTCCAGCACCTGATCGGCTTCGTTCAGGCGCAGCAGGCCGTTATCCACAAAGACGCAGGTCAGGCGTTTACCGATGGCGCGGTGCAGCAACATCGCCGTGACCGAGGAGTCGACGCCGCCGGACAGACCAAGGATGACATGGTCTTCGCCAACCTGCTGACGAATGCGCTCAACGGCGTCGTCAATAATTTTAGCCGGCGTCCACAGCGCTTCGCACTGGCAGATATCGCGCACAAAACGCTCCAGCAGACGCTGTCCCTGACGGGTGTGCGTAACTTCCGGGTGGAACTGTACGCCGTAAAAACGTTTTTCTTCGTTGGCCATAATGGCGAACGGACAGGTATCGGTGCTGGCGACGGTGACGAAATCGTCGGGAATAGCGGTCACTTTATCGCCGTGGCTCATCCAGACATCCAGCAGCGGCGCGCCGTCAGCGCTCAATGCATCCTGAATATCGGCCACCAGTCGGCTGTCGGTTTTAATTTCAACCTGAGCGTAACCGAATTCACGTTCATTGGAGCCTTCAACATGGCCGCCCAGTTGCATCGCCATGGTCTGCATGCCGTAGCAAACGCCTAATACCGGCACGCCCGCCTGGAAAACATACTCAGGCGCACGCGGGCTGTTGAATTCAGTGGTGCTTTCCGGGCCGCCGGAAAGAATAATGCCGTTAGGATTAAATTCGCGGATCTGCGCTTCTGTGACATCCCATGCCCAGAGTTCACAATACACGCCCAGTTCACGAATACGTCGTGCAACCAGCTGCGTATATTGCGAGCCGAAATCCAGAATAAGAATGCGGTGTTGATGAATGTTTTCTGTCATGGGAAACGTATTCCAAATACGAATATATCCGGCAAACCTCAAGTCGACGGGCTGTTGCACGCCCTTCACCTTGAAATCGATAGGATATAAAAGCTAAAAAGTAATTAAACCCGGTGAATATTACCGGGTTTAACGAATTAAATCAGCCTGTAATCACCTTATGAACCCATACGGTAATTCGGTGATTCCTTGGTAATGGTAACGTCATGGACATGGCTTTCCTGAATGCCGGCGCCGCTGATGCGGACAAACTCCGCCTTCGTGCGCAGTTCATCGATGGTGCCGCAGCCAGTCAGCCCCATACAGGAGCGCAGGCCGCCCATCTGCTGATGCACAATGGCTTTCAGCATGCCTTTGTAAGCCACGCGGCCTTCAATCCCTTCCGGCACCAGTTTGTCCGCCGCGTTATCGCTCTGGAAATAACGGTCGGAAGAGCCTTTGGACATCGCGCCCAGCGAGCCCATACCGCGATAGGATTTGAAAGAGCGCCCCTGATACAGTTCGATCTCGCCGGGGGATTCTTCCGTACCGGCCAGCATCGAGCCGACCATCACACAAGCCGCGCCGGCAGCGATCGCTTTCGCGATATCGCCGGAGAAGCGAATACCGCCGTCGGCGATAACCGGAATGCCGGTGCCTTCCAGTGCTTCGACCGCGTCGGAAATTGCGGTGATCTGCGGTACGCCCACGCCGGTGACGATACGCGTGGTACAAATAGATCCGGGGCCGATACCCACTTTCACCGCGCTCACGCCAGCGTCCGCCAGCGCTTTTGCGCCCGCGGCCGTCGCTACGTTGCCGCCGATAATCGGCAGATCCGGGTATTTTTCACGGGCGGCGCGAATGCGCTGCAATACGCCTTCGGAGTGACCGTGAGAGGAGTCAATCAGCAACACGTCAACGCCGGCCGCAACCAGCGCATCAATGCGTTCTTCATTACCGTCGCCTGCGCCGACGGCCGCGCCAACGCGCAGACGGCCATGTTCGTCTTTACACGCGTTAGGTTTACGTTCCGCTTTCTGAAAATCTTTTACCGTGATCATGCCGAGCAGGTGGAACTTATCATCCACCACCAGCGCTTTCTCAACGCGTTTTTCATGCATTCTGTGCAGCACGACTTCACGGGCTTCGTCGGCTTTTACCGTGACCAGACGTTCTTTCGGCGTCATCACCGCGCTGACCGGCAGATCCAAATCGGTGACGAAACGTACGTCACGACCGGTGATGATGCCAACCAGTTCATTACCTTCGGCAACCACCGGATAACCGGCAAAACCATTGCGTTCGGTCAGTTCCCTTACCTGACGCAGCGTGGTGGTTGGCGTAACGGTTTGAGGATCAACCACCACGCCGCTTTCATGTCTTTTTACCCGGCTGACTTCTTCAGCCTGACGTTCAATCGACATATTTTTATGAATAAAGCCGAGACCGCCTTCCTGCGCCAGCGCAATCGCCAGATTGGATTCCGTTACGGTATCCATCGCGGCAGACAACATAGGAATATTCAGGCGAATGGTTTTCGTCAGTTGGGTGGTTAAATCAGCCGTATTAGGCAAGACGGTAGAATGAGCGGGAACAAGGAGGACGTCGTCAAACGTCAATGCTTCTTTAGCGATACGTAACATGGGCAATATCTCACCAAGGTGGATGTGAAGAACAGATAAAATATTGCCGTGGCATTATACAGAGCGTAACCGATTGTCTCCAGTGTTTTTTAAAAAAAATGCTTGATTACCTGTTACAGCCAGGTACTATCGATCAATTAAGTCTCTGTTTTAAAATTTGATCTGGCTCACAATGTCTCAATTCCCCTCTTCTGCGATTTTTACCGTTAGCCGCCTGAACCAGACGGTGCGACAACTGCTGGAAATGGAAATGGGCCAGATATGGCTTTCCGGCGAAATATCCAACCTTTCTCAGCCGTCATCCGGCCATTGGTATTTCACGCTGAAAGATGAACGCGCGCAGGTCCGCTGCGCCATGTTTCGCAACAGCAACCGCCGCGTCGTCTTCCGCCCGCAAAACGGTCAGCAGGTGTTGATACGCGCTTCGATTACGCTGTATGAACCACGCGGCGATTACCAACTGCTGGCGGAAAGTATGCAGCCGGCGGGCGACGGCCTGCTGCAACAGCAGTTTGAACAGCTAAAACAGAAACTCGCCGCGGAAGGGCTTTTCGATCAGCAATTCAAACAGGCATTGCCAAGCCCCGCCAAACGGGTCGGGGTCATCACCTCAGCCAGCGGCGCCGCCCTGCACGATATTTTACAGGTTCTGCAACGTCGCGATCCGTCGCTGCCGGTGGTGGTCTATCCAACCGCGGTACAGGGCAACGAAGCGCCGCTACAGATTGTGCGCGCGATCGATCTCGCTAACCTGCGCGCCGAATGCGATGTGCTGATCGTAGGGCGTGGCGGCGGCTCGCTGGAAGATTTATGGAGTTTCAACGATGAACGGGTGGCTCGGGCGATTTTCGCCAGCCGGATTCCCGTCGTCAGCGCCGTCGGCCATGAAACCGACGTCACCATCGCCGATTTCGTCGGCGATTTGCGCGCGCCTACGCCGTCGGCGGCCGCGGAACTGGTCAGCCGTAATCAGCTCGAACTCATCCGCCAGATACAATCGCAGCGCCAGCGCTTAGAAATGGCGATGGATTATTACCTCGCCCAGCGCAGTCGCGACTTTACCCGTCTGCAACATCGCTTACAGCAGCAACATCCGCAGTTGCGCCTGGCTCGTCAGCAGACGCAACTGGTCAGGCTGCGCCAGCGGCTGGATGAGGGGATGCAGTTGCAGCTCAAACAGCTAGCGCGCCGCAGTGAGCGTTTACAACAGCGACTGATACAGCAACAACCGCAACCCAGGATCCATCGTGCGCAACAGCGTTTACAGCAGTTGCAGTATCAGATGCGCTACGCCCTTGAGCGCCGGCTCAATCAGCATAAACAGCGGCTGGGCGTCGCCTGCTCGCATCTGGAGGGAGTCAGTCCGCTGGCGACGCTGGCGCGCGGTTATAACGTCACCACTACGCCGGACGGCCAGGTGCTGAAGAATATCGCCCAGGCCGAGCCGGGAGCCATGTTGAAGACCCGCCTGCAAGACGGTTGGGTAGAAAGTCAGGTCACCATGCTGATGCCGGAAAACGCGACGGCATTAATAGCTAAACGGCGCAAAAAAAGATAGAAATACCCTGCTAAACTATATTTACCTTAGGTAATTATTAGCAGTCCCCGTTTTCGATCGTCTGAATTGCCATTCGCCACCTTTCTCAAGGAGACCGAGGTATGAAGTCCAGGCCGATTCACAGCGTGATCCCTCCTTATCTTTTACATCGCATTATTGCCAATGGGTCAGAGGAACAGCGTCGCTGCGCCCAACAAACCCTGATGCACGTTCAGTCGCTGATGGTAAGCACTCACCCCAAACCCGCGCCTCACGCCCTGGCTTCTGCGGGTCGGCCCTATCGCGAAATATACGATGCGGAAAATCAGCAGCAATTGCCCGGCAAGCTGGTGCGAAAGGAAGGTCAGGACAGCAATGGCGATATCGCCGTCGATGAAGCCCATGACTATCTTGGCGTTACCTATGATTTCTTCTGGCAGGCCTTTCAGCGCAATTCCCTTGATAATCAAGGCTTAACGCTAACAGGCACCGTACACTACGGCAAAGACTATCAGAACGCGTTCTGGAATGGACAGCAGATGGTTTTTGGCGACGGCGACGGTAAAATTTTCAACCGCTTCACCATCGCCATTGATATTGTGGCGCATGAACTGACGCACGGCGTGATTGAAAGTGAAGCCGAGCTCATCTATTTAAGGCAATCCGGCGCTTTGAACGAGTCGTTATCCGATGTTTTTGGTTCAATGGTAAAACAGTTCCACCGCGGACAAACGGTGGATCAGGCCGACTGGATGATTGGCGAAGAGCTGCTGGCGGAAGGGATCCACGGAACCGGCCTGCGCTCGATGTCGCAACCGGGAACCGCATATGACGATCTGCTGTTAGGCCGGGATCCGCAACCCTCGCATATGGACGGCTATATCAATACCCGTGAAGATAATGGCGGCGTACACCTCAACTCTGGGATACCGAACCGCGCATTTTATCTGGCGGCGACCGAACTGGGAGGCTATTCCTGGGAAAAAGCGGGCAAAATATGGTATGCCACCCTGTGTGATAAGTCGCTGCCGCAAAACGCCGATTTTGAAATATTCTCCCGCTTCACCATCCAGCATGCCGCACAGCTTTTCGACCAGTCCGTCGCGGATATCGTTAAGCAATCCTGGGAAAAAGTAGGGGTTGTATCCGCCCAGGGAAGCCTGTAGATGAAGACGTTGCCTGAACTCAATGATGATGCCGTTATCGAACTGGCGCGCGAAGGCGGCATCGCCTGGATCCCCAAGCTGGCCGGACTGCGGCGTTTTGCATTAGCCAACCTGCCGCCACCCGTTCGGGAACGCATTTGCCACGCTATCCGCTCCGCGCTGCCGCAGGCGCGCGAACCCGGCGGGCCGGACTCCCCCGGCCGCGGCGATCAATTTTATTACCGCATTCATATCTATTTTTCCTCCGCAAAGAAAACGCCCGATGCCGAAAAAGAGTTTTTGATCCCGGAAAACCTGGCGCCGCCGGAACTCACCACCCTATGGCGCGAAGGCAAATAGCGACTTTAAATCCGCATCCAGTCCGTCTCCGGGGACAGAAATTACGTCAACAGCATTTTCATGCGGAGCAATAATCATTAATGTGTTGCTTGCCGTATCAGGCGGTCTAGCAGCATCATTGCCTGGCAAGAGCGATAAACAATACATCGGCATTTGTCGGCATCAATCTGGCTCGTTATATGATATTCCGTGGGATATATTTGATTCACTCAACCACGACAATAGGGAAGAATGATGAATTTAGGTAAAAATTTCAATGAATTAATCAGCCATGGAAGGGAGGTTGAGAAAGAAATCAGAGATAAGAACCCTGCGCTATACCGACGTTCAGGAAAAAAACTGGAGAATTACTTCCTTAAGAAAGAAAACGCGATCCCTCCCGTAACGCCGTGGACAACCGTAATGGCTATATTTTTATTACTGCCCGTTGCCGTAATAAATACAATCGTGCTGGCAGATCTGTTTATCATTGATAAGAACAATCACGGACTTCACTTCGGGTTCACCGCAATCATAACAATCATTTATTATATAATACCGCTTATTATGTTTATCCATTATATTCCAAGGGGGCATAACAGAGGATTGGAAGTATTAAAAATCCTGTACATCACCTCTGTATTTCTGGCTGTGCCAAACTGCATCTACCATATTACCCTCTATACTCAGACCGGGTTGAATTCAAATCTTGTCATGCCAGTGATTATTATCCTTTTACTCTATTTTGTTTTCAAACTGATAAACTCGCCCTCATTTTACCTTTTCGTCTTTTTTTGCCGAAGCAAGCGGATTGCTAAAATAACCTATCAGTGGCGAAAAAGCAGAAAGAAGGCTTAAAAAGGTATAAGCGCATATTATATTTTTTATTTTTCCGCCTGTTGTTTGTGCAACGAAAAGACCACGCGCTTTTTCGAAACCAGACCATGCCCGTGCTGACAGAAATAATCCACCGCGCCGCAGGCTTTTAGCTCCTGAAGCGGCTGTCGGCATTCGGGGCAATGCGCTTCGCGCAGATAGTCCTCCCCACAGGCCGGACAATGAAACCGATTATCGTTTTTCCAGTTCATCGCGCTATGGCAGCGCGGACAAATGACTTCCACCCTATCCTCCCCTTATGACTAAATCACCCCGAGCGAACGCAGGAAATAGACGCCCAGGGCAATAACAAAGAACGAACCAGCGGTGGTCAAACCAATAATATTGGCCGCCAGCGTGGGATTGCCGCCCATTGCCCGGGTCATCGCGTAGCTGCCCGCCGACGTCGGCGTGGCGGAAAACAAAAAAATCACGCCGAGCGTCGCGCCGCGAAAACCGACCAGCCAGCCGCCGAACGTCAGGATCGCCGGCACAATCAGCAACTTGGACACGGAGGAGAGCGCCGCCACGTTGGACGATCGAAAAATCATCCGCAGATCAAGACTAACGCCGGCGCACAAAAGCGCCAACGGCAACGACAGCGAGGCAATAAAGCCGCCGGTCTGCCGAATCACAGATGGCATCGGCCAGCCGCTGTTCGAATAGCACAAGCCGCCCAGCAGGCTGATAATCAACGGATTGGTGACGATGCTCTTCAGCAGCGCAAAGATACGGATGCCCCGACCGTCATCCGTGCGCTTTAAGCTGCGCGTCAAGGTGATCACGGACAACACGTTAAACATAATCACCGTCACCATCAGGTACAAAGAACCGATGGCGACGCCTTCTTCGCCATAGGCGCTCATCGCGAACGCCAGCCCCATAATGCCGGTGTTTGAACGAAAGCCGCCCTGCACGAAGATACCGCGCTCGGTCGGTTCCTTGACGACATAGACCGCGGCGAACTCCAGCAACAGATAAGTCAGTAACGTGCCGACGACGCCATAAACCACCAGCGGCAACTGCGCCATCATCGGCTGGTGATTGCTGACCACGCTGAAGAACAGCAGACAAGGCAGAGAGACATTAAAGACCAGGCGCATGGCCGAGTCGCAAAAGGCGTCGTTCAGCATGTTCAGTTTGCGCAGCGCCATTCCCAGCAGCAGCATCAACAGATTCGGCATCGTGACGTTAAACGCAAAACTCCAGTTTTCCCAGGACATAAACTTACCCAGCCGTTCAGCAATGCGGGGCGAATACTCAGTATCCGCCCCGCTCATTCATTATTTACTTTTTTTCAGATGCTTCATCAAACGCTTACGCTTACGTAACTGATTGGGCGTCAAGGTATTACGCTTATCCGCAAAGGGGTTTTCCCCTTCTTTGAACTGGATGCGGATTGGCGTTCCCATCACCTGCAATGAACGACGATAGTAATTCATCAGATAGCGTTTATAGGAATCCGGTAAATCTTTTACCTGATTGCCGTGGATCACCACAATCGGCGGGTTATAGCCTCCCGCGTGCGCATATTTCAGCTTTACGCGACGACCGCGTACCAGCGGCGGCTGATGGTCATCGACGGCCATCTGCATAATGCGGGTCAGCATGGAGGTACCCACCCGGCGAGTGGCGCAGGAATAGGCTTCAGTCACCGATTCGAACAGATTACCCACGCCGCTGCCATGCAGCGCGGAGATAAAATGGATGCGGGCGAAATCAATAAAACCGAGGCGTAAATCCAGCGTTTCCTTGATTTGCTCCCGAGCCTCCTGCGACAGGCCGTCCCACTTGTTGACCACAATCACCAGTGAGCGCCCACTATTGAGGATAAAGCCCAACAGAGAGAGATCCTGATCGGCAATCCCTTCGCGCGCATCGATAACCAGCATCACCACGTTGGCGTCTTCAATCGCCTGTAGCGTTTTAATCACCGAGAACTTTTCAACCGTATCGGTCACCTTGCCGCGTTTACGCACCCCGGCGGTATCGATCAGCACGTACTCTCGCTCGTCACGCACCATCGGGATATAAATACTGTCGCGCGTAGTACCCGGCATATCGTAAACCACCACCCGTTCCTCGCCCAGAATACGGTTGGTGAGTGTGGACTTACCCACGTTGGGGCGGCCGACGATGGCCAGCTTAATCGGCAGGTCTTCAGGATTGAAATCATCCTCTTCCCCCTCGGCGTCGTCGGCAAGCTGACCCTCCGCAAGCTGCTCGGCCCAGTAGGCGGCGTTTTCTTCTTCTTCCGTCAGCTCAACGACTTCAGTCTCATCGTCCTGCACAAACGGCAACAGCGCTTTTTCAAGCAATGACGTTACGCCGCGGCCGTGAGAAGCGGCTATCGGATAGATATCCCCCATTCCCAGAGAGTAGAAATCGCCGATAACGGTGTCGGGATCGACGCCATCCGTTTTATTGGCGACCAGAAACGTCGCCTTCTGGCGGCTGCGCAGATGTTGCGCGATCCCCTGATCGGCAGGCATCAGCCCCGCGCGGGCATCCACCATAAACAACACGATATCGGCTTCTTCTATCGCCATCAGCGACTGACCGGCCATCCGCGTTTCGACGCCGTCTTCGGTGCCATCAATACCGCCGGTATCAATGATGATAAATTCATGACCTTCCACTTCAGCACGACCATACTTGCGGTCACGTGTCAGCCCAGGGAAATCCGCCACCAAAGCATCACGCGTGCGCGTCAGGCGGTTAAATAGAGTGGATTTCCCCACATTCGGACGTCCGACCAGCGCGACGACAGGTATCATTGTTACAACCTCATTACTTATGTTTCAATACGTTACAGCAAGAACACTCGCTGACGATAAAGACGAAACGGCTCCTGATACTGTCAGGAGCCGTTGGGGGATCGCCTCCGCAAGCGGGCGGGATCCAGGTATGTCGTGGTTAACTAGCGGGTGAATGCGTAAACTTCACCGTTTTTCGCCTGGATGAGCAGCTTATCGCTGGCAATGACCGGCTTGCTGAGGAAACCGGCGCTATCCACTTTCTGTTGCGCCACAAAACGGCCATCCGCCGTGTTCAGCCAGTGCAGGTATCCTTCGGCGTCACCCACCACCAGATAGCCGTTATACAGCACCGGCGCCGTCAAATTGCGGTGCAGCAGATCGCTCTGACGCCACAGATTCACGCCGCCATTGGTGTTCAGCGCCACAATGCGGTCATTCTGATCGACCAGATAAATACGGTCGCCATCGACGATGAAATCATGCACCGAGCCCAGTTCCCGTTTCCACAGGATCTGACCGGAACGTAAGTCCAGGGCGGTCATGTTGCCGTTATAGCCCAATGCGTACACCACTTCTCCGACAATAACCGGCGTGGTGTCGACATCGTTCAGACGATCGATTTCCGTTGCGCCGCTCGGCTGTGAAATACGCTGTTGCCAGATTAGCTGCCCCTGGTTAATCAGCACCGCATTCACACGTCCGTTATCACCGCCGACGATAGCCGCGCCAAAGGCAACGGTCGGTGCGGATTCGCCGCGCAAAGACAGGGTCGGCATATCCAGATTGACCGTCCATTTAATCGCGCCGTCGGCTTCATCCAGCGCCTGTAGCATTCCGTTGCTGGTGTGAACCAGCACCACGCCGTCGCTGATCACCGGCCGGGAAATCACTTCGCCGGCGACTTTGGTTTGCCATACCGATGCGCCATCCTCGGTATTCAGGGCATAGACCTGGGCTTTTTCACTACCGACGTAGACATGATTCCCCGATACTGCGACGCCGCCGGATAATAAGGCGGAAATATTCGAGGATAAAAATCCGGTTTTTTCAGACAGGTCAACCTTCCAGATTTCAGCGCCGCTATCGAGATCCAGCGCTTTTACCGTCCCTTTGCGATCGGCGGCAAATACGCGATCGCTCTGCCAGTCCGGGCGCAGATTGGAATAAAATTCGCCAATGCCGCTTCCCACCGAACGACTCCAAACCTTCGTCGGCGTAAACTGATTTTCCACCGTCGGCAGTGGAGACATAGTGACGACATCTTCCTCGCTGTTAAACAGCGAACATCCGCTCAGCAGGGCGGCGGAAACCAGTCCTACCAGAAGTGTTTTACGCAATTGCATGGAATTCCTCTTAGCTGGACAGGTTGTTCAGTTTCATGCGCAGGAACGCTTGTAATGCCTGCGGCGGATTGGCGTCCAGCCCCTTGTTATAGGCTTCACGCGCAGCCTGATTATCCCCTTTGCTGACCAGCGCATCGCCGCGGACTTCCGCGGCCAAAGCAACCCAGCCATCCAATTTGACGGCATCCAGCGTCTTCAGCGCTTCATCCGCTTTGTTCTCTTGCAGTTGAATGCGCGCCAAACGCAAATTCACCAGAGAGAGCAGATCGGCATCTTTGGTTTGGGATTGAGCCTGAATCAGCTGTTGTTCAGCTTTGGCAAAATCCTTCTGATCTACATAATGACGAGCCAGCGCCAGCGAGGCCAGCACGCCATAGCTATTTTTATTGGTGGAAAACTTCTCCGCCGAGGCGATGTCTTCAGCTTTACCTTCCGCCAGCCGATCGCTGATTTGCTGATATGACGCCGATGACGCCATCGCGCTGTTGTTCTGGTGATTCAGCCAGAAACGCCATCCCACCAGCGCGCCGACACCAAGCACAACACCAACAGCCAACGCCTTCCCATTTTCTGCGAAGAAACGACGTAACGCATCAACCTGCTCATTCTCTGTGCCATAGACTTCCACGGTGTCTCTCTCCTCAATCCAGCAACGTCGTCAATCTTGCGGCGACGTCCGCCTGTGCCAATGTATCCTGCTCGCCGTTGCTCAGGTTTTTGATTACCACCTGACCCGCCGCGACCTCGTTCTCACCGAGTACCAGCGCAATACGCGCGCCCCATTTATCAGCCCTGGCGAATTGCTTTTTAAAATTGCCGCCGCCGTAGTTGGTCATCAGTTTTAATTGCGGCAGCGCATCGCGTAACGTCTCCGCCAGTTTCATCGCGGCGATCTGAGTGCCTGCGCCTGAAGAGATCAGATAAACGTCAACGCCGGGAAGCGCTTTAAAGCCGGAGTTGACTGACTGCACCAGCAGAACCAAACGCTCCAGACCCATGGCAAACCCGACGGACGGCGTCGCATGTCCGCCCAGTTGTTCGACCATGCCGTCATAACGACCGCCGGCGCAGACCGTACCCTGAGCGCCCAGACTGGTCGTCACCCACTCAAAAACGGTGCGGTTGTAATAATCCAGACCGCGAACCAAACGCGGATTAACGGTATATGGGATACCGGCCTGCGTTAAAAGTTCACACAATGATTCAAAGTGAACGCGGGATTCGTCATCCAGATAGTCGGTCAGAACCGGCGCGTCATTCAATAGCGTCTGAACCTGGGAGTTTTTCGAATCCAGCACGCGCAGCGGATTGGTGTACATGCGGCGCAGGCAATCTTCATCAAGCCGATCTTTATGCTGTTCAAGAAAAGCGATCAGCGCTTCACGGTAAGTGGCGCGCGCTTCCAGAGAACCGATGGAATTCAGCTCAAGATTAACATGTTCAGAAATACCCAGTTCCCGCCACCAGCGCGCCGTCAGCAAAATCAGTTCGGCATCGATATCCGGCCCGGCCAGACCAAAGACTTCGCAACCAATCTGATGAAATTGACGATAACGCCCCTTCTGCGGACGCTCATGGCGAAACATCGGCCCGATATACCACAGGCGCTGCTCCTGATTGTAGAGGATGCCGTGCTCGATACCGGCACGGACGCAGGACGCGGTGTTTTCAGGACGCAGCGTCAGACTGTCGCCGTTCCGATCCTCAAAGGTATACATCTCTTTTTCGACCACATCGGTGACTTCCCCGATGGCGCGTTTAAACAACCCGGTCTGCTCGACAATCGGCGTACGGATTTCACTGTAGCCGTAGCTGCCGAGCACCTGCTTCAGGCTGTTTTCAATCCGCTGCCACAGCGCCGTATCGGCCGGCAGGTAATCGTTCATACCGCGGATGGCTTGAATATTTTTTGCCACGTCTGTTCTCTATCTATTATTCAAAAAATAAACCCGATTATAGGGGGATTGGCACGCTATCTTCAATCGGAAGGCCTTCCCATCGGGCTCAAGAATCGTCTTGCCGGGCGTCACAGCATCAGACCCGGTTACTTATCAACCAGATTTACCGTAATGCGTCGGCTCTCATCCATCATGGACGCTTTAGCCCGAATTTTGGCTTCCAACTGGTCAATCATCTGCTCGTTATCGAACCGCTCACGCTGACGAACGCCGTCTTCATAGAAGCCGCTCTTATTATGTCCGCCCGTCACGCCGATAGTGGAAACCAGCGCCTCGCCCGGCCCGTTAACCACGCAACCGATAATCGAGACGTCCATCGGCGTGATAATGTCTTCCAGACGCTGTTCCAGCGCGTTCACGGTGCCAATGACATCAAACTCCTGCCGCGAGCAGGTGGGACAAGCGATAAAATTGATGCCGCGCGAGCGAATACGCAACGACTTCAGAATATCGAAGCCGACTTTCACTTCCTCTATCGGATTGGCGGCCAGAGAAATACGCAGGGTATCGCCGATACCTTCCGACAGCAGCAGGCCCAATCCAATCGCTGATTTGACCGCGCCGCTGCGCGCGCCGCCGGCTTCAGTAATGCCCAGATGCAACGGCTGGTCGATTTGCGCGGCCAGCAACCGATAGGACTGCACGGCCAGGAAAACGTCGGACGCTTTTACGCTGACTTTAAACTGATCGAAATTGAGACGGTCAAGAATATCAACGTGGCGCATGGCGGATTCCAGCAGCGCTTCCGGCGTAGGCTCGCCATATTTTTCCTGCAAATCCTTTTCCAGCGACCCGCCGTTAACGCCGATACGTATCGGAATATTGTTATCCCGCGCGCAATCGACCACGGCGCGGATTCGCTCTTCGTTGCCGATGTTGCCCGGATTGATGCGCAGACAGTCAACGCCGTACTCCGCGACTTTCAACGCAATGCGGTAGTCGAAATGGATGTCGGCCACCAGTGGGACATTCACCTGCTGTTTAATGAGTTTGAACGCTTCGGCCGCATCCATGGTGGGAACGGAAACACGTACAATATCAACACCGACGCGTTCCAGTGATTTGATTTGATTAACCGTCGCTTCAACATCAGTGGTCCGGGTATTGGTCATGGACTGCACCGCAATCGGCGCGCCATCCCCAATAGGCACCTTGCCGACGTAAATCCGCTTTGATTTCCGACGGGTGATGGGTGCAGCGTTATGCATTACTTCTTCTCCAAAATTGCGGCATCACGGGCAGCGATTCGGTTATTCCGCCGCCAACGTCAGACGCGCAACCTGATTGCTTCTTACAAACCGGCTTAAATCGACCGGCTTACCCTGATATTGAATCTGTACCGCGGCAGGCGCGCCGATCTTCAGGCTGTAAGGCGCCTGACCGCTCAGATTCAGGGAACCGCCGTTACGCTGCATTCCGCTGAACAATTTTTTTCCGCTGGCATCCGTCACTTCCAGCCAGCAGTCGGCGCTAAAATTCATCACCAGCGCTTGCGAGGCGGTAGCCGGAGATTGTTCCGACGCCGCATCGCCGGCGGCCGGCGCTACCGCGCTCTGACTGGCGTTATCCGTCGATGGCGGTTGCGCGGAAGCCGTTGGCGCCGGCTCTACCGGCGCGGCAGTTGAAGGCGCCGGCTGAGACTGAGCTTGCGCCTGAGGCTGGGCCGACGCCGCATTTTCCGTGCTCGCCGGTATATCCAACGGGGTGGAAGGCGCGCTATCGGACGCCGAGAGATCCGGCGATTCGCTATTATCCATCAACGGCACTTCCTGCCCTTCGCTCGATGCCTGCAACGAAGTGGCGTGATCGACCATGCTGTTGATTTCCCGCTGCTGCGCCTGATGATTCTGCCACCACCACGCGCCGGTCAATCCCAGAACAATGATGACCACCAGCCAGGTGAAGGTCATTAACCAGCCATCGCGTTTCTTGCGGCTTTTTCCCAGGGAAAAGCTCTGCATCGGCGCAACGTTGGAGGCTTTGGGCACCACATGCTTATCCAGCATGGGTAACAATTCGCCTTCCGACACATGAACCAACTTCGCATAAGAACGGATATATCCGCGTAAAAACGTCGGCGCCAGATTAGCAGGCACATTGCCCTCTTCAATCTCACGCACAATCGAAAGCTTAAGACACAAACGTTCAGCAACGCTCTGCTGAGTCATTCCCAGACGCTCACGCGCCTGACGAAGACGTTCGCCGGGAATGGTTGATGCTGTATTATCTTGAGTGGCTTCAGTATTCATTAGCTAAGAACTGCTGGTACTGTTTAGATTGTGGAAAACTTCGCGCCAGCGATTTGCCATAGCGTTCAATGTCGCCGTCATGGCCCGCCAGCGCGGCGAAACGAATCTGCAACCATAAACTCTCGGCGCTGACCGGGAGAATATGCTGATAAACATCCAGAAGCAATTGAGCCTGCTCGTATTTTCCGGCAGAGAACTGTTTATCCGCCTCTGTTAACAGCACGAGGCCCTTTGCAGGATCATACCTCAGCGCCCGGCTTAATACGCTACGCGCATTATCATTTTGCCCTGCTTTGAAAAAACAATAACCTGCATTCTCCAACGCATCGGCAACCTGATGGTGATCGGGGAGTTGGGCAGCGGCGCTAAACTGTTGCTGCGCCGCTACATACTGCCCTAAACCACACAGAAACGCACCGTAATTATTCATTACGCCGCCGCTTTCCGGCGCCAGGCGCAACGCGAATTGATAACGCTTTTCCGCCGCCTGATTTTCGCCCACCCGTTGCTCATAAAGCGCCATGCCTAAGTGAGCGCGGTAGTCTTGCGGCGCTGCTTCCAGCGCTTTTTCAAAGTTTTGGCGAGCGGCATCAAGGTTATTGCGCGCCAGATACTCCGCCCCCAACTGCAAACGGGTTTGCGCCGCCGCCGGATTGACCTTTTCCGGGGACGACTGAGCGCACCCCGCCGACAACACGGCGGCGAAAACCAGCAGCCGTCCCCTTCCCTGTCTTAACTGTAGCGTCACGCCTGACTTCCTTCCATTGTCGTCCCGGCCGAACATATCAGCGGTTATGTTACCTTAATCCGCATCCGGTCGCAGCCATCCCGGAAATGGGATAAATGATTAGCGCCCTGAAAGTATTACCGCATTCGCTTGCGGCGCAGACTATCAGGTATCAGACCGTTTTAACCGAGATAGGTTCACCCGCCATTTTTTTCTTCAGCGTACGTTTGGTTCTGTCCACCACTTCACCGGCGAGCTGACCGCAGGCGGCATCGATATCGTCGCCGCGCGTTTTACGCACAATCGTGGTAAAGCCATACTCCATCAGTACCTTGGAAAAGCGATCGACGCGGCTGTTCGAACTGCGGCCATAAGGCGCGCCGGGGAACGGGTTCCAGGGAATCAGGTTAATTTTGCACGGCGTGTTTTTCAGACATTCCGCCAATTGGTGCGCATGTTCGGTGCCATCGTTGATATGGTCCAGCATCACGTATTCCACCGTGACGCGCCCCTGGTTGGCATTCGATTTTTCCAGATAACGCCGCACCGCGCCCAGAAAGGCTTCAATGTTATATTTTTTATTCAGCGGCATGATTTCGTTACGAATTTCATCGTTCGGCGCATGCAGCGAGATCGCCAGGGCCACGTCGATCATATCGCCCAGTTTATCCAGCGCCGGCACCACGCCGGACGTCGACAAGGTGACGCGACGTTTCGACAGGCCGAAGCCGAAGTCATCCAGCATGATTTCCATCGCCGGCACCACGTTGGTCAGGTTAAGCAGGGGTTCGCCCATTCCCATCATCACCACGTTGGTGATCGGGCGCTGGCCGGTAACCTTAAACGCGCCGATAATTTTCGCCGCTCGCCACACCTGGCCGATAATTTCGGAAACCCGCAGGTTGCGGTTAAAGCCCTGCTGCGCGGTTGAACAGAATTTGCACTCCAGCGCACAGCCGACCTGAGAAGAGACGCACAGCGTCGCTCTGTCGTCTTCAGGAATATAGACGGTTTCCACTCGCTGACCGCCGACCAGAATCGCCCACTTGATGGTGCCGTCGGAAGAGCGTTGCTCAGCCACCACTTCCGGCGCGCGAATCTCGGCGACCTCTTGTAATTTGGCGCGAAACGCTTTGTTGATATCCGTCATCTGAGAGAAATCATCACAGCAATAGTGATAGATCCACTTCATCACCTGATCGGCGCGGAAAGGTTTTTCCCCCAGCGAGGCGAAAAATTCGCGCATTTGCGAACGGTTAAGATCCAGCAGATTGATTTTTTCCGCCCCGGATTTGGCGGGTTCGAGAGCGACGGCGGACGCCGGTGAAATTTCGGACACGGTTTTTTCAGACACGATTTGTTCGGACATAAGCGCTCTTGGCCTCGTTATTACACGTTATGGCTCGTAAGAAGGATAATAAAAGAAACGCCCCGGACAAGCGCATACTTATCGGGGCGCCGCATTGTACAAAGTTTAAAACAGCTAAGCTACCATCGCCGCAATTTTTATGGCGCGCTATCCCTGCGCGCCACCCTCAAGGGCCGTTGCAGGCAACGTTAAAAAACGCTCCCGGCGTTTTTTTATGGCGCGCTATCCCTGCGCGCCACCCTCAAGGGCCGTTGCAGGCAACGTTAAAAAACGCTCCCGGCGTTTTTTTATGGCGCGCTATCCCTGCGCGCCACCCTCAGGGCCGTTGCAGGCAACGTTAAAAAACGCTCCCGGCGTTTTTTTATGTCAGCGGGTGCGGGGGCAAATCTCATCCGCGCTGAAGAAATAGGCGATTTCGCGCTGCGCGGATTCGATGGAATCCGAGCCGTGTACCGCATTCTCCGTCAGGCTGTCGGCGTAATCGGCCCGCAACGTTCCCGCCAGCGCGTTAGCCGGGTTAGTCGCGCCCATGATGTCACGGTTACGCTGTACCGCATTTTCGCCTTCCAGCACCTGCACCATGATCGGCCCCGAAACCATGAACGAAACCAGTCCGTCAAAAAACGGTTTGCCCTGATGTTCGGCATAAAAGCCTTCGGCCTGTTCACGCGTCAAATGCAGCATTTTGGCCGCAACGATGTTAAAACCCGCTTGCTCAAAACGCGCATAAATCGCGCCAATCGCGTTCTTCGCCACAGCATTCGGTTTTACGATGGAAAAGGTACGTTCTATCGTCATATTGACCTCATTCAATAACTGTCAGATAACGGCCGGATTGAAAGGAGAATAATTCAGGCCGACAAAAGTGGCGCAGATTATAGGGTGGCTGTAACCGCTTGCCTACCAGATAAATAACATTTTATTAAAAAAACATTATCTTCTTCCCTACCTTATTTTCCGTCGCCTGCCGCTGTTTCTCTTTATCCCGCTGGGATGGAAAATAGATAACACCGCCGCCGGCAATGGTCCCCGTTAAGCCGACACTTGTCGGGACAGGTAAAATCGCTGACAATAATCGCCATCATTGCACATCGTCAGTCCCTGCGTGGGGGTTCTATGTCAGCATCTTCATCCGAACTGTTTGTTTCCGCCGCCTGGCTTGCCGGACATCTTAACGATAGCGATATCACGCTCATTGATGCCCGGATGTTGCCGCCGGGCGAAACCACCCGTGATATTCATGCCGAATACCGAGCCGGACATTTACCCGGCGCGGTCTTTTTTGATATTGAAACCTTATCCGATCATCATACCGACCTGCCGCATATGATGCCCGACAGCGATGACTTTGCCGTCGCGATGGGCAAACTCGGCGTCAGCGATCGGCGACATATTGTCATTTATGACGAAGGCAACCTGTTCTCCGCGCCTCGCGCCTGGTGGATGCTGCGTACCTTCGGCGTGGAAAAAATATCGATTCTGAGTGGCGGACTGGCCGGCTGGGAAAGTCAAAATCTGCCGCTGGAACAGGGCGATGTTGAACGCCCGGCGCAATCTTTCACCGCGCGGCGGGACACATCCGCCATCCGCCGATGTAATGACGTATTGGCTATCATCAAGAGCGGCTCGGCGCAAATTATCGACGCCCGTCCGGCCCCCCGTTTTAAAGGGGAAGTCGACGAACCGCGCCCCGGCCTGCGCCGCGGCCATATCCCCGGCAGCCTTAACGTTCCCTGGAACGCGCTGGTCGCCGACGGCGCGCTGAAATCCAACGACGAGCTGGCAGCACTCCTGCGCCGGCAAGGCGTGGACTTAAACCGACCGATCGTTGCCAGCTGTGGTTCCGGCGTCACCGCCGCAGTCGTTGTACTGGCATTAACGCTGCTGAACGTCAGGGACGTCACTTTGTATGATGGCTCATGGAGCGAATGGGGCGGCCGGGACGATCTTCCCATCGAGACGGATCAAGCCTGATAGACAAAACGCGCTAACTTGACGAAATGGGGACGAGAGCAGCGCTCGCCGGCTCTCATCCTGACGATGTCTCAAGCGGTTCCCGATCCTTTAAAATCGCGCAGAAAGCTGCCCCATTTGCGCTCATAGAACGGGGTGGTGTGTTTGGTCAGATAATGGCTGATGCCCGGATCGCCCTCCTTCACCAGACAGAGATCGACGGGGCGATCGTCGGGCAAGGTATCGCTGGCTACGCTGCCGGCGGCGCGGATCACCTCCTCCACATCGCCGCCATCGACATCCAGGCCGATTAGCAGATGCGGATCTTGCTCGCCGCCTTCATGGATCTGGGCCAGAAACGCACGACGAACGTGCCGGTATTGGGTAAACAACTGAGTTAATGAATCTATCATCTGCACCGGCATGTCGGCCGGCTGACCGAGCAAAACTTCAGTATCTTCTTCAACCACACGCTGCTGCACAAACCCATGCCCCTGGTCAGAAAGCATATGCTCCACTTCCTGCGGCAGAAATTCTTTGCCATAGGGAAGATTCGGATTGAGAAACAACGTCGCGCCCAGCGTCAATTCGAACAGTGAACGCGCCGGCAAGGCTAAAAACGGCGATTCTTTCGTCACCGCCAGCTGTAGCGCTTCCAGCGAAGAGAAAAAAGGAATGGCTGAAGAGCCGTCGGCCTTTTCCCAATGCTGAATCTGAACATTGCTGCCGGCATGCAGGGTTTTCTCCCCGCTTTCATCGGGATCGTCGCTCTGCCCCAGTATAAATACCGTGGCATCCATCAGTTCCCTGAAAAAAGCCGGTCGGTGCGCCGGTTCGCCGGCCGCCAGCGCCAGAAGTTCTTCCAGTTTGTTTTGCGGTGAAAAATCCATCTCTATCCTCAACCCATCGTTGACATTAAAACCAGGCGCTAACCCGATTCAGATATCGCCGCTCACCAGACTTTGTCGGCAAATGCGACCGGGAGCTAACCCGGTTGCGATTATCCGCACTGACTGTCAACGGCGATATCGGCGCGCAGAAGTCTGAACTATTCCGCTTTACTCAGCAGCAAGTTCGCCAGCGTCCGCACGCCCAGTCCGGTCGCGCCGGTCGCCCACTGCTCGACCGCCCCTTTGCGATAGGTGGCGGAACAGTCGATGTGCAACCAGCCTTGCTGATAATTTTTCACAAAGTGGGACAGAAACGCGGCGGCCGTACTGGCGCCGGCGGAGTGGGCCGCGCCGGCGATGTTGTTTAAATCCGCAAAGTTTGAGGGTAAATGGCTGCGGTGAAACTCTTCCAGCGGCAGACGCCAGAACGGTTCGCTTTCCTGTTTGGCGCTTTGCTGCAAAGCCGCGACCAGTTCATCGTCGAAGCTGAACAAGGCGTGATAATCGTTACCCAGCGCCGTCTTGGCCGCGCCGGTCAGCGTGGCGCAGTCAACGATCAGTTGCGGGTTCTGTTCGGAGGCGTCAATCAGGCCATCGGCCAGCACCAGGCGCCCTTCCGCATCGGTATTCATCACTTCAACGCTCTTGCCGTTGCGGTAACGGATAATATCGCCCAGCTTGAAGGCGTTACCGCTGACCATATTGTCGGCGCAACACAGATACAGCTTGACCCGCTGGTTGAGACCGCGGGCAATCGCCAGCGCCAGCGCGCCGGTCACCGTCGCCGCGCCGCCCATATCCGATTTCATTGAATCCATAAAGCTGCTGGGCTTCAGGCTGTAACCGCCGGAATCAAAGGTGATGCCTTTACCGACCAGACAGGCGAACACCGGCGCATCCGGGTTGCCCGTCGGGTTGTAATCCAGCGCCAGCAGCACCGGAGAACGATCGGATCCCCGACCGACGGTATGAATGCCGGCGTAGTTCTGCTCACGCAGATCGTCGCCTTTGGTGATCCGATAGCTGATGGCATCGCCGGCGACATCGCACAGCAGATCGATCGCCCGGGTCGCCAACTGTTCCGGCCCCAGATCCTCCGCCGGCAGGTTGATCGTGTCACGCACCCAGTCGACGATCTTGAGACGATCGCCCAGCTCTTTTTTATCGGCGTCGTTCAATTCCGGCCATTCAACCGTCCGTTTTCCTTTCGGCCCGCGGAACCCGGCCCAAAATGCCCAACTGCTTTCCAGATCCCAGCCGTCGCCGGCCAGCCTGACATGTTTAATCCCTTGCCCGTCGATTTTGCGGGCCGCACGTTGGATGGCCGCTAACGGCGACGTGCCGTTCAAATGGATAGTCAACCCCTGATCGTTCACACTTAACGGCGCTTTTTCACCCCAGCGCGCATCAGCAGGTTGATTGGAGAGTGATACCAACATAGCTTCGCTTGTCATAGTTCTGCTCCAGATTGTTCTATATACCCTTCATCTTTCAAGTCGCAGGTGCGTTGGCTGTATTACTCGGCCCTTCGGGGCCAGCGCAAGCGCTGTTCAAAACGCCATGCGTGTTGTCCTGCAACTCGAAATCTATTGGGTAAGACTACCTTTGCGTTATCGCAAAATAAACGGGCCGCCGTCAGGGCAGCCCGTATTGTCAATTAATCCGCTTCATCTAACCAAACCAACAGGATCGCTTCCAGAATTTTTTCATTGGAGGCATCGGGAAGATCGTCAAACTCTTCCAGATCGCAGATCCATTGGTGCAAATCTGTAAAACGCACGGTTTTCGGATCGACATCAGGATAGTGATCATAAAGCGCTTCGCCGATTGCACGGCTGTCCGTCCATTTCAATCCCATAACGACTCCTGTCTGTCAGTGTTCACGGGCATGATTAATCGTGTAGCGCGGGATTTCAACGACCAAATCCTCACCCGCAATACGCGCCTGACAGCCTAACCGGCTCTCAGGCTCCAGTCCCCAGGCTTTATCCAGCATGTCATCTTCGTCTTCGGTGCTTTCCGCCAAAGAATCAAAGCCTTCGCGAACGATACAATGACAGGTGGTGCAAGCGCAGGATTTCTCGCAGGCATGCTCAATTTCAATTCCATTACGCAGGGCTACATCCAGAATCGTTTCCCCGCGTTCCGCTTCCAAAACCACCCCTTCAGGACAGAGATCCTGATGAGGTAGAAAGACAATCTTAGGCATGTTTAAACCTCGTCCACAGAGTGGCCCGCCAACGCGCGGCGAATAGAAGAATCCATCCGACGGGCGGCAAAACCCTGGGTTTGTTGATCTAATATTTTTATTGCGGCTTCCATCGCCGCCACATCCGTTCCCGCCATGACCCGTTGTAAATGTTCAGACGCCGCAGCGATTGCCGCTTGCTCATCAGCGGTCAGCAAATCGGCATCGGCCGCCAGCGCATTCTGAAGGCTCTCCAGCACCCGGGCCGCCTCGACTTTCTGCTCGGCCAACATGCGGGCGCCCACGTCCTGCTGCGCATTCAGCATGGAGTCCTGAATCATGGCGGCGATTTCCGTATCATTCAGCCCGTAAGAAGGCTTGACCTGAATAGAGGCTTCCACGCCGGTAGATTTCTCCATCGCCGTCACGCTCAACAGGCCATCAGCATCTACCTGAAATGTTACACGAATATGCGCGCCGCCCGCAGGTAACGGCGGTAAACCGCGCAAAGTGAAGCGTCCAAGCGAACGACAGTCCTGAACCAGCTCGCGCTCGCCCTGGAGAACGTGGATCATCATCCCGCTCTGACCGTCTTTGAAGGTAGTGAATTCCTGCGCTCTGGCAACCGGGATAGTCGTATTGCGCGGAATGATTTTCTCCACCAGACCGCCCATCGTTTCCAGTCCCAGCGACAGCGGGATCACATCCAGCAGCAGCATTTCGCTGTCCGGCTTGTTGCCCACCAGAATATCGGCCTGAATGGCGGCGCCGATCGCCACCACTTTATCGGGGTCGATAGAAGTCAGCGGCGTGCGGCCGAAGAACGCGTCAACCTGCTCACGCACCAGAGGCACGCGGGTCGATCCGCCCACCATCACCACTTCCTGCACTTCATCCGGCATCACGCCCGCATCTTTCAGGGTGCGACGACAGGACAGCAGCGTACGCTTGACCAACGGCGTAATCAGCGCGTTAAACTGCGCGCGCGTGATTTCGCCCTGCCAGCCGGCGACGGCAACAGGCGTCGATTCCGCCGAGCTTAACGCAATCTTGGCCTGAATCGCGGCTTCGCGCAGCCTATGCTGCAAATGATGATCGTCGCGGGCGGTAATACCGGCCTGCTCGCGCAGCCACTCCACCAGCAGATTGTCGAAATCATCGCCGCCCAGCGCGGAATCGCCGCCGGTCGCCAGAACTTCGAATACGCCGCGACTCAAGCGCAGCACGGAAATATCAAAAGTGCCGCCGCCCAGATCGTAAACGGCGATCACGCCTTCCTTGCCGGAATCCAGTCCGTAGGCGATAGCCGCCGCCGTCGGCTCATTGAGCAAGCGCAAGACATGCAGCCCCGCCAGACGGGCGGCATCTTTCGTTCCCTGACGCTGCGCGTCGTCAAAATAGGCGGGGACGGTGATCACCACGCCGTCCGGCGCGCCGCCCAACGCGGCCTGCGCCCGCTGCGCCAGCGCCGAAAGGATATCCGCCGACACCTGAACCGGATTGATATTCCCGGCCGGCGTTTGTATCAACGGCAGACCGTTTTCGCTGGCCTGGTATTGATAGGGCAAATGCGGATAACGCTGCTGGATATCCGCCAGCGAGCGTCCCATCATGCGTTTTACCGAGCTGACGGTATTGGCGGGATCGCCCGCCGCCTTTTCGCCGGCCGCCCATCCTACCTCATGCCCTTCGGCATGGTAGTGAACAACCGACGGCAGCAGCTCGCGCCCTTCGTCGTCCGCCAGGGTTTGCGCCTCGCCGCTGCGCACCGTGGCGACCAGAGAATTGGTCGTGCCTAAATCAATGCCGACAGCCAAACGTCGCTGATGCGGCGCCGCGCTGAGTCCCGGCTCACTAATTTGCAATAAGGCCATATTGAGCTTCCATCAATTGGCTGGCGGGAAACATCGCGCGGGGGTCGACACCGCCGCGTTCCCGCCCGGATTAAAAACTTACCTGTCCAGCAATTGTTCTTCGAGTTGTTCAACCTGCTGCCGGAGTTTGTCTAAAAAGCGCAGTTTACGCACGGTATCCGCGGCATCCGCCCACGCTTCGCTGTCCAGCTCCTCGCGCATTTGCCCGCTGCGTTTCGCCAGCATCGATTGTAATCGATCGGCGAACGCCGCCAGCGCCGCTTCGGCATCGGCACGCTGAGCAATGGCGTCCAGTTCCTCGCGTAATTCGAGCTGCTCCATCAAAAACGCGGTATCGCGCAAGGTATGCTGCTCGTTGCTTAAATCAAAACCGTGCAAAGATAGCATATACTCCGCGCGTTTCAGCGGATGTTTCAACGCCTGATAGGCATTATTGATCGTCGCCGCCTGCTGTAACGCCAGCAGACGATCCCTTTCCGGGCTCGCGGCGAAACGATCGGGATGAAACTGCCGTTGCAGTTCCTGAAAACGGGAAACAAGCAGGCTGCCATCCACATCATAGCGAATCGGCAGCCCGAACAAAGTAAAGTAATCCATAACGCGCTCTGAGGGTTCTGGGGTAATTGCCGTCATTTGGCCGCTGTTTCTCCCGGCTTCAGGCCGGCGGAAACAGGGAATCCCCATTTTTTCAAGCTGCGGGCAAGTGATTCCCGCATCCCGAAATCTATTGGGTCTATCAACTACCCTGAGAAGTGGTCAAACGTTAAAACTTTCGCCGCAACCGCATTCGCCGGTGACATTAGGGTTATTGAACTTGAAGCCTTCATTCAGCCCTTCCCTGACGAAATCCAGTTCGGTACCGTCAAGGTAGACCAGGCTTTTACCGTCGATAATGACTTTGACGCCTTTATCTTCGAATACCACGTCATCCGCGTTGACGTCGTCAACGAATTCCAGCACATACGCCATACCGGAACAACCGGAGGTGCGTACGCCAAGGCGCAGGCCGAGGCCCTTGCCCCGGTTGGCCAGAAATGCGTTTACCCGTTGCGCAGCGCTGTCGCTCAAAGAAATTGACATAACAACCTCGGCAATTTACTTGGCTTCACGTTTACTTTTATAGTCGGCAATCGCCGCCTTGATGGCATCTTCCGCCAGAATGGAGCAGTGGATTTTCACCGGCGGCAACTCAAGCTCTTCGGCGATCTGAGTGTTTTTAATCGCTTCCGCTTCGTTAAGCGATTTACCTTTTACCCACTCGGTCACCAGCGAACTGGAGGCGATGGCGGAACCGCAGCCATAGGTCTTGAAGCGCGCATCTTCAATGATGCCCTCGGCATTGACCTTAATCTGCAACTTCATGACGTCGCCGCAGGCCGGCGCGCCTACCATACCGCTGCCAATGTTCGGATCCGCGTTGTCGAACGAGCCGACATTGCGTGGATTTTCATAGTGATCAATTACTTTTTCGCTGTAAGCCATAATCGTCGTCCCCTATCCTGCGAATTAATGATGCGCCCATTCGATGCTGCTGATATCCACGCCTTGCTTAAACATTTCCCACAGCGGAGAAAGTTCGCGCAGGCGACCAATAGATTTCCGCACCAGCTCAATGGCGTAATCGATCTCTTCTTCGGTAGTAAAACGACCCAGCGAGAAGCGGATCGAACTATGCGCCAATTCATCGTTCATACCCAGCGCGCGTAATACGTAGGAGGGTTCCAGACTGGCGGAGGTACAGGCGGAGCCGGACGACACCGCCAGATCCTTCAACGCCATAATCAGCGACTCGCCTTCAACATAGTTGAAGCTGACGTTAAGAATATTCGGCGCGCCGTGTTCGAGATCGCCATTCAGATAGACTTCTTCGATATCCTTGATGCCGTTCCACAAACGATCGCGCAGCGCGCGCAGGCGCGCCGCCTCGGCGACCATTTCTTCTTTGGCGATACGGTAGGCTTCGCCCATGCCGACGATTTGATGAACGGGTAAGGTGCCGGAACGCATGCCGCGCTCATGGCCGCCGCCGTGCATCTGCGCTTCGATACGAATGCGCGGTTTACGACGCACGTACAGCGCGCCGATGCCTTTCGGCCCATAAATTTTATGACCGGAGAACGACATCAAATCTACTTTGAGCTGGCTCAGATCGATAGGCAGCTTGCCCACGCTCTGGGTCGCATCGACATGGAACACGATGCCGCGGCTACGGCACATTTCGCCGATAGCGGCGATATCCTGCACCACGCCGATTTCATTATTCACATGCATGATGGAAACCAGAATGGTGTCGTCGCGCATCGCGGCTTCCAGCGTTTTCAGATCGATAATGCCGTTACGCTGCGGGGCCAGATAGGTGACTTCAAAGCCTTCACGCTCCAGCTGACGACAGGTATCCAGTACGGCTTTATGTTCCGTTTTGCTGGTGATGATGTGCTTGCCTTTCTTCTGATAGAAGTTCGCCGCGCCTTTGACGGCCAGGTTATCCGCTTCCGTCGCGCCGGACGTAAAGACAATCTCTCTGGGGTCCGCGCCCACTAACTCCGCGATTTGATTACGGGCGATATCGACAGCCTCTTCCGCCTGCCAGCCAAAGCGGTGAGAGCGGGAAGCCGGGTTGCCAAAAGTACCGTCCAGGGTCAAAAATTGCATCATTTTTTCAGCCACCCGCGGATCAACCGGCGTCGTTGCTGAATAGTCCAGATAAATCGGTAACTTCATTGCTCATAAACTCCGTACATCACTTCAAAACGTGCAAAGCGTCTTGTTTTTATAACGGGCTATTTTGCCCGTATCCTTTCTTCGAGCCAACGCGACGCGCTGTGAAAAATTCTTTCCGGAAAGCGTAACGGGCTATCCCTGCCCTCCCCTATGGGTCGTCGTAGATCAGGCGCGCAGATTTACGTTGATCGTATCTTGCTGGCGTCCGTTGGCGGTGCGGCGCGTATCGGTTTCCTGACGATCCGCGACGTCCAGGACTTCTTTGTTATTGACCAACTCATCCAACGTGATGTTGTTCAGGAAGTCGGTAATGCGATCGCTCAGATCGCGCCATAGGGTGTGCGTCAGGCAACGTTCGCCGCCCTGGCAGCTTTCACGCCCCTGGCAACGGGTTGCATCCACCGATTCGTCCACGGCGGAAATTACGGTACCCACGGCGATTTCACTGGCATGCTTACCCAGCAGGTAGCCGCCGCCAGGGCCACGGACGCTGGCAACCAGCCCGTTTTTACGCAGGCGTGAAAATAATTGTTCCAGATAGGAGAGCGAAATGCCCTGCCGTTCCGAGATATCCGCCAGCGGAACCGGACCTTCTTTAGAATGCAGCGCCACATCAAGCATGGCGGTAACGGCATAACGGCCTTTAGATGTCAGTCTCATGATAGTGGTACCTGTAGATGAAACATGTATTATTAAGACATGTATTGACAAAACAGGATTTGAGTCTGACATTCCCGAGTGTTTTAGTCAACTATTTAACCCAGCATTTCACTCAAGTATTATTTAACGATCACTCGCCCTGTTTTTTCTGAACCGAACTCAGGATACCGCGCAGAATATTCAGTTCCTGACTTTCCGGCCGCGCCCGGGTAAACAAACGACGCAGCTTATTCATCACCTGTCCCTGATGCGCCTGTCGAATAAAGCCCGTTTGCAGTAAGGTCTGTTCAAGGTGCTGATAAAAACGCTCCAGATCGTCCACCAGCGGATAAGGCGTTTCGTCATGCTCTTCCTCGCCCGCCTGCAAGCGGTCGAGATAAGCGACGCGAACTTCATACGCCAGGATCTGTACGGCCATGGCCAGATTCAGAGAGCTATACTCCGGATTGGCGGGGATCGCAACATGATAATGGCACTTCTGTAATTCATCGTTGGTCAGGCCGACGCGCTCGCGGCCAAACACCAGGGCGACGGGGGCGTGCTCCGCTTCCCGGGCGCTGCGAACGCCGCATTCGCGCGGCTCCAGCATCGGCCAGGGCAAGGTGCGCGAACGCGCGCTGGTGCCGACCACCAGACTGCACCCTTCAAGCGCCTGATCGAGCGAGTCAACCAGCGTGGCATCGCCAATCACATCACTGGCGCCGGCGGATAAGGCAATCGCCTGTGAATCGGGTTTTACCAACGGATTAACCAGATAGAGTTTACTTAACCCCATGGTCTTCATCGCTCTGGCGACCGATCCCATGTTGCCCGTGTGGGACGTTTCGACCAGAACAACGCGAATATTGTGTAACATGCGGACTCTATGTAATACGAGGAGGAAATCGGGCCATTCTAACACAAACTTAGATATTTTCATTTTCCCCTGCTATAATGCCGCCCGCTTTCTGTTCTTTAACATTCTAGTGGACGATACCATGCATCCGATGCTCAATATCGCTATACGCGCTGCGCGTAAAGGCGGTAATTTAATTGCTAAAAATTACGAAACCCCTGACGCTGTAGAAGCCAGTCAAAAAGGCAGCAATGACTTTGTCACTAACGTCGACCGAGATGCTGAGCGTCTGATCGTTGAAATCATCCGCAAGTCTTATCCGCAACACACCATCATTGGCGAGGAATGCGGCGAGCTGGTAGGTGAAGATCAGGATGTGCAATGGGTAATCGATCCATTAGACGGCACCACGAATTTCATCAAACGTCTGCCGCATTTCGCGGTCTCTATCGCGGTGCGCCTCAAAGGCCGCACCGAAGTCGCCGTGGTTTACGATCCTATGCGTAATGAGCTGTTCACCGCCACCCGCGGTCAGGGCGCGCAGTTAAACGGTTATCGTCTGCGCAGCAGCAACGCTCGCGACCTGGACGGCACCGTACTGGCTACCGGCTTCCCGTTCAAGGCCAAACAGCACGCCAAAAGCTATATCAAAATCATCGAATCGCTGTTTACCCAATGCGCGGACTTCCGCCGCACGGGTTCCGCCGCGCTGGATCTGGCCTATGTCGCCGCCGGCCGTGTCGACGGCTTCTTTGAAATCGGTCTGAAACCCTGGGATTTCGCCGGCGGCGACCTGCTGGTTCGTGAAGCCGGCGGCATCGTGACCGACTTCGTCGGCGGCCACAATTATCTCTCTTCCGGTAATCTGGTTGCGGGTAATCCGCGCGTCGTCAAATCCATTCTGGCAACCATCCGCGATGATTTGAGCGATGCGTTAAAACGCTGATTTTCTCGCGGGAATAGATGCCGGCGTTCTGACCGGCATGATTTTTTTAATTATTCCAACCCCTTTTACTCTTCCATCCCGCGTATAATTCCGCGACCATATGATAATGGTTATTAAAATCATTTTTTTTCAAAGAAGATAATCTCAGGATGACGATAATGTTCAAGAAAATGCTGTATAAACTTTTACTGACCACCGCACTGCTTTCCCCTTTTGCTTCCTATGCCACGCAATATCCGCTCACCATTACGGATATAGACGGGCAATCCATTGAAATTAAAAAAGAACCACAGCGAATTGTGCTACAGGACGGCCGCGATATCATGGCGCTGGCCTTGCTTGACCGCGAGAATCCGTTTCAACGTCTGGTGGCCTGGAATAACCTGCCGAAAAGATCGGATGCGGCCACCTGGGCGCTGATGACGCAAAAATGGCCGCAGGCCGCGGAAATTCTGGATATGGGATTCGGCGATAAGGGCGAAGTTGAACTGGAGAGCGTGCTGTCGAAACAGCCGGATCTGGTCATCGCGCAGTTGCGCGCCAAACCGACGTTAACGGACAACGGCATCATCGATAAACTGAAAGCGCTGAATATCCCGCTGGTGTTCGTCGACTATGAGGTTCATCCCGTCAAGAACACCGCCGCCAGTATCGACCTGCTGGGTAAAGTGTTGAACAAGGAAGAGAACGCCAAAGCCTATACCGATTTTTATCGCCGGCACCTGGCCGAGATCCAAAAACAGACGGCATCTCTGCCGACCAAGGCGACTGTGTTTGTCGAAGCCTGGGCCGGACGTTCGGACGCCTGCTGCTTCAGCCATGCCCACAACGGCTGGGGCGGTCTGGTGGAAGCCGTCGGGGCGCGTAACATCGGTTCCGAGTTACTGCCCGGCGCAACCGGCTATATTTCATTGGAAAAACTCATCAGCATGAAACCGGATGCCTACATCCTGACGGGCGCCAAGCGCGGCAAAGCCAACAGCAACGGCGTCAATCCCCTGCCGTTCGGACTCGGCGCCGATGAGAAAAGCATTGATGAACAGGCAAGCATCCTGTTGAACCGTACCGGGGTCAGCCAGATTCCGGCCGTGCAGCAAAAAAAGACCTACGGCATCTATCATCAGTTCTATAACAATCCGTTCAACATCATCGGTATGGAATATCTGGCAAAAGCGATTTATCCGCAGCAATTCCCTACGCTGGATCCGGATGAAAACTACCGCTATATTGTGCGCCATTTCACTGGCTTGCCCCACGGCGATTTTATCTTTTTCTGGAAACCGGCTAAGTAAACGTTCATGAGCGTAACAACTGACCCAAAAACCACCGACGTGGCGGAAAAACACATTTTAGGAAACAAAGATTCCGAAAATGATGTTATGCACCGCTATCAGCATATTGTGCGCCGTCGGATGAGCACCCTCATGCTGCTGCTTGCGGCGATCGTCGGCTCGTTGCTGCTGGATTTCACCATGGGGCCCTCGGGTCTGACGCTGGACGTGTTATGGCAAACATTGACGAATCCCGCCAATGCCGATGCGGGTACCAGGGTGATCGTCTGGGAAATTCGTCTGCCCTATGCCCTGATGGCGATTATCGTCGGTCTGTCGCTGGGACTGGCGGGCGCGGAGATGCAGACGATCCTGAATAACCCGCTGGCCAGCCCGTTTACGCTGGGCGTGTCGTCCGCCGCGGCATTCGGCGCGGCCCTCGCCATCGTGCTGGGTATCGGGATCCCGGGCATTCCGGCGCAGTGGTTTATTTCCGCCAACGCCTTTTTCTTCGCCCTGCTGGCCGTGCTGCTGCTCGACGGCATCACGCGCTGGACGCAGGTGGCGACTTCCGGCGTGGTGCTGTTCGGCATCGCGCTGGTGTTCACCTTTAACGCGTTGGTTTCCATGCTGCAATTCATCGCCAATGAAGACACGCTGCAAGGATTGGTGTTCTGGACAATGGGCAGTCTGGCGCGGGCATCCTGGGAAAAGCTGGGCGTTTTGCTGCTGGTGCTGCTTGCCGTGATGCCGCTGTCGCTGATGAGCGCCTGGAAACTCACCGCATTGAGACTGGGCGAAGATCGCGCCGTCAGCTTCGGCATTAACGTGCGGCGTCTGCGTCTGGCGACTCTGCTGCGCATCAGCATTCTGTCCGCGGTATCCGTGGCTTTTGTCGGCCCCATCGGCTTTATCGGATTGGTCGCGCCGCACATCGCCCGTATGATATTCGGCGAAGATCACCGGTTCTATTTGCCCGCCAGCGCGATCATCGGCGCACTGGTGCTCTCGCTGGCCTCGGTGGCGTCAAAAAACCTGATCCACGGCGTGATTATTCCTGTCGGCATCGTCACCTCGCTGGTCGGCGTGCCTTTCTTCCTGAGCATTATTCTGCGCCATAGGGGGAATGTATGAGCCATCAGGCATCATCGGGATTGCGTCTGTCTCATTTTCGCGCGGGCTACCCTAAACGCCAGGTTATCAGCGATCTCTGCGTTCCTTTGCTGCCGCGCGGGAAAATCACCGTCCTGCTGGGCCCGAACGGCAGCGGTAAATCCACCCTGTTGCGCGCCATGGCCGGGCTGGGCGCGGCCGAAGGGGAGCTGTGGCTGGACGGCGACAATCTGATGCAGATGTCATTCGCCAAGCGGGCGGAAAAAGTGGTTTATCTGCCGCAATCTCTGCCGGCCGGCGTACATCTGCATGTACTCGAATCCATCATCGTCGCCCAGCGCGCATCCGGCGGCCTGCACAGTGCCGACAGCCAGTCCGAAGTGATGACGCTGCTGAAGCAATTGGGCATTGAGCATCTGGCCTTGAGTTATCTCGATCAGCTTTCCGGCGGACAAAAGCAGTTGGTCGGACTGGCGCAGTCGTTAATTCGCCAACCTTCGCTGTTGCTGCTGGACGAGCCGCTCAGCGCGCTGGATCTGAACTATCAGTTTCACGTTATGGATTTGGTGCGCCGGGAAACGCGCAAGCGCAATATCATCACGGTGGTGGTGGTGCATGATATCAACATCGCGCTGCGCCACGGCGAACATGTGCTGATGCTGCAAAACGGCAATCTGATCGCCAATGGCGCGCCTGCCGAGGTGATCAGCCCGGAAAGTCTGGCAGCGGTGTATGGCGTGAAAGGCCGTATTGAACGCTGTTCGCAAGGCATTCCGCAGGTGATTATCGACGGGTTGGTCACCGAGCCGAGCAGTTAGCCGGGCCAGCGTGGAAAAAACCGGAGAGCGCTGACGGCCAATCGCCGTCAGCGCTCTTTTTATTTGTCAGGATTTGGCCGGCAACGTCACCCAATAACCGGGTTGGTAAGGCAGCGGCAGAAACTTCTCGTGGAAGGTGCGGAACGTGGCGTCCGGATCGATATCGTTAAATAGCTCCGGATGCAGCCATTTGGCGATAGCCTGAATGGCGACGAACTGATACGGACTATCGTAGAACTGATGCCAGATAGCGTGCGCATTGCCGTTGGTGGCGACCGGCAAGGTTTTAAACGCGGCACGTTCCATCAGCTTTTGCAGACGCTGTAAGGCAGCCTGCCGATCGGCGCCGGGGCCGACGCCCACCCAGCCGTTGGCGGTATTGTAATTTTTCCAGTTGGCGCCCGTCACGATAACGACATCCGGCCGGGCGCTGATGATTTGTTCCGGGTTCAGCGTACCGAAAGTGCCGGGGATCAGATGCTTGGCGATGTTCTCGCCGCCAGCCGCTTCAACCATGCGGCCAAAGTTTTCATTGCCGAACGACATGCAGCATTCATCGTCATAGCCCCCGGCGCGATCGATCATCACTTTCGGCCGAACGCCCTGATAATTCTTCAATCGCTCGGTAACGATTTCAATCTGCTGGCGGCGGAACTGAATCAGTTCATCCGCGCGTTGCGGTTTGCCCAGCAGTTGCCCCATGATGTGAATGCTTTTCTCGGCATGCTCAAAAGGCTTTTCGCGAAAATCGATAAACACCACCGGGATGCCCAGAGCATTGAGTTTATCAATCAGCTTGCCTTCGTCCGTCGCGGCTTTCGACTCCAGATTCATCAGCACCAGATCGGGTTTTAACGTCAGCGCCTGCTCGACGTTAAAGGTGCCGTCTTTTGCGCCGCCGAACGTAGGCAGCTTTTTGATAGCCGGGTACTTATTCTCATAGGCCAGATAACCGTCATAATCCGCTTTCGATAGATCGTCGCGCCAGCCTACCACGCGCTGAAATGGGGCTTCGGTGTCAAACGCGGCCAGCAAATAAATTTGCCGCCCTTCGCCTAAAATAATCCGTTTAACTTCCGATTTAATTTCAACCTTTCTGCCGCTGACATCTTCAATAACAATGGGAGCGGCACTCACTGTCAATACAGCGCTCAAGCCCAACATAACAGCAACCGAAAGCAGCCACTTTTTCATTATTTCCCCTCTCCTTTCAAGGTTATAAGTGATAATCATTATCACTTGTGAGGATGATATAATGGTGATGTTAAATCAGGCAACGCATTTTTATACATACGTTAAGAAAACGTAAAATATCAGCCGGAGAAAGGACGAATGCCCCCCATCATGGCTGGCTGAGCGCTTAAATACAGCAGAACGCCGGCGCCAAACAGGAGCATCCCCCCCGCCAGCGATAAAACCGATCCAGCTATCTTCGGCCAGAGCGGAGATGAACCCGTTTTAGCTAAACGCGCGATCGCACGACGACAATAAAAGACCAACATCGCCAACGCGGAAATGGTCAATGCCGTCCCCAACGCCATGACCAGCGCCGAAGCGATCCCCCAGAGAAACACCCCAACGACTTTGGAAAACAGCAATACCAATATCGCCCCGGAGCAAGGCCGCATGCCCATCGCCAGAACGATCATCAAGCGAGTGCGCCAGTTGCCCCCCTGATTCAGCTCTTCCTGACTGGGAAGATGACGATGGCCGCATCCGCACGCGTCACGCCCGTCGTTCAGCGTCATGGCCGCCAACGGCGCTTTCATACGGCCAGCGTGCCGAACGACCGGCGTTAAACGCAGAATAGTGACGGGGTTACCACGCCGGAACAGATTGCCGATAAGCTGTTTCGACGCCCGATAACAGAGCAGCGCGCCCAACCCGGCAATCAGAATAAAGCTCCCCTTCTCCAGCCAGAAGCTGCCGTTATGCAACGTGCGGCTGGAAAGCTGTAAAAAAACCAACACCACCGTCACCAGCAGCACGGCCGTCAGGCCCTGCACCAGAGACGCGGCAAAGGTAAGTTTAAGGCTGCTTTTCAACTTCGAAGGATGCGTCGCCAGGTAAGTCATAATAACCACCTTGCCATGTCCCGGCCCGACGGCGTGTAATACGCCGTACAATAGACTGAACATCATCAATGCCAGGCCGGCCCGATGCGGACGCGCCTCAACCATTTGCAGCAATAGCGACATTTGCTGGTGCAGCGACTTTTGCCAGACCGCGCTTTGCAGCACGATTTGCGGCCAGTAGCCCGCCACCCAGTACGCGCTCAATCCAACTAAAACAATCAATAATCCTAACGGCCACAGCGCGGCCCATCGACTAACCGGCGATATGGGTCGCCGAACCGCATTTATCTTCAATGGCATTGCAACGTCACCCGCTGAGCGAACTGTTTCCCAAGCTCCATATCCTCGTCCGGCGCATCGGCTTTATCCAACGAGAGCGCATAGGACTGCAAATCCGCATTGGGCTTTGGCGTTGCCAATGTGGTTTTACAGCGGGCGGCCAACGAGGGCGCCAGCTTTATCGCCTTCTCATCCCCGTAAGACATATCGACAAAATAGGTCGGGTCATAGGTGGCAATCAACAACGGTTTGCCTGCCAATGGCTGTGGGTGAGCCAGGGGCAACACAAACTCCAGCACGGCCTGATTCCCTTTGCGGGAAAGATGATACTCCGTCGGCATCGGCGCATATTTTATCGGTTGATTATCGCGATAGATATCGGTGAAGTAGTGTTGTCCCAGCACATTCGCCATCACTTCCGCGGCCAGTTTTTTCCAGACTTCCGAATCTTTTGCCGCGTTGCCGGCGTCGTACAACAGATCCGCGGAGGTGATGGGATCCATGGTCCATACCATACGCAAGCCGGTGATCTTTTCGTTGTGACTTTCGATAGTCGTTTGCATATCAATAAAACTGTGTGGATGAGCAAAAACGGGCTGACAGATGGTGACCATGCCTGCCATCAGCAGGGGAATTCGCCTGAGCCAACCGATTAAAATGTTATAATATAACATAAACTCCTCATCACAAAGCTTCACGCCGATGGCGCTATTTGCCGGGCGATTAACCGACAAAACGCCCGGTTGATACCGGCGACGAAAATTACCGCGTATCATCACGTGAGTGGATACGCGGCATGACGGTCGGACGTATAAATAACGCCGGAACGGCCAACAGCGCCATCACCCAGAACGTGCCGTGCTGCAAATGTTCAAACAGGAAACCGGAAACCACCGTCATCAACGCGATGCTCCCGCCCATCGCCAATGCGGAATAAACCGCCTGCAAACGTAACACTTCGCCGTCGGATCGCGCCGCGATAAAGCGCATCGCCGCCAGATGACAAACGGTGAAGGTGCCGCAGTGCAATATCTGTATCACGACCAGCCACGGCAGCGCCACGGTCGCGCCCATCAGCGCCCAACGCACGACGCCGCAAACGGCGGAAAGCAATAGCAAATCTCTGGCGCTCCAGCAGCGAAACAGGCGTTGGCTGAAAGTGAAAATGACAATTTCCGCCACCACGCCCAACGACCACAGATAGCCGATAATCGAGGCGGAATAACCGGCATCCTGCCAGTAAATCACGCTGAAACCATAGTATGCCGCATGCGCCCCTTGCAACAGGGACACGCACAGCAAGAAACGCCAGACCGGCGGTTCGCGAAACAGGGTTTTCCAGGGCGTGACGATCGCCGATTGCGTTGCAGACGCGGCCGCTTCCGGCATCACGCTGGGGCGCAACAACATGCCGACAAACATGGCCACCAGCCCGGCGCTCAGGATCGCCAGAATCGCCGGATGCCCCCAAACGGACACCAGCTCACCGGTAACGGCGGAACCGATGACAAAAGCAATCGATCCCCAGACCCGCACCTTGCCATAATCCATCACGACCTGCCGTTGCCAGATAGCGGCCAGCGCATCCGTCAGCGGCACCAGCGGAGCGAAAAACAGGTTAAAGCCGATCATCACGCACAGCAGCCATAGCCAGGCGTTGCCTAACCAGAAGCCAATGAATAACACCAGAGTCAGCAATCCCAACATCCGCAAAGCCATTATCAGTTTCGACGGATCTTTCACGCAGGGCGTAATCACCAGACTGCCGACGCAACGGGCGACCAAACCGGCCCCCAGCAATAGCCCGATGGATTCGGCGGAAAGCCCCTCGCCTTTTAACCATCCGCCCCAGAACGGCAGAAAAACGCCATAACAGAAAAAGTAAGTGAAGTAGCTTAGCGCCAGCCAACGTGTTGATTGCAGTACCATAGGTTCTCCCTCTTTGGGAGGGTACTCTGTCAGAGAGCGAGCGCCGGCGCAATGCGTTATTCACCGGCAAAGACGAGAAGCGGGGATCGTGCTGAAGATGAAAAAAGACGCCGGCGCGAAGGCCGGCGTCTTGACCTATGCCCCGGCGGCGACATCCGGGGCGATGGCGTTGCTATCAGGCGTAAACCGGGAAGCGGGCGCAGATATCCAGCACTTTCTGCTTGGTGCGCTCGATGGTGGCTTCGTCGTTGATATTGTCCAGCACGTCGCAGATCCAGCCCGCCAGTTCGCGCACTTCCGCCTCTTTAAAGCCGCGGCGAGTGGCGGCCGGCGTACCGATACGCACGCCGGAAGTGACGAACGGACTCTTGGGATCGTTCGGCACGCTGTTTTTATTCACGGTGATATTGGCGCGGCCCAGCGCGGCATCGGCGTCTTTACCGGTGATATCCTTGCTGACCAGATCCAGCAGCAGCAGGTGGTTGCTGGTGCCGCCGGAAACTACATTATAGCCGCGCGCCAGGAACACCTCGACCATGGCTTTGGCGTTTTTGGCGACCTGCTGTTGATAAACCTTGAATTCCGGCTCCATCGCTTCTTTCAGCGCCACCGCTTTACCGGCGATAACGTGCATCAGCGGGCCGCCCTGACCGCCGGGGAATACCGCGGAGTTCAGTTTCTTATACAGATCTTCGTCGCCGCCTTTCGCCAGAATTAAGCCGCCGCGAGGGCCGGCCAGCGTTTTATGGGTGGTGGTGGTGACGATGTGCGCATGCGGCAGCGGCGACGGATACACGTCCGCGGCAACCAGACCGGCGACGTGCGCCATATCGACGAACAGATAAGCGCCGATGCTGTCGGCGATTTCACGCATTTTCGCCCAGTCGACAATGCCGGAATAGGCGGAGAAACCGCCGACGATCATTTTCGGTTTATGGGTGCGCGCCAGTTCCGCCATCTCGTCGTAATCGATCTTGCCGCTTTCATCGATACCGTAAGGAATGACGTTGTAAAGTTTACCGGACAGGTTGACCGGGGAACCGTGAGTCAGGTGGCCGCCGTGCGCCAGATTCATGCCCAGAATGGTATCGCCCGGCTGCAACAGCGCGGTGTAGACGGCAAAGTTGGCCTGAGAGCCGGAGTGCGGCTGTACGTTGGCGTAATCGGCGCCGAACAGCGCCTTGGCGCGATCGATAGCCAGTTGTTCAACCACGTCCACATATTCGCAACCGCCGTAATAGCGTTTGCCGGGATAGCCTTCGGCGTATTTGTTGGTCAGCTGAGAACCCTGAGCCTGCATGACGCGTGGGCTGGTATAGTTTTCAGAAGCAATCAGTTCAATATGCTCTTCCTGACGCACCACTTCCTGCTCCATTGCTTGCCACAGTTCGGCATCATAATCGGCAATGTTCATTTCACGCTTTAACATCCGCATCTCCTGACTCAGCTAACTTACAATATACTGGAAAACAACTACCCATCCGGGTACTGGCCTATAGTGTAAACCGTTTCTCCCTTATGAAGATAGGGCTTGACAGAGGTTTTTACGCAAACGATTAGCTACAGGCGGCGCAAGGGCTGCGCGCATTTAGGCCGCTGCGCGGGAAGCGGAGTTTTCTTCATTTTCAACCTGTTTTTTCTTCATCTTGCGCGCATAAAAAAGTCGTTATCGATGCGGATCACCAGGCAGCGGGTTTCCATCTCGCCGTTTCGATGCTCCCCCTGTTAATCACAAAAAACCGCAGAATTATTGAAATATCGTTTCATATTAAATGAAAATTTAAGGCATCGCCGAGTTTAGGCACCCTCTTTGACAAAATTAGGTGCATAATAAAAACCCTCATCTTTTAATGAAGTTAGGCCCATAAGTCATTTGGCGACGTGTAAAATTTGCAAAAGTGTTTTTGCTGCCTGCAACAAAGGATATGTCTGATCATGTTAAAACGTTTTTCTGATGGTATGACCTTCGCTATCTTATTTTCCGCCCCCTGGCTACTGGCACATGCTGAATCGTCCGCCTCACCGCACAATGCAAAACAACAAAGCGCCATAGAGGCGATAGCCGGCACCAAGCTTGGCGATAACACAACCTTGACCGGACACGTGACGCACCGTGAAATCCATTTACCGGCCACGATCATTATCCGCGATGGGCAGGGTCAGCGCAGGCAGACGCGGACTGATGATGAGGGCAATTACCATATTGATATTTCAGACTTATCCTCGCCATTACGTATTTTGGCTATCGAGTCCGGCGGCACCAACTGTCAGCTCAGCAATCTTCCCCGCGCAATTTGTCTGAATGCATTGGCGCCGTCGCTGCAATCCGGTCGTGACAATATCGTCAACATTAACCCGCTCACCGACCGTATTATTTCTGACGTCGCCGTGGCCGCAGGGTATCCGGGGCCGCAGCAGTTGGCTGACGATCCCTCACCGCCGACGCTGGATAACGCCGCGTTGAAAAAGGCTTATGCCGCATTCCATGCAGGATTCAATAGCGCGCTGAAACAAGCCGGCATCGCCGTCCCGGCTCGTTTCGATCCCCTAACCTATCCCGTCGCCCAGCAGGAAGCGGTCGGCAAAATTATCGATGTCATCAATCACAACCGTAATTATGACAATAACACCGGCTACTCAGGCTATACCGTGTTGACGGACAGCGTTTTCCGGCCGATTACGGGATTGTACGGGCAAGGCGCCTATGAGCCGCTGGATTATCCGTTTGCCCGCCAGCACCTGACCGCCATCCAAAAAGCGCAAACCCGCATCTTTCTGGTCGGCGACTCCACGGCGGCGACCAATGAAAAAGTCCGCCAGCCGCGCATGGGCTGGGGGCAGATCTTTGAACAGCAGTTTCGTCCTGACAGCGGCGTGAAAGTCGTCAACGGCGCGCGCCCCGGAAGAGGGTCGCGCGATTATTTTTATGACGGCTGGTTCCGCCAGATGCGGCCATTGATGAAAGCCGGGGATTTTCTGTTCATTCAAATGGGGATCAATGACCAGAACTGCAACAGCGCCAGACCGGTGCGCGGCGCCGCCGATGTCGCCAATTTGTGTACTTATCCTAATAATGCGGCGGGTAAAACCCAATCCCCTCCGGGTAAAGACGATATGTCGTTTCAGACCTCGCTGGAGCGTTATATTACTTTCGCCCGCCAACATCAGTTAACCCCCGTGTTGCTGACGCCGACAGCCAGGGTGTTTACCGCGGAAGGCAAAGTCGGCACGCCCGCCGTGCATAACCACTTCACCAAACAAAATGCCGAAGGCGGATACGCGTTTACCGGCGACTACAGCCAGACCATCAAAGATACCGCCGCCGCCAATAAAGTCCCTGTGCTGGATATCGAAACGGCGACGATCGCGCTGGCGAATCAGGGGAACGGCAATCACTGGAAACAGTACTGGCTGGCGGTCGATCCCGCACGCTACCCGTTTTACCGTAATCAGATCGGCAGCCTGAAGAAACCGGATGCGACGCATTTCCAGAAAAAAGGGGCTATCGCGGTATCAGGGATTGTCGCGGATGCGATTAGCAAAACGCCGGAATTAAAAACGCTGGCGGATAAACTGGCGAGCAAGAGTAAACAATGACCCGCTAGATCAACCCGCGGCGCAGGCGGGAATCAGCCGATGACTATTCTCACGGTTTCAGCAGGAGCTCCCCGCCTACTGCCGCGGGGATGACGAAAGATAGGCGGGGATGATGGGATAGCGGCAGATACTGTCAGCTGATCCCCGCCTGCTAACGGGTTTAATACAGGGCGTTAGATCGCCTCTTCATCTTCCTCGCCGGTACGGATACGGATAACGCGGGCGACGTCAAAGACGAAGATTTTACCGTCGCCGATTTTACCGGTCTGCGCCGTGCGCATGATGGCTTCCACACACGTATCAACGATATCGTCCCCGACCACGATCTCAACTTTTACCTTGGGCAAAAAGTCGACCATGTACTCAGCGCCGCGATAGAGCTCTGTGTGGCCTTTCTGACGACCAAACCCTTTTACTTCCGTTACCGTCATCCCTGTGATGCCCACTTCAGCTAACGCTTCACGTACATCGTCCAGTTTGAACGGCTTGATAATCGCATCAATTTTTTTCATCGAAGAACCTTTTTATTACCTATGTTGCGGCCAAAGCCGGGCATCAGCGAGAAACAAGATTGTCAGAATCCGAACCGACAATCCATTAGCATTATTCTTTAAAATCGTTGGCGTCCAATTCATGACGGCCCAACAGTTTATAAAATTCCGTCCGGTTACGCCCCGCCATCCGCGCAGCCTGAGTGACATTGCCTTTGGCTATCTGCAACAGTTTGCGCAGGTAGTTCAGTTCGAACTGATGACGGGCTTCGACAAACGTCGGCAACGCGGTGTTTTCTCCAGCCAGCGCCTGTGCGACCAGCGCCTCGCCGATTACCGGCGCGCTGGTCAGCGCCACGCATTGTTCAATGACATTAACCAGTTGTCGGACGTTACCCGGCCAACTTGCCGTCATCAACCGTTTCATGGCATCGGTCGAGAAGGATCGCACAAATGGCTTATGCCTGGCGGCGGCCTCACGCAGCAAGTGATTAGCCAGTAGCGGGATATCTTCCGCCCGTTCGTGCAGGGCGGGCAATTTCATATTGACGACGTTCAGCCGATAGTACAGATCTTCACGGAACTCGCCTTTTTCCATGGCCTTAGGCAGGTCGCGGTGGGTAGCGGAGATAATACGCACATCGATATCCAGATCGCGGTTGCTGCCCAGCGGACGGATCTTGCGTTCCTGCAAGACCCGCAGCAGTTTGACCTGTAGCGACAGCGGCATATCGCCGATTTCATCCAAAAACAGCGTACCGCCTTGCGCCGCCTGAAATAGCCCTTCCCGACTGCTGACCGCCCCGGTAAAAGCCCCTTTCGCGTGGCCGAATAATTCCGATTCCAGCAAAGGTTCGGGTAATGCGCCGCAGTTAATGGCGATAAAGGCTTGCTTCGCGCGCGGGCTGGCCGCATGGATCGCCTGGGCCAACACCTCTTTCCCGGTTCCGCTCTGGCCGTTAATCAGCACGCTGACGTCCGACTGGGCGACCATCTTGGCCTGCTCCAGCAGGCGCAACATCAGCGGGCTGCGGGTAACGATGTTTTCTCGCCAGCCTTCATCGCCAACCGGCGCCGACAAAGCCAAGGCTTCATCAATCGCCTGATATAACGCATCCCGATCGACCGGTTTGGTCAGGAAGCTGAACACCCCTTGCTGGGTTGCCGCGACCGCATCAGGAATCGAACCGTGAGCCGTCAGAATAATGACGGGCATCCCCGGTTGATGGCGCTGAATCTCAGAAAAAAGCGCCATGCCGTCCATCTCGTCCATGCGGAGATCGCTAATCACCAGATCGAACTGTTCTCTGGTTAACAAACGCAGCGCTTCCTGACCGCTTTCCGCCGTCGTCACGCTGAAACCTTCGCTGGTCAGACGCATCCCTAACAGCTTTAGCAGGCTGGGATCGTCGTCCACCAGCAGCAAGTTCGCCGCTTTACGGGCTGTCATTGTTTTCTCGGCTCCTTGGTCGTCGATTTATCCGCGTCGGCATTATTGCGCTGATAAGATTCGGTATCGGGCATTTCCCCTGATAGCTGCTTACGGGTTGAAAGCCGACGCTCAATGTCCGTCAGGTTCTCCAACTTCCGCCTGGTGGTTTCGAGCTGATATTGCAAATGCCCTTGCTCGGCTTGCAGCGCCTCCAGTTGTTTATCCGTGGACTCCTGCAATCGCTTATAACGTAAACGCTCATCCGATAAGGCCAGCAACAGCGTTTGCCTGTCGCGCCAGGTCTGTATCAGCGAACGTAACGCGTCAGGGAAATCAAGACGGAACATGTTGAGTTGTTCTAACATCCGCTGCCGCTCAACCGGCGAAATACCGGCGTTATCCAATAAAATCCCCTGCTTGAACGCGCTATCCCAACCGCTGCCCGCCACTTGCCGCGCTTCTTCGCGCGCCTGCGGCTCCGTCAGGCGTCCGGCGCAATCCATCGCACGCAGCCAGTACAGCGCATTGATCATGACTTCCCGATCGTCCACCTGCCAGAGATGTTCACACTGCGCCACTCGATAATCGGCGACCTGCTCTTTTGGCGTAAACTGCGCCGCCTCCCCGAAGGTTAAATAGCTGCCCGCATTATGTTTACAGGCGGTCAATAACAGTATCGCCGTTAAGCACAAGCATGGCATCACCACGGCCCCCGACATACGACGGACAAGCATATCGAATATGGCGGACGGCGTGTGCGGGGGGGAGGGACGAGCGAACCATGCGTTCATTCTTTATTCATTCTCGGAAGTTAATGGCAATTCAATACGAAAACAGACATCGGCATAATCAACGGATATCAGACTTAATTCACCATGCATACGACGGATGCAATCACGGGCGATGCTCAGCCCCAGCCCGCTGCCTTTTACCGCGCCTTTACGCTGACGGCTTCCCTGGTAAAACGGCTCAAAAATCATGCCATGCTCCGCTTGCGGGATCGGCGCGCCGCTGTTGGCGACATCAATCTGCACCCGATTCCCAGTCAACCGGCTGTGGATCCAAATGTTACCGGATTCCTTGCCATAGTGCACCGCATTGGAATAGAGATTGTCAATTACGCGCATCAATAACGTCGTCTCTGCCCAACAGTATTCCGACTCCAGTTTTATGTCGGTATGAATCATTTTAGTTCGGGCGGGCAGACTGTGGGACGACACGACGATATCGACAATTTCTTCAATTTCGACCCGCTCCAACTCCGTCGGCGCATCCGCCAGCTTGCGGTTGTAGTCCAGCAGTTGATCGATCAATTGCAGTAAATGGCGGCTGCTGCTGTCGAGAATGGACACCACTTCTTTCTGATCGGCCGTCAAGGGGCCGACCACTTCATCGGCCAACAGCTCCGTGCCTTCACGCAGGCTCGCCAGCGGCGTTTTCAGCTCATGCGAGATATGGCGCAAAAACTCATGCCGCTGCGACTCCAGCCAGGACAACCGCTCGCTCAGCCAGATAATGCGCTGCGCTAAAGATCGGATTTCTCGCGGGCCTTTGAAGGTACTGGTATTGCCCAAAGAGCGTCCTTCTCCCAGACGATTGATCATACGCTCGACGCCATTAACCGGGCCGATAATCATACGAGTAAACAAAACGACCAGTATCAGACTCACCAGAAACAGCAGCAGCGACTGCCAGCCGAAAAACCGGCCGCGTTCGGCAATCGCCTGTTGCAGTTGCTGACCGCGGGAAAAGACCACTTCACGGGTCATCTGAACCATTTGTCCGTTGGCGCGCGAGAAGTTTTCCAACAGTTCCGAGGCCGCCCGATCGGGACCGCTGGTTTGGCAATGTAGTTCCGCAAGCTGGGTTAAGTACTGACGCAGCGTTTGATAATAACGGGGGTCGGGCAGGACGGAAGCGTGCGAGTCCAGCATTTGAGAATACTGGTTGCGTTGATTCTGGTAGAGCGTCGCCAGGGTTTGATCGTCCAGCACACAATATTGGCGATAGCTGCGTTCCATGGCTAACGCGACGCTGGTCATCGCCTCGCTGCGTCGGGCATCCGTGGAGGTCGTCCGATTGATCTCAGCGGCCTGTTCGCTGAGCGTATTCAGGCTTTGATACGCCTGATAGGCCAGTACCAATAAAGGCAACAACACCAGCACAAACGCCATGATTACTAACTGCCGCAGAGAACGCGGAAATAAACGCCATCGTTTCAAGGAAATCATCTCATTTACCCATCGGTCCGCTCTGATGCTAACTGAATCTGCTAGAAACGTCAGAACGTTTTTAACATCGCCGGATAGCAACGACACGGTAAACAAAGGTGATCATCAACAGGAGAGGAAAGCGGACTGGGCTTGGCATTACGCGGCCGGAGAATAGCTTCTGCCGGCCGCGTAACTGAATAGGCGGTGCCTCACTCAACGTGTCGCCCGATGTTTGATAAAGCCGGCTTACGCGGACTGTTATCGATCTGGTGGACGATAGGCACCCTTTCTTGTGGCGTCATTCCGGGCGTTATGAGCGAAGATGTCTGCCAATCAGCAGCGCAATCATAACCAATTGAATGAGCGACGCTGATTATTAAGCACATTTCATGCCAATTAGAAAAAAATTATATTAACTCATTAATTTAAATGAATTTAAATTTTATAGCTCGCTTAATCAATGCGATTAAAAACGAAATGGATAGGCCGATAATCAGGTTTCTGTCGTCAAAAGCAGACACCTTTCCACACGGTTATGTCAACCCATTAAAATCAAAGAGTTAAATGTCTCTTATCGGAGACAAGCAACTGTATATTTGTCGTGAAAACACGACAAGGATAAGGCATTGCTATCGGCAAAGGGCAAAGATTGCCATTCGCGCGAAGGCAGGCATCAGCCGATGGCTGCTCCCGGTTTCAGTAGGAGATCCCCGCCTACTACCGCGGGGATGACGGTGTTGTATGCCAGGATGCCGGTATTGTGTGCCGGGATGAGCGAGTTGAAGGCCAGGATGACGGAGTAAAAGGCCGGGATGAGTTTTACCGCGGATGGGTTAAACGAATGAAGGGGCCGAAGCCCCTTGCGGTTGTACTCGGTTAGCAATTACCCCAGTTGTTTGCGCGCATTGCGGAACATGCGCATCCATGGCCCGTCCTCGCCCCAGTTTTCCGGATGCCAGGAATTGCTGACGGTACGGAAAACGCGCTCAGGATGCGGCATCATGACCGTCGCGCGACCGCCGGCGCTGGTCACCGCGGTAATGCCGTTTGGCGAGCCATTCGGGTTGGCCGGATAATTTTCCGTCGCCTGACCGAAGTTATTCACATAGCGCAACGCGACCAGGTTATGCTGCTCCAGCGCGGCCAGATGTTCGCCATCACGCACCTCAACCAGACCTTCGCCGTGTGAAACCGCGATAGGCATACGTGACCCGGCCATGTCGTTCATAAACAACGATGGGCTCTTCTCGACCGCCACCAGGCTAAAGCGAGCCTCAAAACGCTCTGACTTATTCTTGACAAAACGCGGCCAGAGCTCGGCGCCTGGGATCAGCTCCCTGAGATTAGACATCATCTGACAGCCGTTACATACCCCTAGCGCCAGCGTCTGCGGGCGTTGGAAGAACTCAGAAAACTCATCGCGCACCCGTGGATTGAACAGAATAGACTTCGCCCAGCCTTCGCCCGCGCCCAGCACATCGCCATAAGAGAAGCCGCCGCAGGCGACCAGCGTATGGAAATCCTTCAGATCCCGACGCCCCGCCAACAGGTCGCTCATATGGACGTCAACGGCGTCAAAACCGGCACGGTGGAAAGCCGCCGCCATTTCAATATGAGAGTTCACCCCTTGCTCACGCAACACGGCCACTTTCGGACGAGCCTGTTTGGCGATATAAGGGGCGGCGATATCTTCCTGCGGTTCGAAAGTGAGCGTCACGTTCAAGCCGGGGTCGTTGTCATCCTGCTTGGCGCTATGCTCTTGATCGGCGCATTGCGGGTTATCACGCAGCCGCTGCATCTGCCAGGTAGTTTCCGCCCACCAGGTACGCATCGTGGTGCGGCTTTCGCGGTAAACCACGTCCGCGCCGGCGGTAATAACAAAGCGGGCGCCCTCTTCGGCACGACCAAGATAATGCACGCAATCCGCCAGACCATGGCGGGCGAGCACGCTTTCCACTTCCGCCCGGCGCGATGCCGCAACCTGGATAACCGCCCCCAGTTCTTCATTGAACAACGTAGCCAGCGCGTCGTCCCCCTGCGAGGCGATATCCACATTCACGCCGCAGTGTCCGGCGAATGCCATCTCGGCCAGCGTGACCAGCAAACCGCCGTCAGAACGGTCGTGATAGGCCAGCAAGGCTTTATCCGCCACCAGTTGCTGTATGGCGTTAAAGAAGCCGGCCAATTGTTGCGCATCGTGAACATCCGCCGTTTCACGACCTAACTGGCGATACACCTGAGCCAGCGCCGTCGCGCCCAGCGCCTTGCGCCCCGCGCCCAGGTCGATCAGCAACAACGCATTATCCCGATCGGCGCGCAGCTGCGGCGTTACCGTATTGCGCACGTCCTCCACCCGGGCAAAGGCGGAAATCACCAATGACATCGGCGAGGTCATGGCGCGATCTTCGCCGTCTTCCTGCCAGCGGGTTTTCATCGACATGGAATCTTTGCCGACGGGGATCGTTAATCCCAACGCCGGACAAAGTTCTTCGCCGATAGCTTTTACCGCATCGTAAAGCCCGGCGTCTTCGCCGGGATGACCGGCCGCCGCCATCCAGTTAGCCGAGAGCTTGACCCGAGTCAGCGGGCCGATATGGGTCGCCGCAATATTGGTTAACGCCTCGCCCACCGCCAGACGTGCGGAAGCCGCGAAATTACGCAGCGCCACCGGCGCGCGTTCGCCGATAGACATCGCCTCGCCGTAGTAACTGTCCAGACTCGCCGTCGTTACCGCACAGTCAGCCACCGGCACCTGCCAGGGGCCGACCATTTGGTCGCGGGCCACCATACCGGTAACCGAGCGATCGCCGATGGTAATCAGGAAGGTTTTCTCCGCCACCACCGGTAAATGCAGCACGCGCTCGACGGCGTCGGCCAGATAAATCCCTTCGCGTTTTAACGGCGCGCCTTCCACCTGCGTACGTTCGACGTCACGCAGCATTTTCGGCGTCTTACCCAGCAAGACATCCAGCGGCAGATCGATAGGTTGATTATTAAAATGGCGATCGTTCAACGTCAGATGCAGTTCTTCCGTCGCTTCGCCGATCGCCGCGTAAGGCGCGCGTTCACGGCGGCAGATTTCATCAAACAACGTCAATTTTTCCGGCGCGACGGCCAGAACATAGCGCTCTTGCGACTCATTACACCAGACTTCCAGCGGGCTCATGCCCGGTTCGTCATTCAAAATGTCACGCAGTTCGAAACGCCCGCCGCGGCCGCCGTCGCTCACCAGCTCCGGCATGGCGTTGGACAATCCGCCGGCGCCCACGTCATGAATAAACAGAATCGGGTTCTGTTCGCCCAACTGCCAGCAACGGTCAATCACTTCCTGACAACGGCGTTCCATTTCCGGGTTATCGCGCTGAACGGAAGCAAAATCCAGATCGGCATCGGATTGACCGGATGCCATCGACGATGCCGCGCCGCCGCCCAGACCGATATTCATCGCCGGGCCGCCCAAGACAATCAACTTGGCGCCGACGCTGATTTCGCCTTTTTGCACATGGTCGGCGCGAATATTGCCGATACCGCCCGCCAACATGATGGGTTTGTGGTAACCGCGCAGCTCTGTACCGTTATGGCTGTCTACCCGCTCTTCATAGGTGCGGAAATAGCCGGTCAGCGCAGGACGACCGAATTCATTATTAAACGCCGCGCCGCCGAGAGGCCCTTCGGTCATGATGTCCAATGCGCTGACGATACGATCGGGCTTGCCGAAATCCTCTTCCCAGGGTTGTTCAAAACCGGGGATACGCAGGTTGGATACGGAAAAGCCCACCAGACCCGCCTTGGGTTTGGAGCCTCGTCCGGTAGCCCCTTCATCACGGATTTCACCGCCGGAGCCGGTGGCCGCGCCCGGCCAGGGTGAAATAGCGGTCGGGTGGTTGTGGGTTTCCACTTTCATCAGGATATGCGCGTCGCCATGATGGTAATCATAGTTGCCCTGGGCATCGGCATAAAAACGCCCGACGGCGGAGCCTTCCATCACGGCCGCGTTATCTTTGTAGGCCGATAACACATGGTCCGGGGTATGCGTGAAGGTGTTTTTAATCATTTTAAACAGCGACTTCGGCTGTTCCACGCCGTCGATCACCCAATCGGCGTTAAAAATTTTATGGCGGCAGTGTTCGGAGTTCGCCTGTGCGAACATATACAGCTCGATATCGGTCGGGTTGCGTCCCAACTTGCCGAACGCCTCCAGCAGATAATCGATCTCATCTTCAGCCAGCGCCAACCCCAGCCGGACATTCGCTTTTTCCAGCGCCTGACGGCCCTGCAACAGGATTTCTATGCGTTTTAGCGGAGCAGGCTGCTGATGCGAGAACAGTTTCTCCGCCTGCCGCATATCGTCAAACACGCTCTCCATCATTCGGTCATGCAGCAACGCCCCCAGTTGCCGCCACTGTTCATCACTGAGCGTCGGCGCATGAATATAAAAAGCCAGGCCGCGTTCCAGGCGCAAAATCTTATTCAAGGCGCAGTTACGCGCAATATCCGTCGCCTTGGAAGACCAGGGGGAAATCGTGCCGGGACGGGGAGTCACCAGCAGCAAACGGCCTTGCGGCTCATGTTCAGCGAGAGAAGGACCATACTTCAGCAAACGTGTCAGTTTGGCCAGTTCATCGTTGTTCAGTGGCGTACTGACATCGGCGAAATGTACGTATTCGGCATAGATATCGCTAATCGGCAAAAAGTGCTCTTTACACCGGGCAAGCAGTTTATTAATACGAAAAGCCGACAAAGCAGGTGAACCACGCAGTATTTCCATAATCTAAAGTTCTCTCGTCTTCGATGCACTGACAGCGGTGCAGTCGTTGGGCGCTACAGGGGGGAAACGCGCGTCATTATAGAGAATCCTTTCCCAGGACGAAACCGTTTGCGTCGCTATTGTTCAACATCACATTGAGGTACTGACTAAACATTAAGCGAATCAATAAAAGTTGCACACTGCCGTTTTGTTACGCAAAATGCCCCGACTCCGGGACTTTCGTATAAAAAATCGCCTGGAGCGATTTTCAACGTCGCTTGCGACGGCCCGTAGGGCGAGTCTCACGGATGAGACGAGTAAAAAATCGCCTGGAGCGATTTTCAACGTCGCTTGCGACGGCCCGTAGGGCGAGTCTCATGGATGAGACGAGTAAAAAATCGCCTGGAGCGATTTTCAACGTCGCTTGCGACGGCCCGTAGGGCGAGTCTCACGGATAAGACGAGTAAAAAATCGCCTGGAGCGATTTTCAACGTCGCTTGCGGCGGCCCGTAGGGCGAGTCTCATGGATGAGACGAGTAAAAAATCGCCTGGAGCGATTTTCAACGTCGCTTGCGGCGGCCCGTAGGGCGAGTCTCACGGATGAGACGAGTAAAAAATCGCCTGGAGCGATTTTCAACGTCGCTTGCGGCGGCCCGTAAGGGTGGCGGGCAGGATAGCCCGCCATAAAAAATCGTTGCGACTGACAGGTTGGCAAGCCGCCGAGAGACTATTATTTGAAGCGCTTAAAAATAAATTATTTTTTCATTGGGGTTATCACGTTACTGCTGGCGCTGGCCTTATGGCCCAATATCCCCTGGCGCAGTAGCCAGGACGTTCAGCTCAGACAGATCCTTGCACGCGGCGAGTTGCGCATCAGTACCGTCAATTCGCCATTGACTTACACTATCAGTAACGGCGCCCCGGCAGGCCTTGATTATGAACTGGCAAAACGTTTCGCCGATTATCTCGGCGTTAAGCTGGTGGTGTCGTCGCGTAAAAATCTTGATGAGCTGTTTGACGCTCTGGATAACGATGACGCGGACATGCTCGCCGCCGGATTGATTTACAACAATGAGCGTTTGGGACGCTTTCGCGCCGGGCCGACCTACTACTCCGTCTCGCAACAGATGGTCTATCGCCTGGGGAAGCCTCGCCCTAAAACGATGGAAAATTTGAAAGGACGCCTGGCCGTCACTTCGGGATCGGCGCATATCGCCACGCTGCGCGAACTGAAAGCCGATAAATACCCGCAGTTGAAGTGGGAGTCCGCCACCGATCTGACCTCGCTGGAACTGCTGAAACAGGTGGCTGACGGCAAGCTCGACTATACGCTGGGCGATTCGATCACCATCGGTCTTATGCAGCGGATTCATCCGCAGCTTGCCGTCGCATTCGATCTCAGCGATGAAGAGCCGGTAACCTGGTACATGCGACGATCGCATGACGACAGCCTCTCCGCGGCGTTGCTGGATTTTTTCAGTCGTATCGTTGAGGACGGCACCCTCGCCCGTCTGGAAGAAAAATACCTGGGCCATGTCGGCGAATTTGATTATGTCGACACCACCACCTTCCTCAGCGCCATTGACGAGATCTTACCTGACATCCAGCCATTATTTGAAAAACACGCCACGGATATCGATTGGAGATTACTGGCGGCCATTTCCTATCAGGAATCGCACTGGAATCCGCTGGCAACCTCGCCGACCGGAGTACGCGGACTGATGATGCTCACCCGGAATACGGCGGAAAGCCTGAATGTCACCGATCGTCTCGACCCCGAGCAGAGTATTAGCGGCGGCGCGCGCTATATGTCGCATATGATGCAAAAAATGCCGGCGACCATCCCGGAGGATGAAAAAATCTGGTTTGCCTTGGCCGCCTACAATATGGGATTCGCACATTTGCTGGACGCCCGTAAACTGACCGCAAAACAGAACGGCAACCCTGATAGCTGGGTCGATGTAAAAATACGTCTGCCGATGCTCAGCCAGAAACGGTACTACACGCAAACCACATACGGCTATGCGCGCGGACACGAAGCCTATAACTATGTGGAAAACATTCGCCGTTATATGGTGAGTCTGGAAGGATACCTGCTGGAAAAAGAGGCGAAAGCCAAACTGAAACAGCTTTCGGCACAGGCTTATCCGGTCGTTCCGCCCAATAAAGTGCCGGAATAAACCTGCGATCGCAATTAATTCGCGGCTTTTTTCTGCGCCGCTCTCAGCGCCTTATGCTGCTCGCGCCGCCGGCGGAAAAAATCGCTCAGCGTGGCGGAACATTCAGCAGCCAGTACGCCGGCATCAATGGTTATCTGATGATTCATGCCGGGATGGCGCAAAATATCCACCAGCGAGCCCGCCGCGCCGGTTTTTTCATCCGCCGCCCCATAAACCAGACGGCCGATACGGCTGTGGATCATCGCCCCGGCGCACATAATGCAAGGCTCCAGCGTCACATACAGGGTAGTATTCAACAGACGGTAGTTTTGCAGCGCCATGCCCGCCTGACGCAACGCCATGATTTCAGCATGGGCGGTAGGATCATGATGGCCGATCGGACGGTTCCAGCCTTCGCCTATCGCCTGATTATCCAGCACCAGCACCGCGCCGACCGGCACCTCGCCTTCATCCTGAGCGCGCAGGGCCAGCGTCAAAGCATGACGCATCCAATATTCATCATTCAATTCGCGGCTCATGGTTTCCCTTTACGCTATTGGCAACTTTTGCGGCGGGATTATATCCATTGATGCGCGCCAGGCAAAATCAGACGTCCATTATTCCAACTGTTGCAGGCTGCCGTTGGGCGTCACACGCCAGCGATGCTCGCAAAAATAGAGCAGCGGGTTATCCTGTTTACTGTCGCTATAGCCGCTGTAAAGTTTCAGCGGCGCCCCCAAATGCCTTTCCATCTGGATGACCTTCTCTTTCCCCAGGCAGCGCAGCGCCAATACCCAACCCCCGCCGCCGCGCGTTATCTGGCTTCCCATCAGCCGGACGCCGGGTAAAAAAGGAGCATCATGGTAGACCTGCTCGACCAGACGCTGAGGCGATCCCGTCACCAGCCAAACCTGCGCATTGCTGTCCTGCAAATACTCGGTCAGCCGCTGCTGTACCTGCGGGAAAGGCGTTACCTGACGACGAAAATCACTGATAAACTGTTTTTCCAACCGAGCAAGACGCGCTTCAGTGCGGCCAAAGGTTATGGCCCACAACAGCCAACTCATCGGCCAGCGCGCGGCGCGCCCCTGCGCCAATAAGCCGCAGCCGATAACCGGCAATAAAGGGACAACCAGAATAAGGTTAAGGGGTAACCGTTTAAGCAGAAAACGCAAAAAACTGCCAAACATATCCTGCTGATGCAGCGTGCCGTCTAAATCAAAAAATACAATGCGCGGTTCTGGCTTATCACTCAAAACATCACTCCTCAGTGAACCTTAAATCAAGACGATAGTTAATCGTATGAAACAACGGGGAAAATACCATTTCCGTCATTCCCGTTTCCTCTCACGCCGGCTTGGCATCATAGTAATCGCTTTTTGTCGTTATGAATGTAAGATATTCTGCAACTCTCTATAATCTAAATATAATCTAATTGATTCGCCTCCAGGCAAATAAAAAGCGCCCGGCGGGCATACAGAGAAACATCCGTGCAATACCATTTGCCGAAGGCATCCCGCTACAAGCGTTTACTCATCTGCTGTCTGTTGTTACTGCTGGCGGGTTCGCTGCGCGCAGACTGGGATTTTCCCCTTATTACGCAGCGGACGGAGCAACTGTACGGCCCCGCCTCGCCAGAAGCCAGGCGTCGAATCAATGAGTGGCAGGCTTTACTCACCGCCCAGCGTAATGCGGATGAACAAAAACAGTTGGAAGCGGTGAATCTTTTTTTTAATAACCATTTGCTGTTTCGCGATGATATCGTCATCTGGGATCGGGATGATTATTGGGCCAGCCCGATAGAAGCATTGCGCAAAGGCGCGGCGGATTGCGAAGATTACGCGATTGCCAAATACTTCACTTTACGTCACTTAGGCGTGGCGAGTGAAAAACTGCGCATCACTTACGTTAAGGCGCTGCGTCTCAACAAAGCCCACATGGTGCTTACCTATTATCCGACGCCGACTTCAATCCCGCTGGTGCTGGATAACCTGACGAACAACATTCAACCTGCGACCCTGCGCACCGACCTACTGCCGGTTTACGCCTTTAATGGCGAGGGATTGTGGCTGCCGGGAGCAAGCGGCAACCAGCGCGTGGGCGACAGCAAACGACTTTCGCGCTGGCAGGAACTATTAACCAAAATGCGTGCCGAGGGATTTTCAATTGAGGAGTAGGATGAGGCTATGTCTCTATACAAACAGCTACTGATAGCCATCTGCCTGTTCGTGCTGATTATTTTCAGCGGAAGTTTTTTCGTCAGTCTGGAAAACTCTCGCGAGCAATATAATAACCAGCTGCGTTCCCATGCGCAGGATGCGGCCACCGCGCTCGGCCTGTCCCTGACGCCGAATATCGACGATCCGGCGATGGTGGAACTGATGGTCAGCTCCATCTTTGACAGCGGCTACTTTTCCAGCATCCGCGTTCGCGACTTAAAAACCAATCGCATCACGCTGGAACGTATGGCGTCGCCGGACGTACCCGATGTTCCGCCCTGGTTTGTCCGGCTGGTCAATCTTCACCCCGGCGCCGGCGAGGCCATCGTCATGCGCGGCTGGGAACAGGCGGCCAAAGTGGAGGTGGTCAGCCATCCCATGTTCGCCGTCACCCGTTTGTGGAAAAGCAGCTCCGCCACGCTTTTCTGGCTGCTGGGTTGCGTCACGCTGGGCGTGTTGCTTGGCGCGGTGCTGCTGCGCCGTCAACTGCGCCCGCTGGATTATATCGTCGAGCAGTCGCTGGCCATTACGCGCCGCGAGTTTCTTAGCCAGCCCGATTTACCCAGCACGCCGGAGTTCCGCCGGGTGGCGCAGGCGATGAATCAGATGGTCAGCAAGCTCAAAACATTATTCGAGGAAGAAGCCGAACGCAGCGAACGTTTACGCCAGGAAGCCTATCAGGATGCGCAAACCGGTCTGGCTAACCGCCGCGCTTTCGATATCCAATTTCAGGACAAACTGGCCGATGATGAAACCTCTCCGGGCTTTCTGATTATGATCCGCATTCAGGATCTCGCCGGTATGAACCAGCGACTGGGAGGACAGCGCACCGATGCGCTGCTGGCCTCCATCGGACAGACCATCCGCGACAGGCAGAAACAGCATGCCAATACCGAAAGCCTGTCCGCCCGTATTCGCGGCGGCGAGTTTGCCCTGCTCTGCCCCGGTCTGGTGGAAAAGGAAGCCATAGCCCTGATAGACGAACTGACTCGCGACCTTGAAAACCTGTATTTAACCGGTGAAACCGACGTCTCTCCGGTCGCCAGAATTTGCAGCGTGCCATTCCGTCCCGGCGACAGCGCGCAATCACTGCTGATACACGGCGATCAGGCGCTGACCAACGCCGAGCGTCATTCCGACAAAACCACCGGAGAACGCCTCCAGCCGCCGTCGGAACAGGCGGAAACCGACCGCCACATGTGGTTTAACCGACTGGAATCCATACTGGAGCAGGAACAACTGCAACTGTTTCTGCAACCGGTGGTGGAGTGCCTTAATCCGCATAACATTCTGCATCACAAGGTACTGGCAAGGATTGAAGACGAACAGGGAAACAGTATCGCCGCCGGCCATTTCCTTCCCTGGGTGCAGCGCTTTGGCTGGAATACCCGACTGGACCGGGTGATACTGAAACAGGTATTGAATTATTTACGTCAGCATGAGGGGACGCTGGCGTTGAGTCTATCCTGCAACACGGCGCTCGACCTGCCTTTAATGGCTCAGTCGCTGGCGCCGCTGAAAAATGAACCCCATCTGGCCAAGCGCCTGATTCTGGAATTAGATGAGAATCAGTTGCCGGATTCCGTGCAGTTTGACGGATTAATCAAACTCCTGAACGATTATGGCTGCGCGCTGGGGATCCAGCACTTCGGCGGGCGTTTTAATATGATCGGCAACTTATCGCAATGGGGGCTGGCTTATTTAAAAGTCGACGGTAGCTATATCCGCAATATCGACCGTGAAGCGGACAAAAAAATGTTTATTGAAGCCATGTACCGGGCCACCAATAGCATCGCGCTGCCGCTTATCGCCGAACGCGTGGAAACCACCGGAGAATTGCAGGTGCTTCAGGAAATGGGATTGCAAGGCGCAATGGGACGTTTACTGGGAGAACCGGCGCCGGCCGCAAAGTAACCACCGGTTATGCTGGGGCGACGTCACGGACGTCGCCCTTACAATACTCAGAACATACTGTCATCGTCATCATTGATTAACTTGTTCAACCCGCCGTTCAATGCTTCACGCGCCTGCGCCCGGCCAATCAGTTTCAACTGCGCCGCCGACGGGAAATCCGTAATGTTGATGACGCCTTTATCGATGAGTACCTGAATCAAATCTTCAAGCACCCGCACCATGTCCAGATCGCTCTGGCGCAACTGCTGTAGCCCGTCCATCGCTATTTTATGACTGTCGCACCACGCCAGCGCCTCTGTTGAGTCGTCAGCGAGTTCGCCATTCATTTCGGGAAAAGGCCGCGCCTCAACCCTGATTAGATGGCCGTTACTATCGCGCTGGATATAAAACATACGCAGAGACCTTATTAAGTATGCCTGATAAAAGAAAGGAACCTCTTTACCAGAGGTTCCCGTCTAAGTGATTACCCGTTAGCTATGCGTGTTTTCGGGTTTGCTGATTAAACTTTCAAGGGACGGCAACGCGCCGCTATAGTGTTCCAGCGTGATAGACACCGCCACCGTGCCGCCTTTGTCGCCGGAGAAGTTGCCTTCCGTACTGACTTCAATCGTTGGCGAGCCATTGCTTTCCGTAATGCGGATATAGTTGCTGATATCCGTACCCTGCTCCAGTTCACCGACCAGATCGCTTAAATCGATCCTGTCGCCTTCGCCGGCGTTGAAATCTTTAATCACGTCATGCCCGACATCGCCCGCCTGCCATTTAAACAGATCCGCGCCGGAACCGCCGGTCAGGATATCATTGCCTGGCCCGCCGATCAGAATATCGTCGCCGCCATACAGCTTATCGTTGCCGCTTCCGCCGTACAGCGTATCGTTGCCGCCCTGACCGTAAAGGATATCGTTGCCCGTACCGCCGTTGAGAATATCATTACCGTCATTGGCGGAAGAGAGATTGAACTCGGCGCTATGCTCGGTGATATAGCTATGTACCTGCTCAACGGAGGCGGTGGTGTCCGTGCCCAAATGTAACTGGTTGCCGACATACTGCTGCAACGCCGGCAGGCCGTTACCATCAATGCCGTCAAACGATATCGCATCGCCGAACAGGATGTCGTCGCCGCGTCCGCCCAGCAGCGTGTCATTCCCGCCGTTCAGTGGCTGATTCGATCCCAAAATCGCCTCGGAAAGCTGGCTAGGATCGATGTGATCCATCACCACGCCGTCACTATCATATTTTTGCAGGCTCGAAGCATTCAACGAGTCTCCGACGCCGATCGCCTCCACGTTCGACACCTGATGCAACAAGGCGTAGCCTTCAGCGGAGTTGGACCTTGTCGCCGAGTTGGAGTTGTAGCCCGTTCCCGCCAGATGAGAGATCTCATAGGTTCCGTCGCCTTCGGCATGAACCTGACCAATCAATGATTTCCCGCGATTGGAGTAGTAGTAAACATTACCACTGCTGTCGATGACCTCGCGGCTTCCCCCCAAAATGTTCATGTAATAGGCGTGCCCCGGTTGGTAATCAAACGAGTCGATGTTCAACGAATCCGATCTGCTGACCTTCACCGTATCCGTCTCGCCAGCCTGATAGTAGGTCGGCTCGCCGTCGGTGATGAAGTACGTCAGATTAGAGCCGCCGTTATGTGTCACAGTATCGCTCTGGAACCAGTTGGCCGCCGTTTTAAACACATCCTCATAGTTGGTGCCGCCGCCGGAAGCCAGCGAATTCAGAACGCCGATCAGTCTGGATAGCGCATCCGCGTCCGACAGGTTTACAGACACGCTCTGACCGACGTTTGTGTCGAAGTCTGCCAGGAAGACGTTGACCGATCCCGCATGAACATTGGAGGCGCTCTTGACCAGGTTATTGAACACGTTGGTCAGCGAAGCCACCGTCTTATTAATGCTGTCCGTCGACAAACTGCCGGAGGAGTCCACCAGGAACGCAATATTGTAATTTTGCCCTTCCATGATCTGCAAACCGGAGACGTCGCCCACCATCAAATCGTTACTGTGCGTGCCGGTCAGCGTATCGTCGCCGGTGGTACCCACGGTGGCACCGTACTGTTCGACTTCATGCGAAGAGTAACCGGTCGCCGAATCGTAGTTCGCTATCTCGGTTGACGTCGCCTGCGCAATGACGTCGAACTTGCCGGCCGATACCGGAACCAACACGCTGATTTCAGACGTGAACGACTGCGCATTATTGGTATTCGGGATCAGGTAAGTTCCATCGCTACCCACGGTATAAAGCACCGTATCGCCGGAAACAATCTGCGTACCTTCCGGCAGACCGGACAGGGTAATGCCGGATAACGTTTCGCTGCCGTCGGTATCCGTCAGCGAAGCAGAAACGCTGATCGTATGCGCCTGATAACCGCTCTGGGCCGGTATTACTTCAATCTTGGTGGTGCCATCGTTATCCGCCAGAACCGATGTACCGTCGCCATAGATCACGCCTTCCAACTGGTTGCCGCTGCTGATTATCTGCCCGTTGCCGTAAACGTTCACGCCATCAAACGTATTCACGTTGCTGGCGGCATTGTTGTTGGTCGAGTTGCTGACGCTGTATTTGGACGTATCGCCGTCCTGAAGGAAAATATAGTCCGGCGACGTGCCGCTGGCTTCCGAACCGCCATTACCGCTGACCTGATTCAGACCACGTTGGTTGCCGTCCTGTTTATATCCGGAACCGTCATGCACCACATAAACATCGGAGTAGCTGCCGCTGCCGTTGATATTCCCCTGGTTGTAGTAGGCAATGACGCCGTTACCCACCACTTCGGGAACCGGATCTCCCTGCGTCAGCCAGACGCGCACGCCATCGCCGATAGCGACGATCTTGCCGTCCTGAACATCGAATCCGCCATTCTCGCTGCCGCCGTTAACCTTGATGGTCTCCGGTATCAGCGTGGTTTCGCCGCTGGTGGTTTCCAGCGTCACCACTGGCGTATCCGCGACTGGGGTAACGCCCACCGTCACCGTACTTACTGCTGTGCCGCCGTTGCCATCCGCGACCGTGACAGTAAAACTGTCGCTGCCGCTAAGATTGGCTTTCGGGGTATAGGTGTACTGCCCGGTATCTGAGTCCAGCACCAGGGTGCCGTTTTTCGGCGCCTCGCCTACCGTATAGTTCAGCGTATCGCCATCGACATCGCTGGCGGTGATCTGTCCGGTCACCGGCGTATCTTCCAGCGTCGTCAGGCTCTGATCGGCGGTCACCGGTGCATCGTTGACCGCGGTCACGCCAATATTCACCGTGCTAACGGTGGTACCGCCCTGTCCGTCAGCCACCGTGACGCTAAAGCTGTCACTACCGTTAAAGTTGCTTGCAGGGGTATAGGTATATTCACCGGTAGCGGCGTCCAGTGTCAGCGTACCGTTTTTCGGTGCCTCACCTACCGCGTAACTCAGTACATCACCATCGACATCGGATGCGCTGATGGTGCCGCTGATCGGGGTGTCTTCCTCGGTCGTCAGGCTCTGATCGGCCGTCACCGGCGCATCATTCACCGCGGTCACGCCGATATTCACCGTGCTGACCGTGGTGCCACCCTGTCCGTCAGCCACCGTCACGGTAAAGCTGTCACTGCCGTTAAAGTTAGCGGTCGGCGTGTAGGTATACTCGCCGGTGGCCGCGTCCAGCGTTAGCGTACCGTTTTTCGGCTGCTCGCCCACGGTATAGCTCAGTACGTCGCCGTCCACATCGGATGCGCTAATCGTACCGCTGATCGGGGTGTCTTCCGCCGTCGTCAGGGTCTGATCGGCGGTGACCGGTGCATCATTCACCGCGGTGACGCCAATATTCACCGTGCTGACGGTGGTACCGCCTTGCCCGTCATCCACCGTGACGCTAAAGCTGTCACTGCCGTTAAAGTTAGCGGTCGGCGTGTAGGTGTACTCCCCGGTAACCGCGTCCAGCGTCAGCGTACCGTTTTTCGGCTGCTCGCCCACGGTATAGCTCAGTACGTCGCCGTCCACATCGGATGCGCTAATCGTACCGCTGATCGGCGTATCTTCCGCGGTAGTCAGCGTCTGATCGGCGGTGACCGGTGCATCATTCACGGCGGTCACACCGATATTCACGGTACTGACCGTCGTGCCGCCATTACCGTCAGCCACCGTGACGCTAAAGCTGTCACTGCCGTTAAAGTTGCTTGCTGGGGTATAGGTGTACTGTCCGGTGGCCGCATCCAGTGTTAGCGTACCGTTCTTGGGCTGCTCGCCCACCGTGTAGCTCAGCATATCGCCGTCCACATCAGACGCACGAATCGTACCGCTGATCGGCGTATCTTCCGGCGTCGTCAGACTCTGATCGGCGGTCACCGGCGCATCGTTCACCGCGGTCACGCCGATATTCACCGTGCTGACCGTGGTGCCGCCCTGTCCGTCCGCCACCGTGACGGTAAAGGTATCGCTGCCGTTAAAGTTGCTTGCCGGGGTATAGGTGTACTCGCCGGTAGCGGCGTCCAGTGTCAGCGTACCGTTTTTCGGTGCCTCACCTACCGCGTAACTCAGTACATCACCATCGACATCGGATGCGCTGATGGTGCCGCTGATCGGGGTGTCTTCCTCGGTAGTCAACGTCTGATCGGCCGTCACCGGCGCATCATTCACCGCGGTCACGCCGATATTCACCGTGCTGACCGTCGTGCCGCCCTGTCCGTCAGCCACCGTCACGGTAAAGCTGTCACTGCCGTTAAAGTTAGCGGTCGGCGTGTAGGTGTACTCGCCGGTGGCCGCGTCCAGCGTTAGCGTACCGTTTTTCGGCTGCTCGCCCACGGTATAGCTCAGTACGTCGCTGTCCACATCGGATGCGCTAATCGTACCGCTGATCGGCGTATCTTCCGCGGTCGTCAGGCTCTGATCGGCGGTCACCGGTGCATCATTCACCGCGGTCACGCCGATATTCACCGTGCTGACCGTCGTGCCGCCCTGTCCATCAGCCACCGTGACGGTAAAGCTGTCATTGCCGTTAAAGTTGGCGGTCGGCGTATAGGTGTACTCGCCGGTAGCGGCGTCCAGCGCCAGGGTACCGTTCTTCGGCGCCTCGCCTACCGTGTAACTCAGCGTATCACCATCGACATCGGATGCGCTGATGGCGCCGCTGATCGGGGTATCTTCCAGCGTCGTCAGACTCTGATCCGCCGTGACCGGCGCATCGTTGACCGCGGTCACGCCAATGCTGACCGTGCTGCTCACGGTACCGCCATTACCGTCCGACACCGTGACGCTAAAGCTGTCATTACCATTAAAGTTAGCGGTCGGCGTATAGGTATACGCGCCAGTGGCCGCGTCCAGCGTCAGCGTACCGTTCTTCGGCGCCTCGCCCACGGTATAGCTCAGCGTATCACCATCCACATCGGATGCGCTGATGGCGCCGCTGATCGGGGTATCTTCCGCCGTGGTGATCGCTTGGTCGGCCGTGACCGGCGCATCATTGACCGCGGTCACGCCGATATTCACCGTGCTAACGGTGGTACCACCCTGTCCGTCAGCCACCGTGACGGTAAAGCTGTCACTGCCGTTAAAGTTGCTTGCCGGAGTATAGATGTACTCGCCGGTAGCGGCGTCCAGCACCAGAGAGCCGTTTTTCGGCTGCTCGCCCACGGTATAGTTCAGCGTATCGCCATCGACATCACTGGCGGTAACTTGTCCGGTCACCGGCGTATCTTCCAGCGTTGTCAGGCTCTGATCGGCGGTCACTGGCGCATCGTTGACCGCGGTCACGCCAATATTCACCGTGCTGACCGTGGTGCCGCCATTACCGTCCGCCACCGTGACGGCAAAGCTGTCACTGCCGTTAAAGTTAGCGGTCGGCGTGTAAGTGTACGCACCGGTGGCCGGATCCAGTACCAGGGTACCGTTCTTCGGCGCCTCGCCCACGGTATAGCTGAGCTCGTCGCCATCCACATCGGACGCGCTGATAGCGCCGCTGATCGGGGTGTCTTCTGCGGTAGTCAGCGTTTGATCGGCAGTGACCGGTGCATCGTTGACCGCGGTCACGCCAATGCTGACCGTGCTGCTCACGGTACCGCCCTGTCCGTCCGCCACCGTGACGCTAAAGCTGTCATTACCATTAAAGTTGGCGGTCGGCGTGTAGGTGTACTCACCGGTGGCCGCATCCAGCGTCAGGGTGCCGTTTTTCGGCGCCTCGCCCACGGAATAACTCAGTACGTCGCCATCGACATCGGATGCGCGGATGGCGCCGCTGATCGGCGTATCTTCCGGCGTGGTGACCGTTTGATCGGCCGTGACCGGCGCATCATTCACGGCGGTCACACCGATATCCACCGTGCTGACCGTCGTGCCGCCCTGTCCATCATCCACCGTGACGGTAAAGCTGTCACTGCCGTTAAAGTTGGCGGTCGGCGTATAGGTGTACTCACCGGTGGCCGCGTCCAGCGTCAGGGTGCCGTTCTTCGGCGCCTCGCCCACGGTATAGCTCAGCGCGTCGCCGTCCACATCAGACGCACTGATGGCGCCGCTGATCGGCGTATCTTCCAGCGTCGTCAGGCTTTGATCGGCCGTGACCGGTGCATCATTCACCGCGGTCACACCGATATTCACCGTGCTAACGGTGGTACCGCCCTGTCCATCAGCCACCGTCACGCTAAAGCTGTCATTGCCGTTAAAGTTGCTTGCTGGGGTATAGGTATACGCGCCGGTGGCCGCGTCCAGCGTCAGCGTACCGTTCTTCGGCGCCTCGCCCACCGTGTAGTTGAGCGCGTCGCCATCCACATCGCTGGCAGTAATTTGCCCGGTCACCGGCGTATCTTCCGCCGTGGTGAGCGTCTGATCCGACGTCACCGGTACGTCATTCACCGACGTGACGCCGACATTCACGGTACTGACCGTGGTGCCGCCATGACCGTCATCCACCGTCACGCTAAAGCTGTCACTGCCGTTAAAGTTGTTTGCCGGGATATAGGTGTACTGTCCGGTGGCCGGATCCAGCGTCAAGGTGCCGTTCTTGGGTTGTTCACCCACCGTGTAGCTCAGCGCGTCGCCATCGACATCGGACGCGCTGATGGTACCGCTGATCGGGGTGTCTTCTGCGGTAGTCAGCGTCTGATCGGCAGTGACCGGTACATCGTTGACCGCGGTCACACCGATATTCACTGTGCTAACGGTGGTACCGCCCTGTCCATCAGCCACCGTGACGGTAAAGCTGTCACTGCCGTTAAAGTTAGCGGTCGGCGTATAGGTATACTCACCGGTAACCGCGTCCAGCGTCAGGGAACCGTTCTTCGGCGCCTCGCCCACCGTATAGTTCAGCGTATCGCCATCAACATCGCTGGCGGTAACTTGTCCGGTCACCGGCGTGTCTTCTGTCGTGGTGATCGTTTGGTCGGCCGTGACCGGTGCATCGTTGATCGCGGTGACGCCGATATTCACCGTGCTGACCGTGGTACCGCCCTGTCCGTCAGCCACCGTGACGGTAAAGCTGTCATTACCGTTAAAGTTGCTTGCCGGGGTATAGGTGTACTGTCCGGTGGCCGCATCCAGTGTTAGCGTACCGCTTTTCGGTTGTTCGCCCACCGTGTAGCTCAGCACATCGCCGTCCACATCGGATGCGCTGATGGCGCCGCTGATCGGGGTGTCTTCTGCGGTAGTCAGCGTCTGATCGGCGGTGACCGGTGCGTCATTCACCGACGTCACGCCAATGCTGACCGTGCTGCTCACGGTACCACCCTGTCCGTCAGCCACGGTGACGGTAAAGGTATCGCTGCCGTTAAAGTTGCTTGCCGGGGTATAGGTATACTCACCGGTGGCCGCGTCCAGCGTCAGGGAACCGTTCTTGGGCTGCTCGCCCACCGTGTAGCTGAGCTCGTCGCCATCGACATCGCTGGCGGTGATCTGTCCAGCCACCGGCGTATCTTCCGTCGTGGTGACCGTTTGATCGGCCGTGACCGGTGCATCGTTGACCGCAGTCACACCAATATTCACCGTGCTGACCGTCGTACCGCCCTGTCCGTCCGCCACCGTGACGCTAAAGCTGTCACTGCCGTTAAAGTTGCTTGCAGGGGTATAGGTATATTCACCGGTAGCGGCGTCCAGTGTCAGGGTACCGTTCTTCGGCGCCTCACCCACCGTGTAGCTGAGCTCGTCGCCATCCACATCGGATGCGCTGATAGCGCCGCTGATCGGCGTGTCTTCCGGCGTCGTCAGACTCTGGTCGGCCGTCACCGGCGCGTCATTCACCGCGGTCACACCGATATTCACCGTGCTAACGGTGGTACCGCCATTACCGTCAGCCACCGTGACGGTAAAGCTGTCATTACCGTTAAAGTTAGCGGTCGGCGTGTAGGTGTACTCACCGGTGGCCGCGTCCAGCGTCAGCGTACCGTTCTTCGGCGCCTCGCCCACGGTATAGCTGAGCTCGTCGCCATCCACATCGGATGCGCTGATAGCGCCGCTGATCGGCGTATCTTCCGGCGTAGTGATCGTTTGGTCGGCCGTGACCGGCGCATCGTTGACCGCGGTCACGCCGATATTCACCGTGCTGACCGTGGTGCCACCCTGTCCGTCCGCCACCGTGACGGTAAAGCTGTCACTACCGTTAAAATTGGCGGTCGGCGTATAGGTATACACGCCGGTGGCCGCATCCAGCGCCAGGGTGCCGTTCTTCGGCGCCTCACCCACGGTATAGCTGAGCACGTCGCCATCGACATCGCTGGCAGTAATTTGCCCGGTCACCGGCGTATCTTCCGCCGTGTTGATCGTTTGGTCGGCCGTCACCGGCGCATCATTGACCGCGGTCACGCCGATATTCACCGTGCTGACCGTGGTGCCACCCTGTCCGTCCGCCACCGTGACGGTAAAGCTGTCACTACCGTTAAAGTTGCTTGCCGGGGTATAGGTGTACTCGCCGGTGGCCGCATCCAGCGTCAGCGTGCCGTTCTTCGGCGCCTCACCCACCGTGTAGCTGAGCGCGTCGCCATCCACATCGGATGCGCTGATGGCGCCGCTGATCGGCGTGTCTTCCGCGGTAGTCAGCGTCTGATCGGCTGTCACCGGTGCGTCATTCACGGCGGTCACACCGATATTCACGGTACTGACCGTCGTACCGCCCTGTCCGTCAGCCACCGTGACGGTAAAGCTGTCACTGCCGTTAAAGTTAGCGGTCGGCGTATAGGTATACTCACCGGTAACCGCGTCCAGCGTCAGGGAACCGTTCTTCGGCGCCTCGCCCACCGTATAGTTCA
>NZ_JBEIAB010000008.1:0-203444 GCF_040240345.1 Brenneria sp. g21c3 | reverse complement strand
CCCCATACCGACTCCACCCCGTTGTCGTTCATCCCCGACGGGCTGCGCAGCGGCAATCGCACGTCAAACTGGTAGAACTGCTGGTCGTCGGCGAACACCACCACCTCCCGCTTCAGCCGTGCGTCCATCTCGAAGCGATACCAGATACCCACCTCCGCCAGCAGACGCTCGATAAACGCCCGGTCGCTCTCCTGCCACTGCATCACCTGCTCCCGTTGCGGGTAGCGGTTGCGCAGGCGGAACTCGAACTGCCAGCCTTCGAACTGATGCTGTTGGCGCAATATCTGCTCGACTATCTCCGGCACCGACTGATGCTGGTATATCGCCGGCCGACCGGCATTGCCCAGCAGCGCCAGATGCGGCTCCAGCGTCAGCCGGTAACGCACCTCGTCCGCCGAGGCCGACAGCCGCTGAAACTGCGTCACCACCCCATGCACCGCACGCGGCGGCGTGGCGTCAGGCAGCGTGATGCCGCCCAACTGCCTGCCCGGCGGATTGAAGGTAAAGCTGGCGTCCTGCAACAGCATCTCGCCGGGGGCGATGTCGCGACTGCTGGTAAAGGTTATCTGGTAGCAGTAGGTCTGGCTCAGCCCCTCGGTGGCGGTAAAGGACTCGACGTCCAGGTCGGCGCAGCCAAAGACGGACAGTTGATAACGGGCGAGCGTGGCGGTTAACGAAGAAAAAGACGAGGGTATGGCGTAATTGCGCTCCATGCGGTTTCCCTTTCATGTCCATTGAGAAATTTTATGGCGCGTATTATGCCGAAAACACGATCAGACAGGCAAGCGATTTTGATGGGGGAATATTTAAAATATCATTTAAAATCAAATTATTATATCGTTAATAATATTGTTTATCATTATTGCGAAATGAAAAATCAGGCAAAACAAAAAATATTTCCATTCCGCCTGATAATTAAAGTGAATTCGGCAAAGGGATATGCCAGCCATAAACCAAGATATTTGGATTATTTCAATCATCACCTCCCTGCACCGACTCAACCGCTAAACACCGTCTGCAACATCTTCAGGCTTAACAGCAGCAATAGCCCGGCGAACACCTTCCTCAGGACGGCGACCGGCAGACGGTGCGCCAAACGGGCGCCAATCGGCGCGGTGAAAAAGCTTACCAGCGAAATCAGCGCCACCGCCGGCAGAGAAACGTAGCCGAGGCTGTAGTAGGGCAGTCCGGTTGCCGACCAGCCGTTGATCATGTACCCCAGCGCGCCCGCCAGCGCGATCGGCAGACCGACCGCCGCCGAGGTGCCGATCGCCTGTTGGATACGCACATTACACCACGTCAGGAAAGGAACGGTTAAGGAGCCGCCGCCGATGGCCACCAGCGCGGAAATACCGCCGATACACAGTCCGCCCAACGAAATCCCCGCGGCGCCGGGCAGGTGACGCTGCGGTTTAGGCTTGATATTCAACACCATTTGCAGCGCGACATAGGCCATAAAACAGGAGAAGAAAATTGCCAGCGCCCGCGTCGGCAGCAGCGTCGCCAGCCAGGTGGCGGCGAAGGTGCCAAACAGGATGGCGGGCGTAATCCGCCAGACCACCGGCCACAGCACCGCCTGATGCTGATGGTGAGTGCGCAGGCTGGAAATCGCCGTAATGACAATCGCCGCCATCGATGTTCCCAACGCCATATGCACCAAATGTTCATGCTGCACGCCCTGAGCGGCGAACATCGCCGTCAGAAGCGGAACCATGATGCCGCCGCCGCCAATCCCCAATAACCCGGCCATAAAACCCACAACCGCCCCTAACGCCAGATAGGCTAAAATCCACTCAACCGCCATTCCCCGTCTCCCGACCGTTATTCGTTATCGTTTTTATCAAATCGCTTTGTTGTCAGCCGCGCTCCGTCAGCATACTGGATATCGGTGAGGCGGGCGCCAAAAGCTGGTTGCATATACAGCAATATCAGTGTCATGATGATGCACTCGTCAGCGGCATTAATATCAATAACCTCACCGAATAACAATCCGTATCCAGCGCTTAACGATAGGATAAACCGATGAAACGATGTGGTTGGGTCACCCAGGACGCTTTATATCAGGATTATCACGATAACGAATGGGGGAAACCCTGCACCGACAGCCAGAAATTGTTTGAATTGCTGTGTCTTGAAGGTCAGCAGGCCGGGCTTTCCTGGATCACCGTGTTGAAAAAGCGCGAAAACTACCGCCGCTGTTTTCATCAGTTCGAGCCGCGCCGTATTGCCCAAATGACCCCGGATGACGTAGACCTGCTGATGCAAGACAGCGGCATCATTCGCCATCGTGGAAAAATCGAAGCCATCATCGCCAACGCCCGCGCCTGGCTGGAGATGGAGGATCAGGGCGAAAGCTTCTCTCATTTCATCTGGTCATTCGTTGACCATCAGCCTCAGCTTAACCGTCCGGCATCGCTCGCCGGCGTACCGGCCAAAACCGCGATTTCCGATGCCATGTCGAAGGCATTGAAAAAACGCGGCTTCAAATTTATCGGATCCACCATCTGTTATGCTTTTATGCAGGCAGGCGGATTGGTTAACGACCATGTCGCCGACTGCTGTTGCCAACAAGAATCCGCGCCATGATCCGCGAGTACCGATCGCAGGATCTGGAGTCGCTGATGGCGCTCTGGCTGGAAAGCACGACGCTGGCGCACCCTTTTATTCATGCAGACTACTGGCGGGAAAGCGCTTCGCTGGTGCGTAACATTTATCTTCCACAGTCGCAAACCTGGGTATATGAAAAGCCGGAACGCCTCGCCGGCTTTATCAGCGTGTTGGAAAAGCGTTTTATTGGCGCGCTGTTTATACAACAATGCGATTATGGTCGGCAGATTGGCGCGGCGTTAATGAACCACGTCCAGCAACAGTTTTCCTTGCTTAGCCTGGAAGTGTACCAACAGAATGCGCGCGCCTGCGCGTTTTACCGCAAACAGGGCTTTGTGGTCGTAGATAAAAACTTCAATCAGGAAACCCAGGCCACAACACTTATAATGCAATGGGCTAATACTTTCATCCGTCAATATTAACCGTCCTTATTTCTTTACATTGCTAAATTAAATAAATACTCACAATTACTTCAACTAACATCTGTAAACGTTCTATGCTTTTTATATTTGATGTTACGCTATCAACAAATAACGCTCTTGTTTAATTTTTTAACCACGGCCTAATCATTGCGTAAAACTATTTTATTAGAAAAATCAACTAATAGCGACATAGCCAATTGGATCATCTCTTCTGGGGAAGGAGATTGTCTGGGCTTGTTAAGGATATGTCATGCCATCAAATAAACAGAACCGTATTAATGGTGCGTTATATGGTCAAATATTGGGCGATGCAATGGGAATGCCATCGGAATTATGGCCTCGCGCACGGATAAAAAAACAGTTCGGCTGGATCGACCGTTTCCTGCCCGGCCCGCCGGAGAATATCGCCGCCTGCTATTTTAGCGCCGCGCAATATACCGACGACACCGCAATGGCGCTTGCGCTGGCGGATGCCCTGATCGAATGCGAAGGCCAGATCGAGCCGACGGTAATCGGGCGACACATTCTGAAGTGGGCGTTAGCCTTCGGCGCTTTTGAGAAAAACATCCTCGGCCCGACCTCAAAGGCCGCATTGAGCGCGTTACAGCAAGGAACCGATATCCATAAATTGGAAAACAACGGCGTCACTAACGGCGCCGCCATGCGAGTTTCCCCGTTAGGCTGCCTGCTGCCGACGCATTCGCTGTGCGAGTTCATCGATAACATAGCGTGCGCATCCAGCGTGACGCACAAATCCGATGTGGCCGTCGCCGGCGCCTCCGCCATCGCCTGGGCTATCTCAAAAGCGATTGACGGCGTCTCCACCTGGAGCGGGATCAGCGATGAACTGCCCGCGGTCGCTCAGGCGGCGCAGAATAGGCGCGTAACCACTTACAGCGCGTCTCTGGCCTGTCGTATCGAACTGGCGTTGGAGACGGTAAGACGCGCCAATGGAACCCTGTGCGCCATGTCGCGTATTTATGATCTGATCGGCACCGGTACGGAAATGATCGAGTCCGTTCCGGCGGCTATCGCCATGGTGGAACTGGCGCAAACCGATCCCAACCGCTGCGCTATCCTGTGCGCTAATCTGGGGGGCGATACCGACACCATCGGCGCGATGGCGACGGCCATTTGCGGCGCCATCAATGGCGTAACCAGTATTGCGCCTCATTTCAAACAGCAGTTGGATGAGGTAAACCGACTTGACGTTGACTACTACGGTCGCGAACTTCTGCGATTACGCACCCTCCGGGAACCGATACGACGGATGTCCGCCATCTGATGCCAATTCACTTTCCCTGCTAACTTTATTTCATCGCGCATACTCTTCATCATGCATACTATATGCGTGTGGCTGGCGGCCACACGCTGATGCCATCAGCCATGAAGGCTTTAATCTCCCTAAATTGCCGGAGTTTGCGATGAAACCTAGCATTATTCTGTATAGAAAGATTCCTGACGATTTACGCGCGCGTTTAGATCAACATTTCACCGTCACCGTGTTGGACGACCTACCCGCAGGGAACCATCCGGCGCTGGCTCAGGCTGAAGGTATCATCGGCGCCGGCGGTAAAGTGGATAACGCCTTTTTGCAACGCTGTCCACGCCTGCGCGCGGCCTCCACCATCTCGGTGGGCTACGATAATTTCGATGTTGATGCGCTGAACGAGCACGGCGTTGTTCTGATGCATACCCCCACGGTATTAACCGAAACCGTGGCGGATACGGTGCTGGCGCTGATGCTGAGCAGCGCGCGCCGGGTGGTGGAAGTCGCGGAAAAAGTGCAGGCCGGCGAATGGAAAGCAGGGGTCGACAGAAGCTGGTTCGGCACGGATGTCCATCATAAAACCATCGGGATTCTCGGCATGGGACGCATTGGTCTTGCCGTCGCGCAGCGCGCGCATTTAGGCTTCAGCATGCCCGTGCTGTATAACGCGCGCCGCCGTCATTCCGAAGCGGAAACCCGCTTTGACGCCCGCTATTGCGATCTGGATAGCCTGTTGGCCGAGTCCGATTTCCTGTGCATCACTCTGCCGCTGACGGCCGAAACGCAGAATTTGATCGGCCGTGAACAGTTGGCGAAAATGAAACCCAGCGCAATCCTGATTAACATCGGCCGCGGCGCCGTCGTCGACGAGAGCGCGCTGATCGAGGCGCTGAGCAACGGGACAATCCACGCCGCCGGACTGGATGTCTTTGTTCAGGAGCCGTTGCCCGTCGATTCCCCGCTGCTGAGTTTGCCTAACGTGGTGGCCCTGCCCCACATCGGCTCGGCTACGCATGAAACCCGCTACGCCATGGCGGCCTGCGCCGTCGATAACCTGATCGCCGCGCTGAACGGACAGGTAAAAGTCAACTGCGTTAACCCGCAGGTGCTGAAATAAATTCAGCAGAGGCAGACAAGGCGGCGACGGCGGCCTTGTCTGCCTCTGCTTTCACCGGCTGCGCGCCATCGTGATCAACGTCTTTTCGGCGTCTTCTCAAAAGTAATCCGTATTTTTACGCCAGGAGATTATATTTCATTTGATAGTTGGAATAGCCGCGAGGCATTGCTATTTACGGATTGCTAATATTATGGGAATTGATCGGGCGGAACGATATTTATCCGCTGATTGAAAAATGGTGCGAAAAATAATTGAATTCCGCCGTGCCGATACTCAATGTTAATACCACGGCGCCGATGCGAGCGCTTTCTTTTTCCGGACGCATCGGCAAAATGCTCCGCCTCTTTATAATAAAATATTCCATTTTCGTCATGCCGCGCGGAAATCATGCGATCCTGAAATAAAGATACCGCTTCACCCGGCGACAGGCAAAGCGGTATCACGTCACCGCAGGCTTTCTAACGGTTATTCAACGGCGATAGGGGTTTCCGTCACCGTGGTTTTATTGTCTCCCTGAATGGCTTTTACCCGCTGTTCCGTTTTTTGTACCGCGTCGGCGCTGCTCAGCAGGCTGTAAGTCAGTTCAAATGCCGTGCTCTGTCCCGGCTGCAACTGTTTTACCCGCCCTTGTTCACGCTCAATGGTCACCGGATAGGCGTAGCTGGTGCCCGGTTCAATGCCGGTAACGTAGCCCTGTTTTACCGTATCGGTGTTTTTCCACAGCGTCAGCACCGGCAGTTGGTGAGTATCAAAATCAATCGATACCCCTTTATCGCCGGCGCGATTGAACAGCGCCGCCAGCGTTTTCCCCTGTTTATCCGCATACGGCGTCAGGTTAAAGACCATTTCATCAAAGTCTTTGGTCGGCCCCAGATAAGTCTGCCACTCTTTCAGGCCCGCTTTGGCGTAGTCGTTAAACGGCGAAATTTCTTTCACCGGGGCCACAAAGCGCGCGCCCTGTTCCAGGATCGGCGTGCTGAAGTTGCTGTGATAAATAATTTGGTAATCACGCACATAGTCGGATTTGTTGGTCAGCACGTCATGAACGGTGAACGATTCGCTGCCGGGGACATAGCGCAATTCCGTCCAGGTTTCCAGATTCGATTTTTTAAAGCTGTTCTCTTTCAGCAGACCGCGCACGGTAATCTGATAGGGCGCTGTTTCGCTGACGTCGACCACCACTTTCGAGGCGGGCGTATTGCCGGCGCGGCCGTGCAGGGTATAGATCATGCCGTTATCGACCACCGGATGGCCGGTCCATTCATAGCCGCAGCGCACCATCATTTCATTGAAACCTTCCAGCCAGCCCACGCCGCCGCGGCTTTCCAGATTGATGGTATTCGGATTCACGACCTCATCGACCGGAGAATGCCACCCCAAACGGATGTCTTTTCCGGTGACGTGCAGCAAATCCATGCCGCGGCTCGGACTGAGAACGATTTTCAAGCCGTTTTGACTGGTGATGGTAATGATTTTGCTGCCTTCCTGACGCCCGCCGTGCAGCACGCTCTGTTCAATGCTGAAGTGCTGATCCTTAATCTTCAGCGCATCGCTGCCGATCTGCCAGTTTCCCTTCTCCACGCTGCTTTCAGCATCCGTCAGCACAAAGGTCTGAGCCGATAACTGCCATGAAGCGAGGGCTAATGAAATGCCCAGTGCCAGTAATTTTTTCATTTCGTTATTCCTCTTTGCTGAATTGATTTAGCTAATACCCGACCAAGACTACAAATCAGCAACGCATCGAAACGTGATACTAATCACCAGTTCAATAAATAGACTTTTGCCAGTTAATATTTCCCATAGAGATCACATTATCGTTAGAAACATTAATGTTTTTTGCACAAAAATGACGCACAAAGCGGTTAAAGCTGATATCGATTCAGCCGCAATATTCAATCAATACCGATTTGCGGAAGATAACGACGCTCATCAATCATGCCGGATAGGGTATACTTCGCATCAGCATGTTGTTCCGCCATTTCCTATTAATGCAGGACAATATCTGACAAGATTGATTTTTCGCCGCATTGCACCGTGGTTGCGCAAGCGCTATGGTGGCCGTCTATTCACGTATGAGCAGTAATCGACAAACTATGAACTTCTCTCTTTTCGGCAACAAATTCACCCGTCATGCGGGCATCACGCAGCTAATGGATGACATGAACGAGGGGCTCCGCTCACCGGAAGCAATCATGTTGGGGGGCGGGAATCCGGCGCATATTCCAACGATGGATAGCTATTTTCAACAACTCTGTCAGGAAATGCTGGAACAGGGAAAATTAACTGACGCGTTATGCAATTACGATGGCCCGCTGGGAAAAAATGCGTTGCTTAACTCGCTCGCCGACCTGCTGCGCGACGAATTTGGCTGGCAAATCGGGCCGCAGAATATTGCACTGACAAATGGCAGTCAAAGCGCGTTTTTCTACTTATTCAACCTGTTTGCCGGACGCCACGCCGATGGCAGCCAGCGCAAGGTGCTGTTCCCGCTGGCGCCGGAATATATCGGCTATGCGGATTCCGGGCTGGATGAAAACATGTTCGTCTCCACCCGCCCGCAGATCGAGCTGCTGCCCGAAGGACAATTCAAATACCACGTCGATTTTGATCATTTGTCGATCACCGAGGATATCGGGCTGATTTGCGTATCCCGGCCGACCAACCCGACCGGCAACGTACTGACTGACGACGAGCTGATGCGGCTGGATATTCTGGCGCAGCAGCACGACGTGCCGCTGCTGATTGATAATGCGTACGGCGTGCCTTTCCCCGGCATTATCTTCAGTGAAGCGACGCCGCTGTGGAACCCAAACATTATTCTGTGCATGAGTCTGTCCAAGCTGGGTCTGCCCGGATCACGCTGCGGCATCGTCATTGGCGACGAAAAAGTGATTGCCGCGATTGGCAATATGAACGGCATCATCAGCCTGTCGCCGGGCGCGGTGGGGCCGGCTATCGCGCATGAGATGATCCAACGCGGCGATCTGCTGCGGCTGTCCAATGAAGTGGTTCGCCCGTTCTACCAACAGCGCGTGACGGAAACCATCGCGCTGATCCGCCGCTATCTGCCGCAGGAACAGTGTCTGATTCATAAGCCGGAGGGGGCGATTTTCCTGTGGTTATGGTTTAAGAATTTACCCATCACCACCGAAGTGCTTTATCAGCGGCTGAAAAAACGCGGCGTGCTGATGGTGCCGGGTCACTACTTCTTCCCCGGCCTGGAACAAGGGTGGCCGCACGCGCATCAGTGCCTGCGCATAAACTACGCGCCGGACCCGGAAAGCCTTGAGCGCGGCGTCGCCATTCTGGCGCAAGAGGTTGAAAAAGCCATGCAGGAAGGCAGGCGCTAACGCTCCTCAGCACCGTTTTGCCCGCGCAGGCGGGCATCCTCAACGACGTCAAGCCGCCAGCGCCAGCAGATTCCCGCCTGCCGCCGCGGGCATGACGGAAATCAGGCCGCCCCCCGCCCCGCGACGCCGGCGGTTTCCATCACCGCGTGCAGCAAGACATTCGCGCCTGCCGTCACCTGCTCGGGTGATGAATACTCGATTTCGTTATGGCTGATGCCGTCTTTACACGGAATAAAGATCATCCCGGTCGGCGCCAGTTCCGCCATATATACGGCGTCGTGGCCGGCGCCGGAAACGATATCCATATTGGAGTAACCCAGCGTATTGGCCGCCCGGCGTACCGCATCCTTACAGTCAGGATGGAACGGCGCGGCGCGATACTGGGAGACCTGCGTCAGTTGAATACCCAGCCCGGTTTCCGCTTCCAGTTCGGCAAGGTAGGTCTTCAGCGCCGCATCCATCTCATCCACCAGCTCATCGGTGAGATTACGGAAATCGATGGAGCACTTCACGCTGCCCGGCACCACGTTACGGCTGTTGGGATAGACCTGAACCATACCGACCGTGCCGCGACCGTGCGGCGCAAAGCGATCGGCTATCGCGATCACTTCCTGCATGATGCGGGTGGAAACCTGCAACGCGTCTTTACGCAGTTCCATCGGCGTCGGCCCGGCGTGAGACTCCATCCCGGTGACGACGCAGTCATACCAGCGAATGCCCAACACCGCCTGCACCACGCCGATTTCAATGTTTTTGTCTTCCAGTATCGGCCCCTGCTCGATGTGCGCTTCAAAGTAGGCGCCAATCGGATGATCGCCCGGCGTTTTCGGGCCGGCGTAACCGATTTTCTCCAGCTCATCCTGCACATTTTTCCCGTCCACATCCTCTGCGGCGTAGGCGTATTCCAGCGGGAAAATACCGGCAAACACGCCGGAACCCATCATCACCGGTACAAAGCGCGAACCTTCCTCATTGGTCCAGAACACCATTTCCACCGGCGCTTCGGTTTCGATTTTATGGTCGTTCAGCGTGCGGATCACTTCCAGCGCGGACAGTACGCCGAAATTGCCGTCAAACTTGCCGCCGGTCGGCTGGGTGTCAATGTGGCTGCCCGCGACGATCGGCGGCAGGTCGTTATTGCGGCCCGGACGGCGCATAAAAACGTTGCCGATTTTGTCGATCTCGACCGACAGCCCGGCGGCTTTTCCCCAGCCGACCACCAGATCGCGCCCCTGGCGATCCAGATCGGTCAGCGTGAGCCGACATACGCCGCCTTTCGGCGTGGCGCCGATCTCCGCCAGATCCATCAGCGACTGCCACAGGCGATCGCCGTCGATACGCAGATCGGCAATATCGGTTTTCTTTTTCACTGCGGATAACACTTCGCTATTCATAATCGATTTCCTCATAGGTAGAGTGAAGTTACCTTCTTACTCGCAACGATGTTCAGCTCAACGCGAGACGGCCGTGGGCGCCGACAGACGTTCCCGCAGGGCGCAGGCGCTAAAATCCGCGTTAAAGGCAGGGCGCTTGATGTAACGACCCGCGCCTTCCCGCGCGCGCAGATCGCCATCGGCCCAGACCAGCGTCCCCTGACTGACGGTATATCGCGGAATACCCCGTACCGTGCGCCCTTCAAAGACGTTGAAATCGTTTCTTGAATGATGCGTTTTGGCCGACAGGGTTTTACTGCCATTGGGATCCCAGACCACCAGGTCGGCGTCGGCCCCGACCGCAACCCGGCCTTTACGCGGGTAGATATTGAACAGACGGGCGGTATTGGCGGAGGTGATCGCCACGAATTCGCTGGGGGTGAGGCGTCCGGTATTCACCCCGGCATCCCAGATAACCGCCAGACGCTCTTCCACGCCGCCGCAGCCGTTAGGGATTTTGGTGAAATCGCCCTTGCTGGCGGCTTTCTGGCTGGCGCAGAAGGTGCAGTGATCGGTGGCGGTGGTGTGCAACTGACCGGATTGCAATCCGCGCCACAGCGATTCCTGATGCGCTTTAGGCCGGAACGGCGGACTCATGACGTGAGCGGCGGCTTTGACGAAATCCGCATCGCGGTACACGCTGTCGTCAATCACCAGATGACCGGCCAGCACTTCGCCGTAAACCCGCTGGCCGCGCGCCCGGGCGCGGGCTATCGCTTCGGCCGACTCCTGGCAGGAGACATGCACCACATAAATCGGCACGCCCAGCACGTTGGCGATGGAGATGGCGCGACTGGCCGCTTCCCCTTCCACTTCCGGCGGACGCGACAGCGGATGCCCCTCCGGCCCGGTGATGCCGCGCTTCATGATCTCCTGCTGTAACAGAAACACCATTTCGCCGTTTTCGGCGTGGACGGTCGGCATCGCCCCCAGCTCCAGCGAGCGGCGAAAGCTGTTCATCAGCGTTTCGTCGTCGCACATGATGGCATTCTTATAGGCCATAAAGTGCTTGAAGCTGTTGACGCCCTCTTCGTTCACCAGCGTACCCATATCGCGGTGGACGCTCTCATCCCACCAGGTGATGGCGACATGGAAGCTATAGTCGGACGCCGCTTTTTCCGCCCAGCCGCGCCATTGACGGTAGGCGTCCATCAGCGGTTGCCGCGGGTTGGGGATCACAAAGTCGATAATGGTGGTGGTGCCGCCCGCCAGCCCCGCCGCGGTGCCGCTGTAGAAATCGTCTACCGTGACCGTCCCCATAAAAGGGAAATTCATATGGGTATGCGGATCGATGCCGCCCGGCATCACATACATGCCGCCGGCGTCGATCGTCTCAGTCCCTGCCGGCGCGTCGCGGGCGGCGTCCTCGCCGACAGCCACGATCACGCCGTCCGCACAGAGCACATCGGCACGAAATTCCCGATCGGCATTGACGACCGTACCGCCTTTGATTAACAGGTTATGACTCATTATTTACCCCTCGCTATTGCTGGTTCTGACCGCTTAAAGTCAGGCGCTTTGCCGTTAATGCCCCTTCGCCTGCCGCCACCCTCGCTGCCTCCCCCTTGCCCTGTCTCTTAGTCACATTTTTATGCGGACTCAGAGGCAGTTTCGTGCGCCACAATGCCGCCATTTCCATGCTACGTCGTAGCACGCGCCCGACATAGGGGGCTCAAGCGCCAGCCCCCTATGAACCCGGGCTTGCGGCTAAATTATGCCGCTGCGCGGTGCCTTCGTCGGTATCAGGCTTAACGGACCGCTTGCGACACGTTCCCGACGTGGCGCAAGCTTTCGCCGCATCCATGCGGCTCATCCTAAGCCTGCTATCTCCTCAGCATAATTTTTTACGCCGCGTAACAGCCACCTCCGTCAGCGCTCCTGCATTTGTGTATAAGAGACTGGCGAAGGGGAGGGTCGGGGTGGGGTAAGCCAAGATGGAGCAGGCTTACTCACACCGTGCCGGCCGTCGTCGCCATCGGGTTATTCGGATGCGTCGTCCAGTTGGCGTACTCGCCGCTCACCGTCTTGCCGGTACGCAAATCCACCTCGCCCGGTTGCAGGCTGCGCATGGAAATACAGTCCTCGACCGGACAAATGGAGACGCACAGATTGCAGCCCACGCACTCCTCTTCCTTCACTTCATAATGGCGTTCGCCGTTTTTCATGTTGGTGATCGCCTGATGCGAGGTATCTTCACAGGCCAGATGACAGCGTCCGCATTTGATGCACTTCTCCTGATCGATGACCGCTTTGTCGATGTGATTCAGGTTCAGGTAGCGCCAGTCGCTGACTGAGCCGACGGCGCGTCCGCGGAAATCTTCCAGCGTGCGGTAGCCCCGCTCGTCCATAAAGTTGGACAGGCCGCTTATCATGTCGCGCACAATCTGAAAACCCTGCACCATCACCGCGGTGCAGACCTGTACCGTGCCGCAGCCCAGCGAGATAAACTCGGCGGCGTCGCGCCAGGTGGAGACGCCGCCAATGCCGGACATCGGCAATCCGCGCGTTTGTTCGTCGCGCGCGATTTCCGCCACCATATTCAGGGCGATCGGCTTCACCGCCGGACCGCAGTAACCGCCGTGCGAACCTTTGCCGCCGGTGTTGGGGGTCATAACCATCTGGTCCAGATCCACGCCTATCACCGAGTTGATGGTGTTAATCAAGGATACGGCGTCAGCGCCGCCTTGCCGCGCCGCGCGCGCCGGATAGCGAATATCCGTGATGTTCGGCGTCAGTTTGACGATCACCGGCAGGCTGCAATACTGCTTGCACCAGCGGGTGACCATTTCGATATATTCCGGCACCTGCCCCACCGCCGCGCCCATGCCGCGTTCGCTCATGCCGTGCGGACAACCGAAGTTCAGTTCGATGCCGTCCGCGCCCGTCTGTTCCACCAGCGGCAGAATGCTTTTCCAGGCGTCCTCTTCGCAAGGCACCATAATCGAGACGATCATCGCCCGGTCGGGCCAGTTGCGCTTCACGCGGGCAATCTCTTCCAGATTGGTTTCCAGCGATCGGTCGGTGATCAGCTCGATATTGTTCAAACCGATAATGCGGCGGTCGGTGGTGCGCAGTGTGCCGTAGCGCGGCCCGTTGACGTTCACCACATGCGGATCCTGACCCAGCGTTTTCCACACGACGCCGCCCCAACCCGCTTCGAACGCCCGCACGACGTTGTATTCCTTATCAGTGGGCGGAGCGGAAGCCAGCCAGAAAGGATTCGGGCTTTTGATACCTAAAAAGTCGCTGCTGATATCAGCCATGTGAGTACTCCCCGCGGATTGAAGGTTTATGGTTGACGGACGGGTTGGCGAAAGGACGCAGTATCGCGTCTATCGACGCCGCCGCCGCTTTGCCCTGCCGCACCGCGTCCACGGTTAAATCCAGACCGTCGGCGCAGCAGTCGCCCCCGGCCCAGACGCCGGGCAGCGAGGTGCGGCCCTCTTCATCGGCGGCGATGCGGCCGTTCTTCAAAACGATGGCGCTCTGCGTCGCGCTGGCGTCATAGGTCTGGCCAATGGCCTTTAGCACCATGTCGGCCGGTAAGGTGAAGGTTTCGCCGGTCGCGACAAGCGCCCCATCCTGCGATTGCATCACGCTAAACGACACGCCGGTGACGCGATTATCTTCGCCATGAATAGCCAGAGGCGCCGACCAGTAACGGAGGGTGACGTCATTGGTTTTCGCCCACGCCTGCTCATGCGCGGAAGCTTTCATGTCCGCTTCGCCGCGGCGATACACCATGGTGACTTCACGCGCGCCCAGTTTTTTGGCCTGCACCGCGGCGTCGACCGCCGTCATACCGCCGCCAATCACCACCACGCTGCGACCGACCGCCACCGCGCCGGGGCGCGGGGCCTGACGTAATTCAGCAATAAAATCAACCGCCTCGCGAACGCCTTCCAGCGGCGTTTCGGCGATGCCCAGCGCATTGACGCCGCCTAATCCCATGCCGAGAAAAACGGCGTCGTAATCCGCGCGCAGCTTATCCAGCGTGATGTCCTGCCCCAGCCGTTGGTTAAGGCGCAGTTCGATGCCGCCGATGGACAACAGCCAGGCGATTTCCCGCTGAGCGAAATCGTCGGTCGTTTTGTAAGCCGCCAGACCATACTCATTCAGACCGCCCGGTTTTTCTCTGGCGTCGAACACCACCACATGGTGTCCGCATTGCGCCAGACGATGCGCGGCCGTTAATCCGGCCGGGCCGGCGCCCACCACCGCCACTTTTTTGCCGGTTGATGTCGCGCGGGTGAACAGCGGCTGTCCCGGATTGGAGAGATAGCTATCGGTGGCGTAGCGCTGAAGCAGGCCGATCCGCACCGGCTTGCCGTCCTGCTGATTACGCACGCAGGCCTGTTCGCACAAGGTTTCGGTCGGACACACTCTGGCGCACATACCGCCCAGCACGTTTTCGCTCAGAATGGCTTCGGCCGCGCCGCGCACGTTTTCCTGCGCGATACGATGAATAAAGCTCGGCACATCAATATCCGCCGGGCATGCGCGGGTACAGGGCGCGTCGTAGCAGTAGTAGCAGCGTTCCGCCTCAATCACCGCCTGAATTTTGCCAAGCGGGGCGACGCTGTCGCTGAAATTGTCCGCGTACTGCGCATCGCTGAGTCGTCCGGACTGAATACCCGGCGTATCAATGCCGGGCGGGAATGATGTTGTCATTCGGCTCCCTCCTCTGGTTGGTTAACATCAGGGTCACGAGGGCAAAGCATCGGTAAACCGCTCAACCGTTTGCTCGTATCGCCTTGCTTTCGATGGCTCATAGTGGTTCTCCCGCTAACGTCGAATGAAGAGAAAGTCCGGTGGCGCCACACCTTCCAAAGAATCTTGACCAAATGGTTAAGTTTTCCAAACTAACCATGCGATTTATGTGCCATTTCCGCACGTAAAATAAAAAACAAATAAAACAACAAGTTAAAAATATTTACCTTGAGCCATAAGAACAAACTTTGACCAATTCAGGTGCAAGGCAGCCGATATCCTTAATTTGTTGCGCTATTTTTGTGCTGCCGGGGAAGAAGGCTGAATGGATAAACGCTCTCCAGTCTCACACCTTGCGAAGAGGCCGCCGTCTTTTGGAATAGATCGCAATGTGAAAAGTAAGCAGGGAAATAAATCAAAAATAAATCATTGTATTTAAAAGAATTGAATAGGAGCCTGGTTTCTCTATAATCCTCTTTATTAAAGGAACGAGCGCAACCTACCACAAGGAACCGGTATGTATTTTCCCGACGCCAGACTTCATCATCTGTACGATAACCTGCCCTTACCAGAGCGCTTTCAATATATTGTGTATCCCGCTTCCGCCTGGGCTTATCTCAGTGCGGAATATGAATTCGACCGCTACCGCACGGCAAACGCCGGCTTGTTTTATCGGCAAATCGATATGACCCGCCGCTTGCTCAACAGTTTTTCCACCCCGGCGGGACATTCGCCGTCCGCCGGTCGGTTATTCGATATGCTCCATCGCGGCGAAGCGGTGTTCATCAATGATGAAAAAGGCTACTGGGAAAGTACGTTGCATCCTTTCTATATTGATGAAACGGGCGCGTTAAAATGTAACGACCCTACTGCTTTTAGCTTCAACGGCGCGAAACAGATTATCGATTATTACGAATCCGCCGTCGGCTCTTGTTTTCATCATGCCGGCCGCCCCAGGCCGACACAGCGTGATATTCAGAGAGGAATAGAAGGCTCGTCGACCGGGCTGTCCACGTTGAACAGTAAAAACGTCGGTCGTTTACTGGCCGCCGGCGGCGTGATTAATCAAAATGTTGACGGTTTTGCGCAAACGGCCCGCCAACTCGGCGGGGAAGCGTCCGATGGCTTTGAACAGGTTTATAATCCACAGACGGTAGGATCGCTGATCGCGCTATCCGCATTGGTCGGATTCAAAAGAATGGAGTCGGCGGCGGAACTGGAAAAATTAAAAAATTATCTGGGTAGCTATAAAAAACAGCCGAATTTATTAAAGAATGTCGACGTAGTTAAAATGATCTATAAGCGAAGGCCAATAGCGGAACGGCAGTTTCTGCGGCAAGAGTTCAAAAATAAAGTAAGAAAAAACTTTATTAAATCCCTGGCGAACCATCCCGAAATATTAAAACGCGGTTTTACTCCCGATGATTTAGCAAGAATGAAAAGAGGGAGTGTGCCAGACAATTGGTCCGTACACCATAAGCTGCCTTTGGATGATAGCGGCAGCAATGATTTTAATAATTTAGTGTTAATCAGAAATAACCCTGAGCATGCTATGTTCACGACTGCACAGAAACGCATAAGTCAAAATATAAAATATGGTGAATCCCAAGAAGTACTATGGGTTTTACCGCAAGGACTAGTTTATCCATAAGGTGATAATATGACCGAAATTGAAGCTGTCGTAATCATGTTGCACAGGCTGGCCGATCAGTTGGACTATCAAAAAAACCCCGGCTATCAGGATCCGCTGCCTTATTATGATTTCGGCCGCAAGATTGCCATTGACCAGCCCCATTTCTGGCAGGAATACGGCGCCTTTGTCCGGTTAACGGATGGCTTTGAAATTGACGGCACGCGCATCCATGGCATCGAAAACTATGGTTCTTCAGAATACAACCGGTTAAAAGAAAACAATGACTGGCTGACATTAGTCCCCGACCTCTACGATGAGCGTATGGACGGCCTAATCGTGATTGGCGCAGACGGCACCGATACCTTTGTCTATGATACCGTCAGCCAAAGATTTGAAGCGCGGGATCGCATTAGAATAGAAGACGCCTATTCGAGCTATAACACGCTGGCCGAGCTGTTGGCGGAACTGGTAAAACAGCTTATGGATGTAAACCAAGAATATGACCGAAATTGAAGCGGTAGTGATCATGATAAATAGGCTGGCCGATCAACTAGGCTATCCGAAAACCCCCGGCTATCAGGGTCCGCTGCCTTATTATGATTTCGGCCGCAAGATTGCCATTGACCAACCCCATTTCTGGCGGGAATACGGCGCCTTTGTCCGGTTAGCGGATGGTTTTGAAATTGACGGCACGCGTATTTGTGGCATAGAGAGCGATGAAGAGTCTTCAGAATACAACCGGTTAAAAGATAACAACGACTGGCTGACATTAATCCCCGAACTCTACAACGACAGCATGGACGGGCTGATCGTGATTGGCGAAAACGGCACAGATACCTTTGTCTATGATACCGCCAGCCAAAGATTTGAAGCGCGGGATCGCATTAGAATAGAAGACGCCTATTCGAGCTATAACACGCTGGCAGAACTGTTGGCGGAACTGGTGAAACGGCTTATGGATGCAGAGCAATAATATGACCGACATTGAAGCTGTCGTAATCATGTTGCACAGGCTGGCCGATCAATTGGACTATCAAAAAAACGCCGGCTATCAGGGGCCGCTGCCTTATTATGATTTCGGCCGCAAGATTGCCATTGACCAGCCCCATTTCTGGCGGGAATACGGCGCCTTTGTCCGGTTAACGGATGGTTTTGAAATTGACGGCACGCGTATTCATGGCATCGAAAACCATGGGGTTTTAGAATACAACCGGTTAAAAGAAAACAATGACTGGCTGACATTAATCCCCGAACTCTACAACGACAGCATGGACGGGCTGATCGTGATTGGCGCAGACGGCACCGATACCTTTGTCTATGATACCGCCAGCCAAAGATTTGAAGCGCGGGATCGCATAGCTATAGACACAGCGTATTCTAGCTACGGCACGCTGGCCGAGCTGTTGGCGGAACTGGTAAAACAGCTTATGGATGTAAACCAATAATATGACAGAAATTGAAGCTGTCGTAATCATGTTGCACAGGCTGGCCGATCAACTGGGCTATCCGAAAACCCCCGGCTATCCTGTCTCTTATACACAAATGCAGGGAACCTCTAGAGGCCATGTGTATTCTGGTCTTGGGTTCATTCTTGATTCTTTGTTTTTTGCTTTTCGTCGGCGTAAGAAATCACGCTGAGGTGGACGCCCCCGCGAATGCGCCGCAGGGAAGCGGCGCAAGCCAATGCCGCGTCGGACAAAAACGCCGGGAGCGTTTTTGAACAGCGCTTGCGCTGGCCCGGTAGGGCGAGTCTCAGGGATGAGACGAGTATTCCGTCACTAGCGGTTCGGGAAAGGGGGCGACCGCCGAAGGCATCGCGTCAGCGACGTGATTTCAGCCACAAGCCCGGGTTCGTAGGGTGGTGGCGCTTGAACCACCCTGCGTCGGGCGCGTGCTGCGACATCGCAGAGAAATGACGGCCTTCTCGCGCACGAAATAACACTGAGCCTACATATACCGTTATCGGTAAATATGTGACTAAGAGACAGGGCTATCTGGGGCTGCTGCCTTATTACGACTTCGGCCGCAAGATTGCCATTGACCAGCCCCATTTCTGGCGGGAATACGGCGCCTTTGTCCGGTTAACGGATGGTTTTGAAATTGACGGCACGCGTATTTGTGGCATAGAGAGCGATGAAGAGTCTTCAGAATACAACCGGTTAAAAGAAAACAACGACTGGCTGACATTAATCCCCGAACTCTACAACGACAGCATGGACGGGCTGATCGTGATTCGCGAAGACGGCACCGATACCTTTGTCTATGATACCGTCAGCCAAAGATTTGAGCACGCTTAAACCAACTGCCGATGTACTACAATTCAGCGGTATCCAACCCACACATTCTGAACACACAGGTCAGCACATGATCGATCGCACGCTGACGTATTCCCGGCGCATAGGCGTCTTCACCGAGCACGGCGGCAATCTGGATATCAAAATCCGCATAGGTTTGCGTCATCGCCCAGATAGAGAAAAAGAAGTGTTTGCTGTCCAGCGGCAATAGCAGCCCCTGTTCGATCCAGCCGTCCACCACCGCCGCCTTGCTGGCGACCAGGTCGTGTAACTGCGTTTGCAATATTTCATGCACCATCGGCGCGCCTTGCAGCAGTTCATTGGCAAACAGCTTGGAAGCGTAGGGACGTTCAAAGGTGAGTACCATTTTTTGCCGCACATACCGTTCGATAACGGTACGCGGGTCGGCCTGCGGCCGGAAATGTTCCAACGGCGACAACCAGTCGTACAAGATGCCGTCCAGTACCCGTAAATACAGATTCTGCTTGTTGCCGAAATAGTAGTGAAGATTCGGTTTCGGCAGATTCGCCTCGTCGGCTATCTGCGCCATGGTGGCGCCTTTAAAACCAAAACGGGCAAATACATGCTCTGCGGCCAGCAGGATCATGGCTTCATTATCAAGCCGGATACGGCCTTTTGCCGATTCATCGGTTAATGCGCTTGTCAGCATCTTTTCCCTTCTTAGTCAGGTTGCCGACGGAATCCTGCCCCGCCGTTCACCGCGCCGTCGCCCGCCGCCATCCCCGCAATAGACGGCGGGGATGGGCGGGAATGACCTGCGGATACGGCGTTAAGCAGACGCCGCTCTGCGTTTTCTCTCTCAAAAGAGCGGCCTGCTTTCCGTCCTGCCGGCGCGACCGTTACTTCGCCGCCGCTTCCCAGACCACGTGGGTCATGGCGCCGTCGCCGGGGTCTTTCTTGATCACCGAGGCGCTACCGCCGCTCAGCAAGACGTCCACGGTACGCCGATAGGCGGCTGGCTCCAGATAGCCAATTTTCGGCGAGTTGGCGTTGGTAATCAGCTTGGCGACGTTTTCCATCTGCCGCTGCTGAACCTCCACCAGCGCCGAGCCGGACGTATCCTCGTTCACAACGATTTCCGCCGCTTCGGCCGGATTATTTACCGCCTCGTTCCAGCCTTTATAACTGGCTTGCAGGAATTTAGCCATTTTCGCCACAAAAGCCGGATCTTTCAGGCTGGATTCCAGCACATACAGCCCATCTTCCAGGGTGGAGACGCCCTGATCTTCATACGGGAACGAAATCAGATCGCTCTGCTTCATCCCGGCGTCAATCAACTGCCAGTATTCGTTGTAGTTCATGGCGGAAATACAGGCGGCCTGATTCTGCAATAGCGGATCGACGTTAAAGCCCTGCTTCAGCACTTTGATGTCGCTATCCGGTTTATAACCCAGCTTGTGCATCCAGTTGAAGAAAGGATATTCATTGCCGCCAAACCAGACGCCCAGCGTTTTGCCTTTCAAGTCCGCCGGCGTCTTGATGCCTGTCGATGTCCGGCAGGTCAGCATCATGCCGGAACGATCGAATATCTGGGCGATATTCACCAACGGCACTCCGGACTCGCGCGCCGCCAGCGCATCGGGCATCCAGTTGACGATGACGTCCGCCGACCTGCCGGCGATGACCTGTACCGGAGAAATATCGGTTCCCCCCGGCTTGATGGTGACATCCAGCCCGGCATCTTTGTAATAGCCCTTGGCCTGCGCCACATAGTAGCCCGCAAACTGCGCCTGCGGTAACCATTTAAGCTGAAGCGTGATTTTCTCGGCGGCATAAGCGCCGGCGGTCAGCGACAATGCCAACGTCGTGGCGGCCACAATAAGGCACTTGCGAAAGGCAGAACGATCTCTCATATGCGTATCCTCGGGTTAAGGTGAAATACACCCATGCGCTTAACAACACCATCTTGCTGAATAACACTATCTTTTGAACTACAAGGTTTTTTCAAACAGTCCTTTGGCGGCGACGTCTGCGGATAACGATGATGGCTTGCCGCTTACGACTCTCCGCGCACTGAGGGATGCCAGAAATTCACTTTTCTTTCCAACCAGACCAGCAGCGCATAAAACAGCGATCCCACCACGGAAGCGACCACAATCGCCGCCCACACGGTGGGCATATGCATACGGGCCGCCTCGGTTGAGATACGAAAACCCAGCCCCGCCGTGGGGGATCCGAAATATTCGGCGACAATCGCGCTGATCATCGCCAGCGTGGCGTTGACCTTAAGCGCGCCGAAAATAAAAGGGAGCGCCGCCGGTAAGCGCAGGACTCTCAGGGTGGCGCGCGGCGAGGCGGCGTAACAATACATCAGTTCCCGCTCCAGTTTGCTGTTGGCCTGTAGCCCGGCCAGCGTGCTGACCAGCGCGGGAAAGAACGTCACCAGCACAATGACCGCCGCTTTGGAAGGCCAGTCAAAGCCGAACCACATCACCGCAATCGGCGCCACGCCCACCAGCGGGATGGTGCTGGTCAGGTTGGCCAGCGGCAACAGTCCGCGTTGCAGGAATGGCAGCCGATCGATCAGAATGCCCGCCGCGATGCCCATGCCGCTGCCCAGCAGGTAGCCGACCAACACCGATTTCAGTACCGTTTGCACAAAATCGCCCGCCAGCAGCCCGGCGTTGTCATACAACGCGCGGACAATATCGATCGGCGTCGGCAGCAGTACCTGAGGCACGGCGAACACCGTGACCAGCAGTTGCCAGAAATAAATCACCCAGGCGCCGAACAGCGCGGCGACCGTGCCGGCCGGCAGCTTTTTGCTGTTGCTGTTCGCCAGACGCTGCACGCTGTGGCACGCCAGCAGCGCCAGCGCCGATACCGCCAGCCAGTACACGGCATTGGGCTGCGCCAGCGCGCCGGGTTGAATCAGCATTGCGGCCGCCGCGACAATCAGCGCGCTCATCAAAACCGGCAACCACGAGGATGAAGAGGGATACAGCGCCAGCAACGCCGCGCACAGCAACAGCAGTTCGATGACCACCATCTGCGTGAGGCCGGTTTGCGCCGCGCCGCCGGGGATCAACTGCCCCAGCCCCATGAATGTCGCGATCAGCGCGACGACCAGTCCCAAACCGCCGGTAACGGATTTACGCATCACTGACCTCCTTTACGACGCGACATGACGGCATATTCCGTCAGGCTGACCAACGCGGTCAGGAACAACCCCAGTAAAGAAGCCATCACCAAAGCAGACCAAATCTGAATGGTATTGCCGTAATAAGAACCGGTTAACAAGCGGGCGCCCAGACCGGCCTGCGCGCCCGTCGGCAGTTCCGCCACCATGGTGCCGACCAGACCGCTGGCGATCGCCACCCGGAAAGCCGGGAACAGATAAGGCAAGGCGGAGGGCAGCCGAACCATCCAGAAGGTATCGATACGGCTGGCGGCATAGGTATACACCAGCTCCATTTCCAGTTTCTGCGGCGAACGCAGCCCCTGCACGGTGGCGATGGTGACCGGGAAAAAGCAGAGATACATGGCGATCGTGGCTTTCGGCAGCAGGCCGGTGATCCCCAGACTACCCAGAATAATCAGCACAATCGGCGCAATCGCCAGCACCGGCACCGTTTGCGATGCCACAATCCACGGCAGCAGCGCTTTATCCAGCGTGCGGGAATGCACGATGCAAATGGCCAGCGCCAGCCCCAGCACGACGCCCATCACAAAGCCGGTCAGGGCGGCGCTGGCCGTCACCCAGGCGTGCAGCAACAGATTACGCGGCGAGGTCAGCGGCCATTTCGTCAGGCTGGCCCAGATATCGGCCAGAATCTGATGCGGCGTAGGCAATACCGGACGCGTCATATTCAGCGTGGTCTGCACCAGTTCGCGCCAGCCCCAGTCGGCGGCAAGGCTGCGTTCAATCGCGCCCTGCGCGTTCAACGCAATCGCCAGCAGATACCAGAACACCAGCGCCGCGGCGATAATCACGGCCACCGGGAAGGCCCGGTAACGTAGCGCATCAATGTTCATGGTGTCCCTCGATTAGCGCTTCACGCACTTCCTGAGCCAGACGAATGAATTCCGGCGTATCGCGCATAGACAGATCCCGCTCGTGGGGCAAGGGCGAGTCGATGATTTTGACGATACGGCCGGGACGGGGCGACATAATAACGATGCGGGTGGACAGATAGACCGCTTCGGCAATGGAGTGAGTGACGAACACCATCGTGCGCTGCTCGTTGTACCAGAGCTGCTGCAACTGCTGGTTCAGATTATCGCGGGTCAGCTCATCCAGCGCGCCGAAGGGCTCGTCCATCATCAGAATCTTGGGCTCGAATCCCAGGGCGCGCGCAATGGACGCCCGCTGCTGCATACCGCCGGACAGCTGCCAGGGATATTTTTTCTCGAACCCGCTCAGACCGACCCGCGCCAGCTGTTCGCGCGCAATCTCTTCACAGCGCACCGGCATGGCGCCCTGAATCTGCAACGGCAGCATGACGTTAGCCAGCACGGTACGCCACGGCAGCAACACGGGCGCCTGGAACACGTAGCCGTAGGCGCGCGCCTGCCGGGCTTCCGAAGGCGTCATATCATTGACCAGAACCTCGCCGGAGGTGATCGGCTCCAGGTCGGCAATCACCCGCAGCAATGTGGTTTTGCCGCAGCCGGAAGGCCCGATGAAGGAAACGAACTCGCCCTGACGAATGGTCAGATTAATATCTTTCAACGCGTGTACCGGCTTATCCGCCGCCGGATAAATCACATTCGCATCATGTACGACGATTGCCGGTCTAGCCGTACTCGGGGCCGATGTCGTCGTCATGAGTGGTAGCTCATCTGCATACATTGGTTGGCTCATACCGGTTGTCCTATATTGGCGGTTTCTGACTATTTGGTTAGGTTTCTGATTAAACGGATGCCATTTTCATGCCAACGTTTTGTTCTGCGCCCAACCCCACGAATGACAGGGGAATTCGCCCTGCAACCGAGATACGGAAAAACACATTTGGTGCAAATAGCCGCCTGTTTGCCTCCATTTGGCGCAAGATGCATAGGTAAAACGTATAGATTGGTTTGATGCGGGGGAAGAATTGAGCCTCTCTGGCGGACAAGATGCGAAGTCGACAGAGGACTTTAGGATAAGCGGCGAAAGCGAATCGCCGGCGGGATCTTGCGGGGACGAGGAAAACATGCGCCACGCGAAACCGGCATGGCGCATGAAAAGGACATCAGGAAAACTTCGCGTTTAGCTCGGCGAGCGCTTCATCAATGATTCCCAGCGCCTGCGTCACCTCATCCTCGGTCACGATACAGGGCGGCACCACATGCAGACGGTTTTCAGCCACAAAACCCAATAGCCCTTTATCAAGCAGTTGCGCTTTAAACTCGCCCATGGCGGCGGCAGGCAGCGGCGTCTTACTCACCGGATCGGAAACCAGCTCCAACGCATGGAACAGGCCGATGCCGCGCACCTCGCCGATAATGGCGTATTTCTCGCCTAGCTTGCGCAAGCCGTCCGCCAGTATGCCGTCGCCGATTTTGGCGGCGTTTTCCACGATTTTTTCCTCTTCCATCGCATCCAGCGTCGCCACGATGGCGGCCATCGCCAGGGGATGACCGGAATAGGTCAAACCGCCGGGGAACATGCGCGTATCGAAGAAATGGGCGATCGGATCGGAAATCAGCACGCCGCCCGCCGGCACGTAACCGGAGTTCACCCCTTTGGCAAAGGTGATCAGATCAGGTTCGACGCCGTAATGCTGGAACGTAAACCAGGAGCCGGTCCGGCCGAAACCGGCCATGACTTCATCCATAATCAGTACGATGCCGAACTCGTTGGCCAGCGCCTGCACGCCCGGCAAATAACCGGCGGGCGGCACCAGGATCCCCGCGGTACCCGGAATGGTTTCCAGCAAAATGGCGGCAATGGTGTTCGGTCCTTCGCACTCAATGATGCGGCGCAGGTGACGCAGCGCCGCCTCGCACTCTTCTTCCGCCGTTTTCGCCATGAATTCGCTGCGATACAGATAGGGAGTGAAAAAGTGAACATGACCACGGGAATATTCATTGGGCAAACGCCGCCAGTCGCCGGTCGCGCCAATCGCGCTGCCGGTATTGCCATGATAAGAACGATAGCCGGACAGCACTTTGTCTCTGCCGGTGAACAGGCGCGCCATACGGATGGCGTTTTCATTGGCGTCCGCGCCCGCGTTGGTGAAAAACACTTTGTTGAATTTATCCGGCGCGCGGGCCACGATGCGTTTCGCCGCTTCGCCGCGCGCTAGATTGGCCGTCGCCGGGGCGATAGTCGCCAGCGATTCCGCCTGAGCCTTGATGGCCGCAATCACTTTCGGATGCTGGTGACCGATATTGGTGTTCACTAACTGGCTGCTGAAATCCAGATAGGATTTCCCCGCATAATCCCAGAGGCGGCAACCTTCGCCGCCCGCAATCACCATCGGGTTCAGCGCCCCTTGCGTTGACCAGGAGTGAAAAACGTACTGCCTGTCCAGTTGACGGACGTAGTCATTGGACAACGCGGCTTCATTCTTATGGGTCATCTTCTTATCCTCATCATTACGCGGCACATACAACGTCCCCATCGTTCAATATCGCTCCGGTCAGGCGCGGCGAGGTAACGCAATGTGATCAATGTGTATTGCAAAATCAGACTAGGGACAAAAACGCCGCCGTTGATAGAGCCAGATCGCGAATAACTCTGGGCCAGTTTGTCCCACCGATTCCGTTCAACTGGCCTTGTCGGAGATGTTTTCCTCTCCGTAAAGTGGCGAAGCGGGGGCGGAAAGCTGCCCGCATCAGGTTAAAAACACGGGTTATCAAATTTTATTCAGAGGGGCGTTTTCAATGCAGAATATTGTGTTTATCACCGGGGCAACCTCCGGATTCGGCCAGGCAGCGGCACACCATTTTGCAGCCAATGGGTGGTCGTTGATCCTTACCGGACGGCGGGAAGAACGATTGAAAGCACTGTCGGACGAGCTGTCGGGCAAGGTTCCGGTCTACTATTCCGCGCTGGACGTCAGAGACGCGCAGGCGGTCAAAACTCTGGTCGACACGCTGCCGGCCGAGTTTAAGGCGGTGAAAACCCTGGTCAATAATGCCGGTCTGGCGCTGGCGCCTCATGCCGCGCAAAAGGTTGCTCTGGAAGACTGGCACACCATGATCGACACCAACGTCACCGGACTGGTCAACGTCACCCATGCGCTATTACCCACGCTGATTGAAACCGGCAAAGGCGCCAGCATCATCAATCTCGGCTCTATTGCCGGACAATGGCCGTATCCGGGCAGCCACGTTTACGGCGCGTCAAAAGCCTTCGTGAAACAGTTCAGTTATAACCTGCGCTGCGATCTGCAAGGCACCGGCGTACGGGTAACCGATTTGGCGCCCGGCATCGCGGAAACGGAATTTACGCTGGTGAGAACCAAAGGCGATCAGGCGGCGTCGGACAAATTGTACCGCGGCACCACGCCGCTCACCGCCGAGGACATCGCCGGACAGATTTACATGATTGCGACCCTGCCGGACCATATGAATATCAACCGGATTGAAGTCATGCCGGTACGGCAGGCATGGTCCGCCTTCGCCATCGATCGCGATTGAGCCCGGCGAAAAACCGTAGACGACCCTTGACTGATTCCTGCCTGCGCAGGAATGACGGGCTTTCCGGCCCCGCTGCCTCAACCCCGCCGCTCCCGCGGCTCCAACCTCCGTCATCCCCGAGGCTCCAACCTCCGCCTACTGCCGAGGCTCCAACCTCCGTCATCCCCGCGGCAGTAGGCGGGGATCGCCCGCTGAAACCGTAGACGGCCCTTGACTGATTCCTGCCTGCGCAGGAATGACGGGCTTTCCGTCCCTGCTGCCCCAATCCCCGTGCAGGCAGGAATGACGGGGGTGAGAGTCCGCCGGAAGAAAGCGGTTTGACGGCAGGTGCGCGACACAGTATCCGGAAAGCCGCTTACCGGTCGCGCCAGGCGCGGATCGCTTGCGCGCGCACCTGGAGTTTTTGCTGCGGCGTCATCTTGACATAGTCCGGCGCCAGACCGCTTTCCCAGTCGCCGTAAAGCGGATTGGGCAAGACGATGAACTCGGCGCCGAACCTGTCTTGATTGGCGCTGACGAACGACCGACGCTGAGCGTTATCCTGATGATACGTGGCTGAGCCAAAGTCGTTCAGGTTATCGCCCGCGTAGACGACGATGTCGTAACCGGCGTTTTTAATGCTGTCGAAACGAGCCCGTTTGTTGGAAGAATCCTGCGCAAGCAGGACGGTTTTTGCCGACATGCCGGTAAAGCCCAGTTTCTGCATATTGGCGACGGTGGCGTCGAATTCCGACTGTTTACGGTTAGACACATAGAACATGGTGCCGCCGTGGCTATTGACGTAGTTGGCGAACCGCACCGCTCCCGGAATGGCCAGCGCCTGTTCGGCCTGCGACCATTTAGCCCAGTACTCGACGTCAAACGAGGTGTTTTGCTGCGCCATCCAGCCTGAATAGGCGCTGTTATCCAGCATGGTTTCATCCAGATCGACGACCACGGCCTTTTTCTTGCCGGCGGCCGGTTTAGCCTGATCGAAAGCGCGTTGCGCGCTATTGAACGCCTGATGCGCCAGCGCCTGATATTCGCCGGATTGCTGGAACCAATTCAGCGCCATCACCATTTGGTTCGACAACTGCCGTTGCGCCTGTTGATCGTCTTTTGGCTGCTGAGCGCAGCCAACCAACGAGAGTAATGCAATACCGACGGCGGCGCCGAGGGAGGCCTTTTCGAGACGTGATTTTGTCATAGGGGGGATAACTCTCTGTCTGTTATTTTGAAACGAATATAGCGTCGCCATGCAGGCTTCTGAAGGGCGATAGATGACTGAAGTCGCGTACGATATCCGGGCGGAAGAATTGCGCCGCGCTTCGTACCTTTCGTGCATCGATCTACGCAAACGACCATCAGGCCCGCCGCGTAAGATTCCGAAAAACAGCCTAGCCGCGTTTATTTCATAAGGCAAGTCCCTACCCGAAGCAGGGATATATCATAGCGGTTAGCGCGCCCGGTTGCTGCGCTGAAATTGCCCGTCTCATCATTCCGGTATGCAATTTGCTTGTGTTTAGGCATGTGTTGTCGCGCTTACGGGAGCGGGGAATGATTGATCACTGTCTGTATATCGATTTTGTATCAAACAGAAGCCTGCAAGAGCAGCTACGGGAAACGCTGGTTACGTCGATCCTCGCCGGCGTATTTCCGATTGACGAACCGCTGCCTTCCTGTCGTAAGTTATCGTTCCAGTTGAATATTTCCCGCAATACCGTAGCGCTGGTCTACGAAGGCCTGCTTAACGACGGCTATCTGATCAGCCGACCACGCAGCGGGTATTACCTGCACCCGGACTATTATCAGACCGACGCCCTGCCGGAGATACCGCGTTATGCCGATTCGTCGGCGACCGCGCCGATGGCACCGGAATGGAGCAAGCGCTTCAATCATTGCCCCAGCAACTATCTGGCGATCCTGAAACCCGCCCAGTGGATGGACTATCCCTACCCCTTTATTTACGGTCAGCCGAATACGCAGCTTTTCCCGCTGGAGCAGTGGCGCGAAACCACGCGCAAAGTGATGGGGAGCCGCCACGACCACGGCTGGCTATACGATAATATCGACCAGGACGTTACGCCGCTGGTTGAACAGGTACGCAAGCGTATTCTTCCCAAACGGGGCATTATCGCGCGCGGCGACGAAATCCTTATCACGCTGGGTTCACAGAATGCGCTCTATCTGCTCTCGCGCCTGTTGCTGAACAGACATACCCGTATCGGGGTGGAAAATCCGGTGTTCCGCGAGGCCATTAACACCTTCGCCTTACAGGATGCCCACATCATTCCCCACTCGTTAGACAGCGAAGGCTTGCGGTTGACGGAGGCGTCGCGCGCCTGCGACTATTTTTATGTTACCCCCAGCCATCAGGCGCCCACCGGCATCAGTATGAGCAACGCCCGCAGAACGCAGTTGCTTGAACACGCCGGCAAATACGACCAAATCATTATTGAAGATGATTATGACTCCGAAAGCAGCTTTGATCCCCACCCCCAGGCCGCCCTGAAGGCCAGCGACATCCACAACCGGGTGATTTACGTCAGCAGCCTGTCCAAATCGCTGTCGCCGGGACTGCGACTGGGTTACGTGGTGGCGCCGTCGGAACTGATTGACGAACTGCGCGCGCTGCGTCGGCTGGTTTATCGTCATCCGCCCACCAGCATTCAGCATCAGATGGCGCATTTTCTGGCGCAGGGATACTACGAAACCTATCTGCACCGTTACCGCGAAGACTCCGCCAGACGCTGGAATATTCTCAACGATGCGCTGAACGCCCATCTGCCCGAATGTACCCGTATCCCCGGCAGCGGCCCCGCCAACGCGTTCTGGGTCCGCACGCCGGAATCCATCAATACGCAACAGTTGGCCTGGCGGGCGGCCCACGCCGGCGTGCTGATCGAGCCGGGGCAGGATCATTTTCTTGACCATCAGCCGCCGGGAAATTATTTCCGGCTGGGATTCCATTCCATTGAAACCGAACGGATTGAACCCGGCATCGCCCGACTGGCCGAGGCGTTTAATCTTATCCGCTCGGCCCGTCGTCGCTAACGTCAACTGCCGGTTGTCACAAAATCAACGGCGTCTACCAGCACATCCGCCGCGGGTATTAAACTCCCGCAGTGGGTCGGGTTACCCGTAATCCTTTACTACTACGTGGTATTCCATTTTCTGTGACAAAGCGATTCGTCGCCTTGATGGCTTCCTGGTTCTCTTCAAGCCAGCGGGCCTGTTCCAGTTCTCTCACTTTCGCAGCCAGGGCTTCGCCGGCAATGGCAGAGGCGTGGGCCAGCGACAACCCATTAGCCGGCATGCGCAGGCTGAACGCCCTGCTCGTCCTGATCGACCGCGAAGCAGGCTACCTGTTGTCCATCATAGGTTTTCAACTGCGGCTGGAACTGGGTGCAGGTGCTGAAGCAGCGCTGACAGCGGGCGTTGAACGCGCAGCCCGGCGGCGGGTTCAACGGGCTGGGCAGCTCGCCGACCAGCTTGATGCGCTCGCGGCGTAAATCCGGGTTCAGCCGCGGCGTCGCCGACAGCAGCGCCTGGGTATAGGGGTGGCGCGGATTATTGAAAATGGCTTCTTTGCTGCCTTTTTCCACGCAGCGGCCCAGGTACATCACCATCACTTCATCGGCGATATGCTCGACCACCGACAGATCATGGGAGATAAACACGTAAGACAGCCCCATATCCTGCTGTAAATCCATCATCAGATTCAGTACCTGCGCGCGCACGGAAACATCCAGCGCCGAAACCGGCTCATCGGCGATCACCACGTCCGGATCGAGCATCAGGCCGCGGGCGATGGCGATGCGCTGACGCTGCCCGCCGGAAAACATATGCGGATAGCGCTCGTAGTGTTCGGTTTTCAACCCCACTTTCGCCATCATGGCCAGCGCTTTTTCACGGCGTTCCGCTTTTGACAGCCCGGTGTTGATCAGCAGCGGCTCCTCCAGGATCTGACCGACCTTTTTGCGCGGGTTGAGCGATCCGTAAGGATTCTGAAAGACGATCTGGATCTTCTGACGACGCAGCTTTTCCGCCGTTTGATCCGGCTTCAGCAGATCCTGCCCCTGATAGTAAAGCTCGCCCGCCGAGGGGATTTCGATCATGGTCAACAGACGGCCCAGCGTCGACTTACCGCAGCCGGATTCGCCCACCACCGCCAGCGTTTTGCCGCGTTCCAGCGTGAAAGAGACGCCGTCCAGCGCCTTAACCACGCGTTCCGGTTTGAATAACCCTTTCTTCACCGGATAGTGCTTTTTCAGGTCGATCGCATGCAGCAAATGCGGCTGCGATGTAAGGTTATTTTGGCTCATGCGCCTGGCCTCCCCGCATCATCCAGCGGTGTATGACATTTTACCTGACGTCCCGGGATAGCCCGTAGTTCAGGCTCTTCGCGCCGGCAGCGATCGTTGGCATAGGGGCAGCGCGGGTTCAGCAGACAGCCGTTCGGGCGGTCATATTTTCCCGGCACCACCCCCGTCAACGATTCCAGACGTGATTTATCCTGCGAAAATTCCGGCAAGGCGCGCAGCAGCGCCTGCGTATAGGGATGCCGCGGCGTGCTGAAGATATCCGCCGCCTTGCCGGATTCCACTACCTGTCCGGCATACATGACGATGATGTGATGCGCCGCTTCCGCCACCAACGCCAGGTCGTGGGTAATCAGAATCAGCGCCATGTTTTCGCGCTGCTGCAATTCAAGCAGCAGTTCGATAATCTGCGCCTGGATAGTCACATCCAGCGCCGTGGTCGGTTCGTCCGCAATCAGCAGTTTGGGCCGACAGGCAATCGCCATGGCGATCATCACGCGCTGGCTCATCCCGCCGGAAAGCTGATGCGGATAGACATCCAGCCTTGATTCGGGATCGGGAATGCCCACCAGCGTCAGCAGGTCGATCGCCCGCTGGCGACGGGTTTTGCGGTTGCCGCCCTGATGCACCTTGATGGCTTCCATAATCTGGAATCCCACGGTATAGCAGGGGTTCAGGCTGGTCATCGGGTCCTGGAAAATCATCGCCACTTCCGCCCCGACCAGCTGACGCCGCGCCTTCTCGGATATTTGCGTCAAATCGCGCTGGTCGAACTCCAGCTTGTCGGCCATCACCTTACCGGGATAATCGATTAATCCCATAATCGCCAGCGAGCTGACCGATTTACCGGAACCGGACTCGCCGACGATCCCCACCACCTGCCCTTGTTCGACCTGATAGCTGATGCGGTCGACCGCGCGAAACGGCACGCCCTCATCGCCAAAATGCACGGACAGTTTCTCTATATTGAGTAACGCCATCTCTCTACCTCTGTTACTGCTTGAGTTTGGGGTCGAGAGCGTCACGCAAGCCGTCCCCCATCAGGTTAAATGCCAATACCGTCAGTAAGATCGCCAGACCGGGGAACGTCACCACCCACCAGGCGCTTTGCGCGAACTGCAAAACGTCGGAAAGCATGGTGCCCCACTCCGGCGTCGGCGGCTGTGCGCCCATACCGAGGAAACCCAAAGCAGCCATATCGAGAATGGCGTTGGAAAAACCCAGCGACGCCTGCACGATCAACGGCGCCAGGCAGTTTGGCAAAATGTTGACGAACATCTGGCGCAATGCGCCGGCGCCCGCCACGCGCGAAGCCGTCACATAGTCACGGTTCACCTCGACCAGCACCGCCGCGCGCGTCAGGCGCACATAGTGCGGCAGCGCGACAAAGGTCAGCGCCAGCGAGGCGTTGACGATCGACGGCCCGAAAACCGCCACCAGCACCAGCGCCAGCAGCAGACTGGGCAACGCCAGCATGATGTCGACGATACGCATAATGACGGCATCCACCGCACCGCCGAAGTAACCGGCCAGCAGGCCGAGAATCACCCCCAGAACCAGCGACAGCGCCACCACCAGACAGCCGACCAACAGCGACAAACGCGCGCCGTACATCAGCCGGGATAGAACGTCGCGGCCGACGTCATCGGTACCCAGAATAAACTGCCAGCTGCCGCCCTCCTGCCACACCGGCGGGTGCAGCAAGGCATCGCGGAACTGCTCGGCCGGCGTATGCGGCGCCAGTACATTCGCGCCAATCGCAATAATCAGCATCAGCGCGACATAAATCATGCCGGCCACGGCCCCTTTATTACGTTTAAAATAGTGCCAGAATTCCTGGATCGGGGTCATCGGCTTGGGCGCGCGGCTTGCAGCCGGCTCAGTGATTTGCGTCATTTCAGCCTCCCCTTATTTCTTATGACGGATACGTGGATTGACCACGCCGTAAAGCACATCCACCAGCAGGTTCACCAGAATAATCATGGTGGCCACCAGCAGTACGCCGCCCTGTACCACCGGATAATCACGGCGTTGCAAAGCATCAATCAACCAGCGTCCCAATCCCGGCCAGGAGAAGATGGTTTCCGTCAGGATGGCGCCAGCCAGCATCGTCCCCACCTGTAATCCGATCACCGTCACCACCGGCAGCATGGCGTTGCGCAGCGCGTGTACCACAATCACCCGCAGGCGGCTTAGCCCTTTGGCGCGAGCGGTACGGATGTAATCCTCGCCCAGCACTTCCAGCATGGCGGAACGCGTCATACGCACAATCACCGCCAGCGGGATGGTACCCAGCACCACGGCGGGCAGGATCATATGCTGCACCGCATCGATAAAGTCGCCCGGTTCGCCCCAGAAAAAAGTATCAATCAGCATGAACCCGGTCAGCGGCATGCTTTCATCAAGGAACACCGTATCGCTGATCCGGCCGGATACCGGCGTAAGATTGAGATGAACCGACACCAGCATGATCAGCATCATCCCCCACCAGAAAATGGGCATGGAGTAGCCGGTCAACGCCAGACTGATGGAAGCGTGATCGAAGATAGAACCGCGTTTTACCGCCGCTAAAACACCGACGGGGATCCCCACGCTGATGGCGAAAATCATCGCGCAGACGCCTAATTCCAGCGTCGCCTTAAAGCGTGGGACGAACTCCTCCCACACCGGAATGCGGCTCTTGAGGGAAATGCCCAAATCACCCTGCAAGACGCCGCCAATATAGTTGACGTACTGTTGCCACATCGGCTTATCCAGCCCCATTTCCGCCATCAGCTGCGCGTGGCGTTCCGCGGAAATTCCGCGTTCCCCGGCCATGATCATGACCGGATCGCCCGGGATCATATGCACAAAAGCAAAAGTCAGTAAGGTAATGCCAATAAACGTTGGGATAACCAATCCCAAACGCCGGAGTATGAACTGCAACATATCCCGAACTCTCTTTAAGCGCCCGCTTAGCTCATAGGCTTACGGGCTGATTTATGCTCACATTTGCCATTTATGGACGCAAAGCCCTGCTTCCGCCACTGTGGCGGAAGCAGGGCTCAAAGGCTGCCCATAAAATAACGGGTTTAATTAATCGAGCGACACGTTGTTGAAACTGTGTACGCCGCGCGGTTCGATAACATAGCCTTTCACATTTTTACGGATCGGCTCATACACGGTGGAATGCGCCACAATCAGCGCCGGCGCCTGATCGTGCATCACCACCTGAGACTGTTTATACAGTTCGATGCGTTTGGCATGATCGGATACCGAGCGTGCCGGCTGGATCAGATCTTCAAACGGCTTGTAGCACCATTTGGAGTAGTTAGAGCCTCTTTCCGCCGCGTCGCAGCTAAACAACGTAGCGAAGAAGTTATCCGGATCGCCATTGTCGCCGGTCCAGCCCATCAGCACCGTCTGATGCTCGCCGTCTTTGGCGCGTTTCAGGTATTCGCCCCATTCATAGGTCACAATCTTGGCCTGCACGCCGATCTTGGCCCAATCCGCCTGGATCATTTCCGCCATACGACGGGCGTTCGGGTTATAGGGACGCTGTACCGGCATCGCCCACAGATCGATGGTGAAACCGTCCGCCACGCCCGCTTCTTTCAGCAGCGCCTTGGCTTTTTCCGGATCGTAGCCGTAGTCCTGAATATCGTCGTTATAGCCCCACATGGTCGGCGGGATCAGGTTCTTCGCCGCCTGCCCCGCCCCCTGGTAGACCGCCTCGATAATGGCGGACTTGTTTACCGCGTAGGTCAGCGCCTGACGGACCTTCACCTCATCCAGCGGTTTTTTCTGCACGTTGAACGCCAGATAACCCACGTTAAGTCCCGGTTTTTCCAGCAGCGTAATGTTTTTATCCTGCTTCATCCGCGCCAGGTCGGCCGGATTCGGGTAGGCCATAATCTGGCATTCATTCTTTTGCAGTTTGGCGTAACGCACGGAAGCGTCCGGCGTGATGGAGAACACCAGACGGTCGACGCCCGGTTTTTTGCCCCAGAATTCAGAGAAGGCGGTATACAGAATGCGCGAATCTTTCTGGTATTGCTGCAACTTGAACGGCCCGGTGCCGATCGGATTCAGGTCGATTTTTTCCGGCGTGCCGGCTTTTAACAGCTTATCGCCGTATTCGGCCGACTGAATGGAGGCGAAATCCATCGCCAGATCGGCCAGGAACGGCGCTTCCGGGCGGGTCAGCGTGAAGCGGACGGTGTAATCATCCACTTTTTCGATTTTGCCGATCAGATCCGGCATCCCCATGCCCTGATAGTACTCATAGCCGCCGCCGGACACTTTATGATAGGGATGATTGGCGTCCTGCTGGCGCAAAAATGAAAACAGCACGTCGTCGGCATTGAAATCGCGCGACGGTTTAAAGTCTTTATTATCCTGCCACTTCACGCCTTTGCGCAGATGGAAAGTATAGGTTTTACCATCTTCACTGATATCCCATTTTTCAGCCAGACCCGGTTCGATATCGGTGGTGCCGCTTTTGAATTCGATCAGGCGGTTGTAGATAGGAATAGAGCTGGCGTCGAACGTGGTGCCGGCGGTAAACAGCTGCGGGTTAAACCCTTCCGGGGAGCCTTCGGAACAATAGACCAATGTTTTGGCCTGTAGACCGGCCGCGACAGACATGGCGAGCAAGCCAAGCCCGAGTTTTAAAGCCCTTGATTTAGCCAAGGAATTTTCCATTATTTGAGCTCCATTGTGGATGATGTTGTGTTATTCATTTGGCCGGACCGGTATTTTTAGGTGTGATGGTCCGCGCCTTGCCCTCAGGCGCAAAAGTAAAATAACGGAGGGAGCGGCAAGAAAAGCCGAAGACCGATGAATGCGAGGAATGATTCAGGCATTCACGGTTTTCTCCCTTTACGACGCCTTAAATCTGTCAACAGATCACCATGACGTCAATACAAACCAAAGGGATTTACAAAGCGGCAAAAACGTCTTTATTAGTTAATAATATATCTATAACAAAAAAATATAGTTTTATATTTCATAGTAACGACAAAAAATCAATTTTTTAACTGTATAAATAAAAAACAAAAGGATAAGACACCAGTGGAAAAACGATATAAAAAAACCTTTATTCGGGCAAGATGCGAGCACTTTTATTTGCGAAAAGTTTAAACAGCAGATGAAAATGCTAATTATCGATAAGAAAAATAGATATGCGAATAAACAGGTCAGTCAGCGACGCTGACTGACCTGAGCACAGAGAAGGGACGTCGGGTTAGATGATCCAATTCAGCAACAGGGTCGCGCCGATTACGGTAGAAGCGCCGCCGATACGGGTGGCGATCTGGGCGAAAGGCATCAGCGACATGCGGTTGGAGGCGGAAAGAATGGCGACGTCGCCGGTGCCGCCGAGCCCGCTATGGCAAGTGGTGACGATGGATGCCTCTATCGGATACATGTTCAGATACGGCGCGATGAAAAAGCTGACCAGGGCCATGGAAAGCACCACGGAGCCGCACACGATGACATAACCGACGGAAAAGACGGCGACGACGCTTTCCAGCGGGATGTACAGCATGCCCAGGCCAATCATCAGCGGCCATACCAGCGAACTGGAGACGAACTTGTAAACGCTGTGCGCGCCCGTTTCCATGGTGGCGGGAATAACGCGGCTGTATTTGCAGAATACGGCGATCAGAATCATCAGCACCGGCCCTGGAATATGCACCAGTTTTTCAAACAGACCGCCGACGATGAAAAACGCGCAGATCATCAGCAAGCCGCCGCCCATCAGGTGAAAATCGACCGGTTTAGGCGCTTCGGTGACGGCGAATATCGCATTGTCTTCATCGCTGCGCACCAGACGGCCTTCGCCGTTCAGGTCTTTGCGACGCAAACCAAGACGAGACAGGATGCCGGCGCAAAAAATGGCGAAGATGTTGCCGACGACGGCGGCCGGCGCCAGCTGCGCGACGTAGACGTCCGGCGTTTCCCCTAAAATGGCGGAGTAGGCCAGCGATAAAGGCAGGATGCCTTCGCCGATGCCGCCGCCGATAATCGGAACAATGATGAAAAAGAAGGTGTGGTAGAAGCTGTAGCCGCAGAGTTTGCCAACCAGCAGGCCGGTTCCCAGGGCGGTCGCCGTCCCCACCACCAGCGGCACGAACATCCGGATCATGCCCTGAATCAGGATTTTCCGGTTCATGCCCAGAATACTGCCGACCACCAGACAGGCGATGACGAAATAGAGGAAATTGGCCTCTTTCATCAGCAGGTGAACGGTTTTCATGGTGTTATCATTAAACAAATGAAAATACACCAGAATGGAAGGCACCATCAGGCAGAGAATGGCCGGGCCGCCGATATCTTTAAATACCGGAATTTTATGCCCGATATGCGCCAGCAGGAAACCCATGCTCATAATAACGGCAAAACCGCCGATCATATTTTTAGGTAAATATCCTGCATAGGCCGCAATAAAAACAATCGCGCCTATCGCAATGAATAGCGGAAAAGGAACAGAACCAATGGTCTTTTTAAAAAATATCTCCATAAACGAGTGTGGGGGATTTATGGCAAGCTCGTTTTTACATAGAATATCCGTGTCAGTTTTTTTCATTGTATTCACCCAGCTATGACAGTACGGTACAGGAAACCTGTGTTTATTTTCAGGAAGTAAGAAAGTCCATTTTTGTTTTTATCAATATGTAATAAAAAATGGCAGGTGTTATTTATTGAATACTTTTATTAGAGGTAATCTATCATAGGCAAATGTTAAAAATGATATAGTTTTACATTCTTAATGCTATATTTGTGAACTTATTAGCAAGTTCTATTTAAATAACTTATATCATTTTTTTGTAATTAAATTAATTTTTGTGTGGGTATTGGGGAATATCTGACAGATGAAGGCAGGAACATCAACGAATATAAGATAAAAATACCACGTTATTAAAATAAGTAAATAAGCCGATTGAATACTAATGAAAGTATTTCGCTCAACCGCGCCTTCCCATCGCCCTTGCGCAAGACGCCTTTCAGCAGCGATCGTTACGCGGCCCGCGCATGGGGAAGAGAGAGCCTCGCCTGTCCGAAAATGGGTTACCACGCTGATTTTACAGTGACCTCCCCCCCCTATTTCTGTTTATATATACCCATACTTTCGACGTGCGGACGCCATCTCCATCAGCCGGATGAGCTGATAACCATGATGAGCGACTGCCGTTTGAACAAATGGAAAGTAAGATTCTTGCAATCTAAGCGGAGATAATACGTTATGCATCAGTATGCCTTGGTGGGCGATGTCGGAGGGACAAACGCGCGTCTTGCGCTTTGCGCATTAGAAACCGGTGAAATATCGAGCAACAAAAACTATGCCGTATCCGAGCACGACAGCCTGGAGACGGTTATCCGGCTATTTCTGGCTGAACATCCCTCATTAACCATCAAACAAGGTTGTATCGCTATCGCCTGTCCCATCGTCGGCGACTGGGTAGCCATGACCAACCATAACTGGGCTTTCTCCATCGCGGAGAAAACCCGGAATCTGAATTTTGATCGTCTGGATATTATCAATGACTTTACCGCCGTCAGCATGGCGATCCCGACGCTCAGCCCGGATGATGTGATCCAGTTCGGCGGAAACCAGGCCGTCGCAGGTAAACCTATTGCGGTTTATGGCGCCGGCACCGGGCTCGGCGTGGCGCATCTCGTACCGGTGGACGGCAAATGGATTAGTCTGCCCGGCGAAGGCGGACATGTCGACTTTGCGCCAAACAGCGAGGAAGAGTCGTTAATCCTCAAAATACTGCGTGATGAACTCGGCCATGTTTCGGCGGAACGTCTCCTGTCCGGCGCCGGTCTCGTCAACCTGTATCGGGCGATTGTCATTGCCGACGGCAGAACGCCGGAAGCGCTGACGCCAAAGGATATTTCCACCAGGGCGCTGGGAAACAGCTGCGTAGACTGTCGCCGCGCCTTGTCGCTGTTCTGTGTTCTGTTGGGGCGTTTCGGCGGGAATCTGGCGTTAACGCTGGGGACGTTTGGCGGCGTCTACATCGCGGGCGGCATTGTTCCGCGCTTTATGGATTTCTTCCTCAACTCCGGCTTCCGCACGGCCTTTGAGGATAAAGGGCGGTTTAAAGATTATCTGGCCGATATTCCGGTTTACCTGATCACCCATTCCCACCCCGGCCTGCTCGGGGCAGGCGCATGGCTGCGTCAGGCCAGCGGTTATACCTTATAATCCGGCGTCAGGGCCGGAAACGGCCCTGAACCGGTGCGGAAAAGCCGTCCTTACTCGCAATATTGACGCAACGCATCCTGCTTTTCGGGCAACAAGCGATAGAGATAGACCGGCCTGCCGGTCGATCCATAGAGGATATTGGTGGCGAGAATACCGGTATCCGCCAGATAAATCAGGTATTTACGGCAAGACACGCGGGAGATGCCGATAGCGTTCGCCAGCATTTCCGTTGAGAACTCGGCGCCCTGGTTGCCTTCAATCCATTCACACACGGTGCGCAGCGTTAAGCTGGTCAGGCCTTTCGGCAGTTTCTTGCGTTCGCCGGCGGCGTTGCCGTTGGTGCGTCTGATGAGGTTATCAATATCGGACTGCGCCACAAACTCACGGTGTTTCAGCAAATTGGCCTCTTCCCGATAGGCCGTTAACGCCTGCTCGAAACGGGAAAACTGAAAAGGCTTAATCAGATAATCCACCACGCCGTAGTGCAGCGCTTTCTTGATTGAGTACACGTCGCTGGCGGATGAAATGATGATCACATCCGTCCTTTCACTGAACTCCCGAATGGTCGGCAACAAATCCAATCCGTTATCCTGCTGCATATAAATATCCAGCAACACCAGATCGATGCCTGAATCCGGTTGCATAAGTAAGTTTCTCGCCTGCTGTAACGTAGGTACCGTCGCATAACAGCTAAATCCGGAAATCTGACTCAGATAAGATTTGTTCAGTTCTGCAACCATGGCATCGTCATCAACAATCAGTACATTAATCATGGTCAAACGGCCTTGCTTGATAAGGTATGTTAACGAAAAACTGGGTATACACCTCAGGTTCCGACTCAAAATCGATGTTTCCGCCTATCTTTTCCAAACTCTGCCTGGTGAGATACAGGCCTATGCCCCGTCCACTGCCTTTGGTGGAAAAACCCTGCTCATAAATATGTTCCTGATTCTCCGGTAAAATGCCGGGGCCGTCATCACCCACGGTGAAATGCAAGCGCCCGTCCTGATGGTGAAAACTTACGCTGATTTCACAGTTTTCCTGCCCGTCGATGGCATCCATCGCATTTTCAATCAGATTGCCCAGAACCGTAATAAGTTCATTGGTGGCATCCACGTCGTCCGTATCGGGCAACAGGCTATCCTCGCCGATTGACAAGGTAATGCCGAGATCGCGGGCTCGGTTAATCTTGCCCAACAGGAAACCGGCAATCACAGGGGATTTGACTTTACGGATAATCGAACCAATTTCCGCCTGATAGTTATTGGCGGTTTTCAAAATATAGGCCTCTAACTGAGAGTAATATTTTAAATGCAGCATCCCCAATATCACATGCAGCTTGTTCATAAACTCATGCGATTGCGCCCGCAGCGCGTCCGCATAGTAAGACATGCCGGACAGACGTTGTAATAACTGGCTGATTTCCGTTTTATCACGGAATGTCACGATCGCGCCGATCATATCGCCCTCGACAAATACGGGTACGGTATTCGTCAGCAGCAGATGGCCGTGAACGTTAATTTCTTCATCGCGGCGTGGAATGCCTTTTTCCAGCACCTGTTTCAAATGCAGGCGATCCAGCCAATGCTGGCTGATGCTCTCCGCCGTTTGCTCCGGCGACTGACTTCCTCCCTGTCGAAACAACCGTATCGCCTCATCGTTAATCACCGTGATGTTCGCATTACTATCGACCGCAATCACGCCTTCTTTAATCTGCTTCAACATCGCATTACGCTGCTCAAACAGATTCGAGATCTCAAACGGCTCAAAACCCAGCATGATGCGTTTGAGTATCTTCACCAAAATCAACGTACCCAGCCAACCGACCAGGGCGCCCGCCAGAATCGTCCAGGGGATCATCCAACGGTTCTCGTTGATGACCTTCTGCACGCTGGTCAGCGCAATGCCTAAGGCGACCACGCCGACTTGCTGGTGATTCTCGTCGAAAACCGGGGTAAAGACCCTCAGCGCCGGGTCAAGCGTACCACGGCTGATGGATGAATTCTCCATCCCCAGCAGGGCGGGATAAATATCCCGACCAGCAAAGTGCTCGCCGATCCTTTCCCGCTCCGGATGAGTATGGCGAATGGTATCCATATCGGTGACGGTAATGAAAAGTAACTGGTTACTCAGGCTGATACGCTCTGCCGCATCCTGTATGGCATCTGGGTTGCCAAGACCTTTCAGATCATTGACGACCAGGGATGAAGAGGCGAAGGTGCGGGCGATAGCGAACGCTTTTTCCCGTAAATGATCTTCGGAGAGCTGGTTAATGCGAAAAAACAGTAAGGCATAGACGACCAGCAGAACCGCGCCAATCACCGCTGAAACCATCAGAAACACCGATGTACCCAACTTCAACGGTGTTTTTTTCTTATTCATTTTGCTCTCCGGAATAACCATCATTACACCGTTATCTTATACTTTTTCATCACGTTTCGCGTGTAAGCAAACACTGAATACGTCGGCCACCGGCGGGCGGAACACGTTATGTCGGATCAAATCAATATAAAAAACAACAATGTAACCCGATAAATATCCAGAGACAGGCAGGCAACAATCGAACAAGTCCCCGCTAACTTCGCCAACCCAGCCGCCGGGGAACCCGGTCTGTCCCAACGTTGGGCGGTTCACAGCGGCGCAGGCTCAATTGGAGCGAGCCGACGCCGCTGCCGTAACGGGAGCGGGAGAGAAACGGGCTTACCAGTGACCGAGCACTTTCCACCACATGCCGCCGACAACCAGCCAGATAGGAATGATCACCAGGCTGACAAAGAAACCGATCTTCCACCAGGTGCTTAACGGCATGTAGCCGCAACCGAACAGAATCGGCGCCGGGCCGCTGGAGTAATGGGTCGTGGACATAAACAGGTTGCTGAAGATACCGAACACCAAGACCGTCAGCATCGGCGGCGCGCCCGCGGCCAGCGCAATCGACACGAAAATGGCATACATGGCGCTGATATGGGCAATCGCGCTCGCCATCAGATAGTGGCTATAGTAGTAAACCAACAGCAGCAGACCCAGCATCGGCAGCCAGTGCATACCGCTTACGGCGTTTCCCGCCATACTCCCCAGCCAGGCGATCAATCCCATCTTGTTCAACTGACCGGCCAGCGTCATCAGAACGGCGAACCATACCACGGTATGCCAGGCTTCTTTTTCACTGACGACGTCGTCCCAGGTCAATGCACGGCTCAATAGCAGCACGCTCAGGCCGGCCAGCGCCGTCAGCGTCGGATCGATCTTCAGCGTCGAGCCAAGCACCCAGAACGTGACCAGTCCCAGGAACACGCCCAGAACAACCCATTCGTTGCGGCTCATCGGCCCCATTTCGCGCAGACGTTCCACCGCAATCGCACGCATTTCGGTGGTCGTTTTCAGTTCAGGCGGATAGAAGCGATAAATCAGATAAGGAATCAGCGCCAGTGAGAGGATACCAGGCAACAGCGTGGCCAGCGCCCAGTCCGTCCAGGAGATATGAATACCGAACTGCGACGCCAGCTTGGCGACCATCGGGTTACCGGCCATGGAGGTCATGAACATGGCGGAGGTCACGGCGTTACACTGGAAAATGGACTGGACCAGAAAGGCGCCGATACGGCGTTGCGTTCCCTTTTCCGGCGTCGAATCATAGGCTTCGGAGATAGAGCGGAACAACGGGGTGATAATCCCGCCGCAGCGCGCAGAGGTTGACGGCATCGCCGGGGCAAACAGCAAGTCGGTAAAGACCAGCCCGTAGGCCAGCCCCAGAGAGCTATTGCCCAACTTGCTGATAAACAGCAAACCGATGCGCCGGCCAAAGCCGGTTTTAATAAAACCGCGGGAAATAAAGAACGCGCAGGCGATCATCCAGATGGTCGGATCGCTGAAGCCGGCCAAAACATCTTTGATGGACAACAAGCCCAATATTGACACCGACGTCAGGCTGAACATCGCCATCGCGCCCAACGGGTATGGAGAGAGGATTAACCCCACCACCGTCGCGATAAAGATAGCCATTAAGTGCCAGGCGGAGGGACTAACGCCAGAAGGAACCGGGAGTAGCCATAACCCGCCGGCGATACAGATGATAACCAGAAGCTTTAACAACCTGCTGTTATTTGCAGACATAAAATACCACTCTTCATTATTAATACGGAATTCGTTAACTAATAACGGATGTCCCGTGCGGAGGAGTTGGTATTTCTTATTCTTCCTTCATCACCCTGCTGGTTAATACAATATTAACTATCGCAACAGGAAACATCAGCCAAAAAAAGACAAGCTAGAAAATAAGGGCAAGCGTGATTTCCCCGCCCACTAAATTCTGATAAACCATAGGAATATAATAATGTAACACCGTGACATTCAGTGATTATTTTACTTAATAAATATATTTATTAGCTTAATTATCATGTTAATCATTTCAAATCACGCATTAAATGCGCTAAAATTAACAATTAATAAACATTAAATTAACTAAAGTAGCCAATACCGAAAAACATAAGACTTGCTTTTTATGTGGTTATTCATCTCCTCCCGCCACAATATAAATGGTCATTTTTATTTATTTTCGATTGCTCAAAAAAAATTGTAAAAATTAGAGCGATCTCTCTTTTTTATTTATTTCACTAGCACAGGAAAACATTATTTCTCACACGATCACATCGCCCAAAATAAAACCGCCAGAATTTGCGGCGACATAATACGCAAAAACATGGCTAACGGGTACACGGTGGCATACGACAACGCCGCCGCGCCGCTGGTGGCATGCAGCCCATTGGCAAACGCCAGCGCGGGGGGATCCGTCATTGACCCGGACAACATGCCGCACAGCGTCAGATAATTCATGTTGCTGACGACACGCGCCAGCACCCCGACGATCAGCAAAGGAATGATGGTAATCAACGCGCCGTAGCCAATCCACCAGATACCATCCCCGTACAGCAGCGTATCGACGAACGCATCACCCGACTTCAGCCCGACAACCGACAGGAACAGCACGATCCCCAGCTCGCGCAGAGCCAGATTCGCGCTGGGCGGCATAAACCAATACAGCTTCCCGATACCGCCGATACGCCCCAGAATCAAGGCGACCACCAGCGGCCCGCCGGCCAGCCCCAGCCGCAACGCGGCCGGGAAGCCGGGAATGAACAGCGGGATCGATCCCAACAGAACGCCGAGGCCGATGCCGATAAACACCGGCAACATTTGCACCTGCTGGAGCTTTTGCTGCGCATTTCCCACGATATCGGCGACCGCGTCAATCGCGGCTTTACGCCCCACCAGATTCAGAATATCGCCGAATTGCAGACTGGCGTTGTTGCTGGCGACCAGTTCGACGCCGGCGCGGTTAAGGCGGGAAATCACCACATCGTAATTTTGCTTCAGATTCAATTCACGGATCTTGCGTCCCAGGACTTTCTCATTGGTTACGACGACCCGCTCAACGTGCAACTCGGTGCCGCGAGTCGACAGCGAAGCGTCCACTTCATGACCGATCACCAGCCGCGCCTGTTCCAGATCGCTTTTCGCCCCCACCAGATGCAAATAGTCTCCCAGTTGAATAATGGTGGCCGGAGAAGGCACCATCAGCTCATTACCGCGCTTCAGGCGGGAGCAAACAATGGCATCAAGATTGAGAACCGGCACATCCTGGATCGCCAGTCCTTGCAGGTTGGTATTCTCTACGGACACATTCATGGTATGCAGCTGTTCATGATGTATGCCGTTATTGCTCTCAAATTGCCGGGCTTCCGCATCAACCGCCACGCGAAACACAATACGCATGATCCACATCACCAGCAAAATGCCGCAGATGCCTAACGGATAAGCCATGGCGTACCCTATCCCCATCTGATTCACCAGTTCGGCATTGGAACCGAGGTCGGTCAGGATTTGCTGGCCCGCCCCCAGAGAAGGGGTGTTGGTCACGGCGCCGGAAAAAATGCCAAGAATAATGGGCAAAGGAACGTTGAAGATTTTATGGATGATGACGGTCACCACGCAGCCGAGAAATACCGTCAGAATGGCGAAACCGTTGAGACGCAGGCCGGAAACGCGTAGTGAAGAAAAAAAGCCCGGCCCGACCTGAATACCGATGGTATAGACAAACAGGATGAGCCCAAATTCCTGAATAAAAAGCAGCATGTCGTCATTCAGCGTGAACTGGTAGCTCTGGGCGAAATGCCCGACGATGATGCCGCCGAACAACACGCCGCCGATGCCTAACCCGACGCCGTAAATTCGCCAGTTGCCGATCCATAAGCCCAGAACAGCCACCAGCGCCAGCATACTGACGGTCAGCGCGATATCACTCATACTTCGTATCCTTTCTGGCGCGAACGCATCTTATTGAGGAGTGAAGCAAAAATAAGCGGTTCAGCAAGGCATCAACAGCGAGTGTCGTAGATTCTGGCAGAATGGCACGGCGGGAAACGTGGCGGGCAGCACAAAAAACGCCCGCTGCCGGGTCTGGCGGCGGGCGCAACAAGCAAAACAGAAAATTACGACTTATCGTCGGCGGAGGATTGGGTTTCAACCGACGGCCGGGTTAATTCCGGACGCGCGCCGCCGATGGCAATCCGCTGCGGCTGCAAGGCTTCCGGGACTTCACGCACCATATCGATATGCAGCAACCCGTTTTCAAACTTCGCCGCGGCAACATGCAGGTGTTCCGCCAGCGTAAAACTCAGAGAGAAGGGTTTGAACACCAACCCCTGATGCAGGTACTCCACTTTTTCTTCCGGCTGCGTCGGACTGCCTTTCACCGTCAGACGCGGCCCTTCTACCTCAATGTCCAGATCGCTTTGCTGAAAACCGGCCAACGCCAGCGTGATGCGATAATGGTTATCGTCTTTTTTCTCGATATTATAGGGAGGAAACTCAATAGGTTCCTGACTGCCTTGCATCGAACTGGCTAATTTGTCAAAACCGATCCACTGACGCAGTAAGGGGGATAAATCATAGTTACGCATACTCGTTACTCCTTCTATGAAGCGAGACAATCTCTCCCAGTCACGGCAAGGTGACTGGGTTCGTCCCCATTCGGCGGACGAGAGTGATATGAATTCGTTACGCCATGGCCGCAGGCGTTGGCATCGCTTATTTAATTTCGATCCGGCGCGGCTTCAGCGTTTCCGGCACAATGCGTTCCAGGTCGATATACAGCAACCCGTTTTCCAGATTGGCGCCTTTAACCTGAATATGTTCCGCCAGCTGGAACTTGCGCTCAAAATTACGCTCGGCGATACCCTGATATAAGTAGTTGCGGGCCGCGGGCTCACCGGCATGCGCGCCTTTCACGATCAGTAAATTATCGTGCGCGGTGATCTCCAGTTCCTGCTCGGCAAAACCGGCGACGGCAATGGCGATACGGTATTGGTTTTCGTCGACCAGCTCGACATTGTAGGGGGGATAACCGCCATTACCCTGGGTCTGGCCCGCTTCCAACAGATTGAATAAGCGATCAAAACCAATAGCGGAACGATAAAGCGGTGAAAAATCGGGGTTACGCACAATAAGCCTCCTAAAGATTCAGCGAGGATTCACAATCAACCTTCCCTAAGGACAGGCCGTCGCCCGGCTAGATACCCTTCCGGCATATCTTTCTCTCCGAACTTGTCATAAAAGTGGTGGCCGTTCCCGGATTTTCAATAGGCACAGAGAAAAAATTGTCGCTTTTCATGCAAAATTCACCGATAAGATTACTGTTATCACATACACTTAAATCATTAGATGCGGTAACGTAACCCAGATATTCGCCCATCAGGCCGCGAGCGTCATGGATTTGCCGGCGCGGCCGCGGGGATGCCGATGTTTTTGCGCAGGATCCGGATGATGGGAATCAATAAAAAATGCGGTGGTTTCAGGTAATAAAGTGATATTGAGAGTCAGGGCGGATACGCCCTCCCTACCCCTAACGGACGGTAAGTATGGCTATGCTGAAAAGTGCTTTATTCTCTTTCATCATCACCGGCAGCGGAATGATGGCGACAAGCGGTTGCTCCAGCGTCATGACGCACACCGGCAACAATCAGGGGTACTATCCGGGAACGCGCGCCAGTCTGGATATATTGCGCGATGACGACACCAGTTGGGCGATGATGCCGCTGGTCGCGCTCGATCTGCCCTTCTCCGCCGTCGCGGATACGCTATTGCTGCCCTATGACTACTACCGTGCGGACAGTGATAAAACCACCACGCGCGACCGCATTTTACAAAGCGAGCAACAGAACCAGACCGCCAGCTCGCAAATCGCCACCGAGCCTAACAATCAGCTATAGGCTTATTCACGCCATGCCCGCTTTTACAAAGCGCGCTCAGCTTGGCGTGACCGCCACGACAAAGATCTGATTAAAACCGTCTATTTCCCGCATATAAGCGATATGCCGCCCGTCCGGAGCGAACACCACCGCATCCGCGCTGGGCGCCTTTGCCGTGCGAGCGGTCTGGCGAACTAATTTCCCGCTGTCGGCATCGCACAACATGATGCTGTTATCACAAACAAACGCTAATTGACGGTCATGCGGATGCCAGTTAAAAGCTGACTGAATACCGGATTCAGTATGCGTAATCTGCCGGGGCTCGCCGCCGTTGGGCGAAACCGACCACAGTTGCACAACTCCCGCATCGTCTTTCATCAAAAAGGCAATCTCGCCGCCGTCCGGCGAGGCGCGCAACCAGTGACGGGGCTGATTCACCAGGCCGGGATAACGACGATGATGGGTAAACGTCAACCGCCGCTGTTGCACGCCCAAAGGCGGAGCCGGCAGCGTCGTCGACGTACCCGCCAGCGGCGCATCGCCCTCTCTGGCATAATCGGCCGACTGCTCGGGTAAATCGACAAGGAACGCTTCAGGAACTTTCTCTCCGTCGGCCGATTGCGTATCGCCAATAAAGGCCAGCGCCCAACGCTGCCGCGTGCCATCTTGTCGACGGTAGCCGGCCGAACCGACCCAGCCCTCTTCGTAGGCGCGATTTATGTCGTCGCTGCCAGGTCGGGGATGCGGCGTGGTGCGGCTGACCAGCACGCAGTAGTGGCTGCCGTCATACTCGCGAGGATGTTGTTTCACGATCGACACCGGACGCAGCGGCACGGCAACGCCGACATTGCGTAAATCCAGCGACGGATCGTACTCATGCAGCACATGATCGTTATAGGTAAAGCTCAGGCGACTGCCGTCCGGGCTGAAGACATGGACGTGCGAACCTCCGCGCAGCGCTCCCGCCTGATAAGGCGGCGTAATCGAAAGCGCATCCAGCGTTATCGCGCCGTCACGCGCGCTATCATTGACTATCACGCCCCGGCGGTGATGGAAATCATACCGCCAGCGGCTATCGGGATTTTCCGGGCCGTGGATAAACACATAGCGTAGCGGCGCCACCGGGCTACAGGTTACGACGCCGACATGCGCGCCCTCTCCGGCCTGATAAATCACCTCGCTTTCCCGATTATGAATGTTGACCCGCTCAATCGTCGTCCCGGTAAACGAAGAGCCTTGCGGACGAACGTCATAAACCAGCCAGTCCCCATCGCATGACCAGACATTAATATTGGTAATTTGGTGTCCGTTAGCACTAAATGTTAACTGATTCTCATCATGCAAGATATCACCCCAAAAATTAACAAATTTCAATATATTGTAAATATATTTCAGTTTTATGTATAAGCATTTGTTTTACATTTAAAAAATAGCAACAAGTAAAGCCTTACTCATTCAAAAAAACTGAACATAGACATCAGAAACATTAGATTTTTAATGTATCAACATCGGCGTAACCTTATTTACATCGAAAGGAGATGACCTTTCATTCACTCATTAAGAACAGGATAAAACATTATGAAAAACGTAAAAACCATCGCCGCCGCCGTTGTACTCGCTACCCTTTCTTTTGGCGCTTCCGCTGCCGATTATGTCTCTGCGCAGCAGGCTCAGGGATTGGAAAAAGTGGGAGTGGTTACCGCTACGGCACTGGATCTGGACTCGCTGAAAACGCAACTGGCTGAAAAAGCGGACAAGGCCGGCGCCAAAGCCTTTACCATTACTTCAGCATCCGGTGGCGACCAACTGCGCGGTTCAGCGGTAATTTATAATTAATCCGTTGGCTACCATACAGATTCATCTGCCCTCTCCGGATTGTCCCTCTGGGCAATCCGGTTCTTTAAAAAGATAAACGGGTTCTACGGCATTAACCGCAGAACCCGTTTTTTATCGTAATTAACTTAAGGAACGGGCGTCACCAGCGGTTGTCCGGCAAACCAGGCGTTGACGTTTTCCATCACCAGACGCGACATCTCTCTGCGCGTCGACCAGGTCGCACTGGCCATATGCGGCGTGACGACCACATTCGGTTTTCCCAGCAATCCTGCCGGCACATTGGGTTCATGGGCAAAGACATCCAGACCCGCGCCGGCAATCGTTCCCTGTTCGATCGCCTCGACCAGCGCCTGTTCATCCACCACCGAGCCGCGAGAAATATTAATCAGCATCCCATCCGATCCCAATGCGCGCAATACGTCGCGATTGACCAGGCAGTGGGTATCCGAGCCGCCCGGCGTGCATACCAACAGATAATCACTGGCGGCCGCTAACGCTTCGACCGTCGGATAAAAAGCGAAATCCACATCGCTCACCGGCTGACGGTCGGTATAGGCGATGGTTAAATCAAAGCCGGCTGCGCGTTGCGCCACCGCCCGGCCGATTCTGCCCAGGCCGATAATCCCCAGCGTCGAACCGGAGACTTTCCGCGTCCACCGATAGGATTGCTGTTTCCAGCCGCCTTGCTGAATGAAGTTTTGCGCGTCCACGATCTGTCTGGACGTCGCCAGCAACAGTCCCAGCGCCAGATCGGCGACATCGTCGGTCAATACGCCGGGCGTATGCGTCACCGCAATACCTCTCTCTTTCGCCGCCGCCACATCCACGCCGTCATAACCTACGCCGAAAACCGCGATCAGCGCCAGATTAGGCAAGGCGTTAATGAAATCCCGCGTCACTACCGCTTCGCCGTTGGTGATCACAACGCGAAACTCCGACGCCAACTGCGAGAATTCGGCTGGCGACAAGGCGGCGCTTTCATACACGTCATACAGCGCATTCAGCTCTTCATCCAACTGTGCCGGTAGCGATGCCTGCTTTAATATTTTATGTTTCATAATTAACCTTTAGCCTTAAAACTACGAGAGTGAAGAGACCGACTCTTTCCGACCAACCGATTTACCGGGACGGGCAATAATAATGCCGATAATTCCCCCGATGATTAACGCCGCCGCGACAATCAACAATCCATATTCATAACTGTTTGTCGCATCCTTTATTCTTCCCAGAATAGGAGGCAACCCCAGGCCGGCGAAGTTAGCAATCGCATTAATAAACGCAATTGACGCCGCCGCCGCCACGCCCGCCAATTTTTCTGTCGTGACGGCCCAAAATATCGGGGTTAATGCAAAGTTAAAGCCGACCGTCAGCACCAGAAGAATATAGGCGACAAACAGGTTGCTGGTATAAATAGACGCCGCCAGCAATAGCCCGGAAAGAATAAGCGGCAGCCCCATATGTAATGACCGTTCTTTAGTCAGATCGGAGTGACGCCCATTCAAATACATAAAGATCGTAGCGAAAATAAAGGGTACGGCCGATAACACGCCGATAATGAAATTACTCTGATCCGTTACGACGCTTTTTATAATCAGCGGCAGGAAGAGCGTAATGCCAATAGAACCGAATGCCTGCAAGAACCAAACCACGCTCAGCAGCAATACGGTTTTATTTCTTAATGCGCTGCCCCATGAATGCGTTTTCCCTACCTCAACGCCGGCATTATCTTTTTTCAACTGGGTCGTTAACCAGTTTTTCTGCGATTGGCTCAGCCAGTCGGCATGTTCCGGCGTATCCGGCAAACGCCACAGAACCAGGCAACCCAGGATCACCGCAGGGATCCCCTCAATGGCGAATAGCCAGCGCCACCCGGCGATATCGGCGATCCCATGCATATTCAGGATACTGCCTGAAATCGGCAAGCCAATAACCGAAGCCAGCACAGAACCCATATAAAAGAACGACATAGCCCGCGCGCGGTTACTTTTCGGGAACCAGCAAGAGATATAATAAATGATCCCCGGCGTAAACCCGGCTTCCGCCATGCCTAATAGAAAGCGCATCACATACAATTGATTGGCGCTTTGTATAAATGACATACCGGCGCTGACGATTCCCCAGGTTATCATAATGCGGGCAATCCAGATGCGCGCCCCGACTTTGGTCATTAAGATATTACTGGGTACTTCAAATATAATATAAGAAATATAAAACATTCCCACGCCGAGTCCATACATACTGGCGGACAGGCCCAGATCGGCATTCATTTGCAATGCGGCGATGGATATATTGGTTTTATCCAAATTAGCGACAAAATAACAGATAATTATAAATGGTATTATTTTCGCATTAAGTTGCTTGAGGGTTGAAGAGTACAGATCGGCAGTCATTATTTATTACCTCAAATAATAGGGTATTCAGTATTACAGCAATAACAGGCCGTGCCACTGAATACACAGTGACCATTAAAATAAATTTAATTGTTATTAACTACGTGTTATTAATATTCCCTGTTACCATTCAGCTACCGCGCCATCAGGATAACGCCATACCGGATTACGCCAGTCCGGCGCATTTTTACTGCGTTCTATCACCAGTTCTTCATTAATTTCCACACCCAACCCCGGTTTATTTAATGGATAAAAATGGCCGTCGGTCATGGCGAAGTCCTCTTTATTCACCACATAGTCCAGCAGTTCCGCGCCTTTATTATAATGAATGCCCATGCTTTGCTCCTGGAATACCGCGTTGCGGGAAACAAAATCCAGGTGTAAACACGCGGCCAACGCAATCGGTCCCAGCGGGCAGTGCGGCGCCAGCGCCACATCATAGGCTTCCGCCATCGCGGCGATTTTAAAGCATTCGGTAATGCCGCCCGCGTGGGATAAATCAGGCTGAATAATCGCCAGACCGCCGTCCGCCAGCACGCGTTTGAAATCAAAACGCGAGAACATCCGTTCGCCGGCCGCAATCGGCAGATGCGTTTGGGCGGCCAGCCGCGGGTAATATTCGGCTTGTTCGGCCAAAACCGGCTCTTCAATAAAGAGCGGGCGATAAGGCTCCAGCTCCTTGATCAGGATTTTCGCCATCGGCGCATCAACACGCCCGTGGAAATCCAGCCCGAACTCAATACGATTGCCGAACGCTTCACGAATTTCCGCCACCACCGCCACCGTGGCGTCGACTTTGCGCGAGTTATCAATGATGCCCATTTCTTCACAGCCGTTGAGCTTGAAGGTATCAAAGCCAATCTCGGTCAGTTTGTTGATGCCGGCAATCACCTCCGCGGGACGATCGCCGCCCACCCAGCTATAAGCCTTGATTTTATCCCGCACCAGACCGCCCAGCAGTTGATAAACCGGCACGCCCAGCGCCTTACCCTTGATATCCCATAACGCCTGATCGATACCGGCGATGGCGCTCATCAGAATCGGGCCGCCGCGATAAAAACCGGCACGGTAAAGCACTTGCCAGATATCGTTTATCCGCGCCGGATCCTGACCAATCAGATAATCGGCAAGCTCATGCACGGCGGCTTCCACCGTGCGCGCCCGTCCTTCAATCACGGGCTCGCCCCAGCCGACGATGCCTTCGTCCGTTTCAATTTTCAGAAACATCCAGCGCGGCGGCAATCGGTAGGTCGTCAGTTTGGTAATTTTCATTGAACAGCATCCTTATAAGCTTTAACAAATGCATGCGCTTGTCGTGCAGTCACATCGACAGACTGGCCGGCGCGGTAAAGATCGCCGCCCAGCCCGGCGCCGATACAGCCGGCGCCAAGGTAATCCGCCAGATTCGCCGGCGTCACGCCCCCGACGGCAAACACCGGGATGTCGGCGGGCAACACCGCCTTCAGCGCTTTGATGTAGCCGGGACCAAAAGAGACGGAAGGGAAAATTTTCAACGCCTGGGCGCCGGCATCCAATGCGCCAAACGCCTCCGTCGCCGTCGCGCAGCCGGGACAAACCGTCATGCCATACTCAACCGCGCGACGGATCACCGCCGGGTTGGTGCTCGGCGTCACCACCAGTTTGCCGCCGATATCCTTCAGTTCATCGACCTGTTGCGGCTGCAGCACCGTACCCGCGCCGATCAGCGCCCGGCCGCCGAAATGCTCAACCGTCAGTTGAATGCTGCGGTAAGGCTGCGGCGAGTTCAGCGGAATTTCCACCGTATCAAAACCGGCCTCCAGCAACGCGGCGACATGTTCCACCACCTCTTCCGGCGTAATGCCGCGCAGAATGGCGATTAAGGGAAGATCAGTATGCCAACTCATTCACAATACTCCTTATGCCTGCCTGAAAAGCCTGGTCGCCATCGAGCGACTGAAAGCGCAGCCCGGCCTGGTGCAAGGCCTGTTGGTAACGCGCGCCAAGCGCCGGATTACCGATAATGGTGACGCTCGCGCCGGCGGCGATCTGATACTGACGCTGCATTTGTGCGACTTCATTGCCAATCAGCAGCCCGGATAACCAGTCGCCGACGGCGCTTTTTTCCAGCCGTCCCAGTACGTGCGCCGCACGGGTCTCAAACAGGCAACGGAGGATATTTTCATCGGCGAACCCCAGCTCCAGCCCGCGCTGAAACACGTCGGGAGCCGACTGCTGCTCGCCGATGCCGACGCCGATCAACGACTGCTTTATCAGCAGGTGATGGAGTTCGCCGGTCATTACCGTGCGAAAATCGGTCACGGTGTCGCCATCGGCCAACACCCACTTCGAGTGCGTACCCGGCATCAGATAGATCGATGACGGACATTCTCGATAGGCGCCGATCAGTTGCGTTTCCTCGCCGCGCATCACGTTGCAGTTATCTGCCCGTTCAATGCTCAGACCGGGAACGATCCAGGCCGCCAGCGGTTTCGCCGCCTCAACGCGGGTTAAGCGGCGCGCCACCTCCGTCAGGCGGGTCGGACACGGCAGGTAGGGCGCCGACAGCCAACCCGCGTTGCTGCCGACCATCCCGGCCATCACCACCGGCACGTCATGTCGCCGCCAGGGCGCGACCGTGTGCTGAAAAACCTGTTGCGCCGTCTGGCCGTTTAAACGCGTTACCCCTGCTTCGGATCGCGTCTCATCGACACAGACGCCGTCCAGATAAAGCCAGGCGCGCAGATTGGTTGATCCCCAGTCAATCGCGATATAACCGTCATTCATGTAATATCCTTTAACCGTTTGGTCGAACTGGCGATCATGCCCAACGCCGCCCGTTCCGCTGCTTCAACGTCCTGATGCCGGATGGCATCATAAAGATCCTGGTGTTCACGCAATGTTCGCGGCATATTTTCGTTATCCGGCATATAGGTGCGTTCAAATACCGCCCGTTGCAACGAGCTGATGGCCACACTCAACTGCTGCAACACCGGGTTATGCACCGATGCCAGCACCGCCTCGTGAAAACGGATATCCGCTTCATTAAACGCATCACGATCCTGGTGGTGCGTAATCATGTCGTTCAGCGCCTGTTCAATCACCGCCAGTTCGCTGGAGGTCGCCCGTTCCGCCGCCCAGCGGGCGATAGCCGGTTCAACCAGGTTGCGCACTTCGCTCATCGCCCCAATCAGGCGCGGGTCATAATCGCTGCTCAGCACCCATTGCAAGACGTCCGTATCCAGGTAGTTCCACTGGTTGCGCGGCGCGACGAATGCGCCGCGATAGCGTTTAACCTCGATCAGGCGTTTCGCCATCAGCGCGCGGAAAACTTCGCGAATAATGTTGCGCGAAGTCTGGAACTCTTCACACAGTTCCGCTTCCGCCGGTAAAGGCGCGCCCGGCGCGTACTTACCGCTAACAATCTGTTGACCCATAGCCAGAATGATGCGGTCGGTTTTGCTTAGTTCATGTTTGTTCATCGTCACCTCAGCGAATAAAAACAGGTTGGTCCCTCTCACGGCTACTTTACCCGCCGCGCCGCCGAACGTCGCTGAAGTGCTGCACAATATTCATCACCAGTGCTTCTTCTTGCGAGTGATTGTAGTACTACATATATATTTAGTACTACAATCTGGATCACAAAATCGGCAATTTAACAAAATATCAATAAATACTCTCGACAGATTTTTACAGATGGTCGACCCGCGCAGGCGGCGCAAGCCGGCAGGAGGCGTTTCAGAGAGAAGACGAGGATGCCGTCGCTGGCGATTCGGGAAAGGAAGTGCGGATGACCGACCATACGGCCGCGTTGTCAGCCGCCTGCATCCCTTTTCTTTTTCCCTTTTTAACTTTCGAAACCAAAAATTGAGATTTAAAAAATCCGCGCAAGGCCTGTTATGTTTATCACTTCAATGTTGCAAAACATCACTTTATTTTAACTTTTGGTTATAAGTGGTCTAGGTACAGGTGATATTCATGATGAAGGATTCAACGAAAGCGCCAAGCTTGGGAACATCACATCAACGTCAATCAGGCTTACACAATGTACTGCGACGCTGGCTGGCGGCGGCGGTCGCTTTCAGCGCGCTATTGACGGGCATCGCCCAGGCGCAGGATGCCGCGCCGGCGCAGTTTCGCATCGGCTATCAAAAAGGGTCCGTTCCGCTGGTGCTGGCCAAATCCCATCAGTTGCTGGAGAAACGCTTTCCGCAGACCAGAATCAGCTGGATTGAATTTCCGGCCGGTCCGCAAATGCTGGAGGCGCTTAACGTCGGCAGTATCGATCTGGGCAGTACCGGCGATATTCCGCCCATTTTCGCCCAGGCCGCCGGCGCCGACCTGCTGTACGTCGGCGTGGAGCCGCCCAAACCGCTGGTTGAAGTGATTCTGGTGCCGGAAGAGAGCCCCATCAAAACCGTCGCCGATCTGAAAGGTCATAAAGTCGCCTTCCAGAAAGGCTCCAGTTCGCACAACCTGTTGTTGCGCGCATTGCAAAAGGCCGGTCTTAAATTTACCGATATCAAGCCCGCCTATCTCACCCCGGCCGATGCGCGCGCCGCCTTTCAGCAAGGCAACGTCGACGCCTGGGCCATCTGGGATCCCTATTACTCCGCCGCCTTATTACAGGGCGGCGTCCGGGTGCTGGCCGACGGCACCGGTCTGAACAAGACCGGCTCCTTCTATCTGGCGGCCCGCCCCTATACCGAAAAATACGGCGTTTTTATCGGTCAGGTGCTGGAGGTGTTGACCCAGGCCGATGCGCTGACGCAAAGCGATCGCGCGCAGAGCATCAGGCTGCTGGCGAACGCGGTCGGTCTGCCGGAAAAGGTGATTGAGACCGCGCTCAGCCACCGTCCGCCTTCCTCCATCAAACCGCTGGATGCCGACACGATCGAAGCCCAGCAATATACCGCCGACCTGTTCTATGAAAACAAACTGGTGCCGGTGAAAGTGGATGTCGCGCAACGCGTCTGGCGGCCTCAGTCCCAATCACATTGATGCCGGGTAGTCCGGAAAAATCGACCTAACCCTGGAGATAATGCAATGAGCCTTAACGTATTCTGGTTTTTACCCACCCACGGCGACGGCCGCTACCTCGGCAGTTCGGAAGGCGCGCGCCATGTGGACCACGGTTATCTGCAACAGGTGGCGCAGGCCGCCGAGCAGCAGGGATTCGGCGGCGTCTTGCTGCCCACCGGCCGCTCCTGCGAAGACTCCTGGCTGGTTGCCGCGTCACTAATCCCGGTGACGCAGCGGCTGAAATTTCTGGTCGCGCTGCGTCCCGGCATCATCTCGCCGACCCTTGCCGCGCGACAGGCCGCCACGCTCGATCGGCTGTCGAACGGCCGCGCGCTGTTCAACCTGGTCACCGGCGGCGATCCGGAAGAACTGGCCGCCGAAGGGTTGTTTCTGGATCATGAAGAACGTTATGAGGCATCCGCCGAATTCACCCAGATCTGGCGCCGGCTGCTGGAAGGGGAAGCCGTCGACTTTGACGGCAAGCATCTTCAGGTGAAAGGCGCGAAACTGATTTATCCTCCGGTGCAGCAGCCGCGCCCGCCGCTCTACTTCGGCGGATCGTCCGAGGCGGCGCAGGATCTGGCGGCCGACCAGGTCGATCTTTATCTCACCTGGGGCGAGCCGCCGGCGCAGGTGAAGGAAAAGCTGGATGCGGTGCGCGCCAGAGCGCAGGCCAAAGGCCGTCAGGTGCGCTTCGGCATCCGCCTGCATGTGATCGTGCGGGAAACCACCGAGGAAGCCTGGCAGGCCGCCGATCGGCTGATTTCACATCTGGACGATGACACCATCGCCGCGGCGCAGGCCGCCTTCGCCCGCTTCGACTCGGTCGGACAACAGCGGATGGCGGCGCTGCACGGCGGTAAAAAGGACAAGCTGGAAATCAGCCCGAACCTGTGGGCCGGGGTGGGACTGGTGCGCGGCGGGGCAGGCACCGCACTGGTGGGCGACGGCCCGACGGTGGCGGCGCGTATTCAGGAATACGCCGATCTCGGCATCGATACCTTTATCCTTTCCGGTTATCCGCATCTGGAAGAAGCCTATCGGGTCGGCGAACTGCTGTTTCCGCATCTCGATCTGGCGCATCCCACGCCGCTGCGCGCGGTGGAGGCGTCCGGAGAAACCGTCGCCAACCGCTATATTCCGCAAAAAGCGTCGCAGAGCTGAGGCGTTCGCCTCGGTTTAAAGGCGAGTCCTTTGCTTATGCGGCAATGGCGTCGCCGCTTTGCAAAGGTATGCGGGGGCGGTTGTCCCGCGAATCAGATGCCGTCCTCCCGCACCTGCACAAAATGGCCGGGAGAGACTTCCCGATAGCGCCGCGGCGGACAGACAAAATCAGGCGCTCTTACCGGACTTTTCAATTCATCGCTCGCCACGGCGCGCGCCGGCCGGGTGTCGGGATCGGGGATCGGCACCGCCGCAATCAGGCGGCGGGTATACTCATGCTGCGGATTGCCGAAGATGGCGGCGCGCGGCCCTATCTCGACGATCTCGCCCAGATACATCACCGCCACGCGATGGCTTATCCGCTCCACTACCGCCATATCATGGGAAATAAACAGGAAAGAGAGACCCAGTTGCTGTTGTAAATCCAGCATCAAATTGATCACCTGCGCCTTGACGGAAACATCAAGCGCCGAAACAGACTCATCGGCGATGATAATTTTCGGTTCCAGCGCCAACGCTCTGGCGATACAGACCCGCTGGCGTTGTCCGCCGGAAAACTGGTGAGGAAAACGCCCGGCCATCCAGCCTGGTAAACCGACCTGCTCCAGCAGTTCCCCGACGCGCGCATGGACCTCTTTTGCTCCGGCCAACCCATGCGCCAGCATCGGCTCGGCAATGGCGTCGCCCACCCGTATTCTCGGATTCAGGCTTTCGTAGGGATCCTGAAATATCATCTGAATGAGCCGACGGCGCTCGGACAGAGCGTGCTTATCCGCCGTCAGCAGATCCTGCCCCTGAAGCAGAATCTCTCCGCTATCTGCTTCAGTCAGACGGATGATTGACCGGCCGGTGGTGGATTTTCCACAACCCGACTCGCCGACCAGCGACAGGGTTTCGCCGGGCCATAGATCGAAAGAAACGTTTTCCACCGCATGCACCCGTCCGGACAAACGCCGGAAAAAACCGGCGCGGATATCAAAACGGGTCACCAGATTTTTCACCGCCAGCACCGGTTGATCGCCGCCAACGGTATCGACCGTCGCCGGTATCGGCTGCGGCTCGCCGGTACGGCGATCCACCAGCGGGAAACGCTGCGGCAAGTCGCTGCCCGACATGGCCCCCAATCGGGGTACGGCGGACAGCAACATGCGGGTGTAAGGATGTTTGGGATGATGAAAAATTTCTCTGGTGGCGGCGTTCTCCACCATTTCGCCCTGATACATCACCAGCGTGCGATCGGACACTTCGGCCACCACGCCCATATCATGGGTAATAAACAATACCGACATCCCTTCCTCTTCCTGAAGGGTTTTAATCAAAGCCAGTATCTGCGACTGAATGGTGACATCCAGCGCCGTGGTCGGTTCATCGGCGATCAGCAGTCGCGGATTGCAGGCCAGCGCGATGGCGATCACCACTCGCTGGCGCATGCCGCCGGAAAAACTTTGCGGATACTCATTTAATCGCGATTTTGCGCCGGGAATGCGCACCTTTTCCAGCAGGCGAACGGCCTCCGCCCTCGCCTGCGCGGCATTCATTCCCCGGTGGCGACGCAGCACCTCGGTAATCTGGTAACCAATCGGCAACACCGGATTAAGGCTGGTCATCGGCTCCTGAAAAATCATGCCGATGCGGTTGCCGCGCACATCCCGCATCTCGCGGGGCGATAAGGAGAGCAATTCGACGCCGCCGAAATGAATCTCCCCGCCGATCTGACTCTGCCCGGCAGGCAACAACCGCATAATGGATTTCGCCATCACGCTTTTGCCCGAACCGGATTCCCCCACGACGGCGACGGTCTCTTTCTCGCCGATAGTGAAAGACAGGTCGCTCACCACATTCATCCACTCGCCATTCACCTGAAAAGCCGTGGTGAGATGCGATACCGACATAACCGGCGACGTCATGCATTCCCCCTTAATGCCGTGGATTGAGGATATCGCGCAGCGCATCCCCAACCAGATTGATCGCCACAATCAGCAGCAGCAGCGTCAGCCCCGGAAAGAAACTGATCCAGTAGTCGCCCGACATCAGATATTCAAAACCGTTTGAGATCAATAAACCCAGCGAGGGTTCGGTTACCGGCAAGCCGATGCCCAGAAAAGAGAGCGTCGCCTCCAGCATAATGGCGTAGGCGATGCGCATCGTCGCCACCACAATCAGCGGCGCCAGACAATTCGGCAAAATATGGCGGAACAAGATCCGTCGATTGGATAAAGCCATGCTGCGCGCCGCATCCACGTAGCTGCGGCGCCGTTCGACCAGCGCCGATCCCCGAATGGTGCGCGCGTAGTAAGCCCATTGAGTCACCACCAGCGCCAGAATAATTTTATCGACGCCTTGCCCCAGCACCGCCAGCAAAATCAACGCAATCAGGATCGGCGGGAAACTGAGCTGAATATCGACGATACGCATAATCACCGCATCCGTTTTGCCGCCGGCATAGGCGCTAATCAGTCCCAGCGACGCGCCAATCAGCAGCGCCAGCGCCGCGCTGGAAAAACCGACCGTCAAGCTGATCCGCGTGCCGTAAAGAATGGCGCTGAGCAGGTCTCGCCCCTGATCGTCGGTACCCAGCCAATAGGTCGCGCCGCCGAGACTGTCGGAGCCGGGCGGCAACCGCCCGTCCATAATATCGAGCTGCATCAGATCGTAAGGATTTTGCGGCGAGAGAAGCGGGGCAAACAGCGCCAACAGGATAAAGACGGCCAGTATAATCAGGCCGCACAGCGCCAGCCTGTTTTTGAGCAGCGCGATCAGCGCCAGCATGAAGGCGGAATGGTTCCGCTCCCGCCCTGCCGCGCGCTGATGTACCGTATTGGCGGACATCAGTGATTCCCTCCCAGCCGAACCCTGGGATCGACCAGCACATACAGCAGGTCGACCAGCAGGTTAATGACGCTGAACATCACCACGGTAATCATCAGATAAGCGAGGATCACCGGCCTGTCCAGCACGGCTATCGAATCGATAATCAGCTTGCCCATGCCGGGCCAGGCGTAAATGGTTTCCGTAACCACGGCAAACGCGATAAGCGAGCCCAGTTCCAGACCGATCACGGTAATCAGCGGGATCAGGGTATTGCGCAGCACATGCACCAGCACAATGCGGGTTTCCGATAGCCCTTTGGCGCGGGCGAACTGCACATAATCCTGTTGCAGACACTCGATCACGCCCGCCCGCATTAAACGAATAATCAATGAGGTTTTAAACAGCGCCAGATTGAACGCGGGCAAGATCAGGTGTTCAAGGCCGTCTTTGGTTAAGAAGCTGAAGGGAATACCGAATAAATCGCTGGTTTGGCCGCGCCCCGACGCCGGCAATAGCCCCAGCTTGACGCTGAACAACATGATCATGACCAGACCAATCCAGAAGGTCGGCAAACTAAAGCCGAAGATGGAAAACGTCATGATTGACTTTGCTACCGCGCTGTCCGGCCGCAGGCCGGCATAGATCCCCAGCGGAATACCCAGCGCCAGCGCGATGACGAACGCCGTCATCGCCAGTTCCAGCGTGGCGGGCATACGCTGAAAAATCAACGTCAGCGCCGGCTGGTTAAAGATAAAGGATTTCCCCATGTCGCCCTGCAAGGCATTCAGCACGAATAATCCGTACTGCTCCCAGACCGGCTTATCCAAACCGAAAGACTGGATCACCGCCAGTCTTTCGGCGGGCGTCGCCGTCGCCCCCAGCAACATATCCACCGGATTGCCCACCAGATAAACCCCGACGAACACCAGCACCGACATAACGATCAGCGTCAATAGCGTCTGTCCGACACGGCTTAGCAGGTAGGCAATCATCAACTGTCCTCAGAACCATAGCGGCTCAGGTAGTCGGCAAGCAACGACAGGAAACCCTGCTCGTCGATATCCCGCATCACCAGCGCGTTGGCGGGCTGGGCGAGCTTATGATAAAAATCGGCGAACACATAACCCGCCGTAGGTCCGGACACTTCCACCCCGACGGCGGCGGCGACGCCGTTAAACAATGTCGGCCTGAGCAGCCACGCCACCACGGTGGCGTCGTGAACGGGGCCGCCCTCCCGCCCGAAACGCGCCACCTCATTGCGATCGAAGCGGCGTAACAGCGCCGCCAGCGCCACGCCTGGCGCGCCGCCGCGACGCGCCAGGTCATCAACCTGTTGCCGCTGAATCAACGCCTGAAAGGTCATATCCAGCGGCATAATCACCACGGGAACGCCGGCGGAAAAAACGATCGCCGCCGCATGGGGATCGGCATAAACGTTAAAGTCCGCCCAGGGTACGCGATTTCCCAATGCGCTAAAGGCGCCGCTCATGGTCACAATCTGTTTGATGCCACGGGCGACATCGGGGTGATGACGCAGCGCCAAAGCCAGGTTGGTCAACGGCCCCAGCGCGCACAGAGTGATGGGATTGTTGTCCGCCGCGGCCTGACGCGCCGTGCGCACCAGAAAATCGACCGCATGCTCCTGCTCCGGGCGGAAAGATGAATCCGGCACCAGTTCAGATGAGAATGCCCCGATATGCGCGTATTTTCCGTAGACCTGCTCGCGCACCAGCGGCCCGGCCGCGCCGGCGAAAACCGGCACGTCGCGTCTGCCGGTCAGCCCGACCACCTTGCAGGCGTTAACCAGCGTATCTTCAAGCGGTACGTTACCCGCCACGACCGTGATGCCGAGGATGTCCAGCTCCGGCGCCGCCATCGCCAGCCAGATGGCGATGGCATCATCCACACCGGGATCGGTATCGATAATAATGCGTTCTCTGACCATATCAGGCTTGCCCTTGATAGCGATTCAGACGTTCGGCAAACAGTTCGAAAACCCGTTCGGCATCCACTTTCGTCACCACATCCACATTGGGCTGCCCGTCGGTCTTGCCATACCAGTCGGCGACGGTCTGCCCCAGGCAAAGCTCGCTTTCATGCTCAATGTAAACCCGCGCTTTTTCGCTGTTGAAACAGTCCGGCGCCAGTAACCAGGCGATAACCAACGGATCGTGCAACGGCCCGCCGCGCGAACCGTAACGGCGAATATCGTTACGATCCCAGAACGCCATCATCTCCCCCAGCGGCGCGGAAATCCGCCCGGAAAGCGCGATAAAGCGCGCAACATGTTCCGGCGTCAGGATCACCTGGTGAGAAGCATCCAACGGCAGCGCGACAATGGGGATGGATGAAGAAAACACCACATGCGCCGCGTGAGGGTCGGCCAGCATATTGAATTCTGACGTCAGACTGCGATTGCCGGCTTCCCGGTAAGCCCCGCCCATCATCACGATGCGCGCGATGCCGCCGGCAATCGCCGGTTTCATAATCAACGCCGTCGCCAGATTGGTTAACGGCCCCAGCGTACACAGGGTGAGCGGCCTGCCGGCGGCGGCGGCTTTTTCGCATTGCTCAATGATAAAGCTCACCGCATGCTGAGACTCGGCCTGCTTCCGCGGCTCGGGCAAGACCGTGTTCCCCAGGCCGCTTTTGCCGTGAAACTGCCCGTGAATAGGATCGCGGAAAAGAGGGCGATGACAGCCCGCATAAACGGGAATGTCCGTCCGCCGACCCAGTTCGCTAATCTGCAAGGCGTTGCGCACCGTGCGCTCCAGCGGTTGATTGCCGCATACCGCGCAAATGCCGAGAATATCCAGCTCTGGCGAAACAAAGGCGCTCAACAGCGCGATGGCGTCATCAATGCCCGGATCGCAATCAATAATAATCGGTACGGCACGCATTCGGCGCTCTTTCTCTTTTTCAGACTTCATTACGCATTATAAAGCATCGACGGAGGCCAGAACGTCGGCGATCTCCCGGCGCGCCCGCTCGTCCAGCGCCGTCTGCGGCGGCAACGGATCGCCCACATCGAATCCCTGCAATTGCAGCGCCGCTTTAATACAGCCGGCAATGGAATACCGGGCGAAGATTTCATTGATGCGCCACAACGGACGCTGGAGAGCCATCGCCGTTACCCAGTCGCCCGAGCGGGCGGCCTCGTACAGGGCGATGCTCTGTTTGGGAACAATACAGGCCGGGCCGGCCATCCAGCCGACGCCGCCAATCAGCATCACGCAGGCGGGAATATGAGCAGAGGCGGAGAAAACCTCCATCCGGCCGCGGGTACGTTCAATGATGGACAGTAAACGTCCGGTATTGGTGGAAGCGTCTTTGATATAGCGGATGTTATCGACATGGCTCAGCCGTTCAATCACCGGCAGGCTAAGATCGGAGCGCTGAAACTGGGGATTGGTGTAGAGCACCACCGGTTTGTTGTGCGCCGCGTCCGCAACGGCGCGGAAGTAACTTTCCACGCCGCTGTCCTGGAGCGGAAAATAGGCTTCCAGTACCGCGAGAATGCCGTCGGCGCCCAGCTCGCAATAGCGCCGGGTCTGTTCTTGCGCGTCCCGAATCGTCGTCGAAGCGACGCCGGCGATCACCGGCACGCGGCCGCGGGCGGCGTCGATCACCGTTCTGACCACCTCTTCCCGCTGCGCGGCGGAAAGATAGGCGAACTCGCCGGTGCTGCCCAGCGGCACCAGGCCGTGAACGCCGCAGCCGATAAGATGTTCCGTCAGCCGGGTCAATACCGCCCGGTCAACCTGACCGTCGGGCTTGACCGGCGATACCAGATAGGGAAAAACGCCGCTGAATGCGCTCATGCCGATCCTCTTTAGCCGTTAGTGAACGGAGCGAACAAAATAGGGCAGCGTGTAGGCGTCGGAGCGACCCACGTAGGTGTACTGCTTTTTCATCGCCCAGGTGTTGGACAGGAACATCACCGGAATCACGCCCTGATCGTTCATACCGATATTCATCGCCTCAGCCAAGAGCGCTTCCCGCCGCGCGCTATCCAAGGTCGTGCGAGCTTCCAGCAGCGCTTTATCGAATGCGGGATTGGAATAACGACCGCGGTTGCCCTGCCCGCCATTGGGACCGAAGGTCTCCAGCAACGGCCCCAGCACGCCGGACGCTTCCCCGGTTTCGATGGCGGCGCCGCCCATGATCAAACTGAACTCAAGGCGGGCCGCGCGCGAAAAGTACACACTGCCCGGCATCGTCACAACGTCGGTTTTTATGCCGATGCGGGTAAACATCTGACCGATGGCCTGCGCGATTTTCGCGTCATTGGGATAACGATCGTTTGAAGCATGGAACGTCAGCGTAAAGCCGTCGGGATAACCCGCCGCCGCCAATTGCTGCCTGGCTTTATCCGGGTTGTAAACCGGCGCCGGAATGGAAGCGGAATAGCCGAAATACCCTTTAGGCACCAACTGGGAAGCCGGGGTGGCCTGTCCGTCCATAACACGGTCGACGATAGCCTGACGATTAAGCGCTAAAGACATCGCCTGGCGGACTTCTTTTTTTAATAATGGATTTTTGCCATCAGGACCTTTGGCGAACGGCGATACGTCGCGTTGTTGGTCCATATGCAGATAAATAATACGGTTCCCTGGTGTTGAAATCGTATGTAACTGGCTATTTTTTAGAATATTACGGCTGTCGGCCGTAGGAACGCTTTCGATCATGTCCACATCGCCGGATAAAAGAGCGGCTACGCGGGCGCTGCTGTTTTTAAATACGCGAACGGTAACCTTGTCCCATTCGGCTTTTCCTCCCCAGTAATCGTCGTTACGCGCCAGAACCACCCGGTCATCAGGCACCCAGGAAACAAATTTGAAAGGTCCGGTTCCAATCACGTCTTTCCCGGCGTTCAGCGTTTCCGTCGGCACCGTTTCAACACGGGCTGGCAAAATAGAAACCCGGCTTAAGTTATTCAACAGCAAGGGGGCGGGCGCTTTGGTGGTGATGCGCACCGTTAACGGGTCGATCGCCTCGACATCGGCAATGTCGTTGACGTAAGGCGCGTAAGAGCTCGGGCTGTTTTTTGATGCCAGCGCGACGCGTTTGATACTGGCAATGACATCATTAGCGGTAAAATCACTGCCGTCATGAAACTTCACGCCTGGCCGTAATGAAAACTCCCAGGTTTTATCGTCAATAATCTTCCACGATACGGCCAAAGCAGGAGAAATTTGTTGCTTTTCATCCTGAGAAACTAAACCGTCAAAAATATTACGCGCCATTGCGCTATTTTGTCCGCCTACATAAAACTGAGGATCCATTGACGTGGTGGATGTCGCCAAACCAATATTCAAATCGGCGCTAAAAACCAAAGGTGAAGTTGAAAATAAAAACGCGAAAAATAATACCTTTGTTGCTTGTTTCATTCACCACCCCCGCTATTCCATGGCAGATATATGTCGTAGATAAAATATTATATTTCTGGAGTCTATGCGTTAGACTAAACAAATAAAAATTACATTTTGTGTTGAATTGATAACCAAATATTATGTTTCGGAGTGGACAATATGCGTATCAATCCCCGTCAGGTTGAAGCTTTTCACAAAGTCATTCTTACCGGCGGGATCACGGCTGCCGCCAACATGATGCACATTACCCAACCAGCGGTAAGCCGGCTAATTCGGGATTTTGAAGACGCCCTGCACCTGAAACTGTTCGACCGGGACGGGCGGGGCCTTATTCCCCGCGCCGAAGCGATGAAGCTATACCGGGAAGTAAATCGCCTTTATCTGGGGTTGGATCACATCGCCCTTATTGCCGATGAAATCCGTCACGCCAAAGGCAGCGTGCTGCGTATTGCCTCGGTCCAGGCGTTATCGCAGCTCTGTTCGGAAGACATGCTCCCCGCCTTAATCAAGGAATATGCGGATATCTCTTTGTTTTTAGATATAGAAAGTACAAGCCACATCACCGAGGCCATTACGGCTAACCACTACGACGTAGGCTTTATCTTTGGACAGATGGGCAACAAAGGTCTGGAGGCCGAAGCGCTAGGTGAAGCCAGCGCCGTAGCCGTACTGTCGATGGCGCATCCTCTGGCGAAAGCGAAGCAGATTACCATTGCCGACTTAACCCGTTACCGCGCCATTCTGCCGGGCAGAACCACGCCGTTACGGGCGCAAATCGATATGTCGATCAGAAACGAAATCGGCTATTTGCATAATCCGATTGAAACCTCGATGGCCAACAGCTGCGCGCTGGCGGCAAAGAATATCGGTATCGGCGTCGTGGACTTTATTTCAGCATTGAATAGTTCCTCGCCGGTTATTGTTAAACCTTTTCATCCCAATATAAAAATGGCGTACTGCGCGGTTTATCCGCCGCAAATTCCCAGAAGCCGGTTAGTCAATCACGTTACCGAGGTGATGAAAGAAAAAATAGCGGACTGTTTACGTTAAAATAAATTAGGACGCTACTTATATTCATCTTAATTATTTATAATTGCTATTATTGAATAATGAATGACGAAATATACCGACTGGAAATAACCATACGTTGTGGCGTCGGGAGAGTTTTTTTTCTAGCGCGATTTTCCCGTTGCCAGCCAGCGGGCGCAATCTTCGCCCAGTTCTTTCACTGCCCGCCGTTGGTATTGCTCACTGAGTTCAGTCGGGAGAACGTCCTGCCAACGCGCGTTTTTCCCTTTACTGAAAAAGGCCTTGCCCCCTTCCTTCCATAGACCCGTACCCAGAGGAACGTATCTGGCGGCATGCGTTTTCATATAATCGAAACTGCAATGGCGTATTATCGCTTCCCACTGCGATTCATCAATGGGTGTATCGAGAAACTTCGCGATCCGTCGAATTTCACCGGGCATATCCTCAATCAGATTCGCAAAATGAACGATGAGCACATTCGGCAAATGGCGTATTGACCACCACGAACGAATGCCCTCCCAAAACGGCCAGAACGGGTGGCCGTCCTGATTAAGCCAGTCGGTAAAATAATCGACGATCAATGCCTGGGGCGGAGCCATCACCCTCAGGCGTCCTGGCTTCTCCCCGTTGGCGTTCAGCTCTGTCTGCGTTTCTTGCCTAAGGGCTGACTGATGATCATAGAGGCTCCAGACGATATCGCGACCATCACGACATATGTAAATGTACTTTGCCCGCGGGGAAAATACGAGCGACCCCACCGGCAGGTGCGTTTTTAGAAAACGACGGTGGGTTTGGGATTCAACCAGGTTTAACTTGGTTGCCTTATCGGGATAAACGGAATCAAGCCAGGGGGATATCTTCGATATTTCGACGTCTTCCTTTCCGTTGAAAATAAGTTGAGCGACAATTTGCTGCACGAGCGTTGTACCCGCCTTGGCATAACTCGCAATGACGACATCGTCATCACGATACACAAAATCATTCCATATCGTCGAATCGAAAAAACGGTTTTCGTATTCCCCCGTTTTAACGGGAAAACGGATCTCATTCATGTTCAGCTCCTTTTGACTGATGACATTCTCGGCGCTACCGACATTCGTACCCCCAAAGGGCGTAATACCAAGGCCGGATAGGGTTGAACCGTTGTGTCCGACGTTAACCGTATATCGAATCCGTGAACAATCGATGCGACGATCGTGATCATTTGCGTCATCGTCAGGTAATTGCCGATACATTTACGCGCGCCGCCGCCAAATGGAAAGTACGCGTATTTGGGTAACGTCGCGGCAAAATTGTCCGTCAGCCACCGTTCGGGACAGTACTCATCAGGACGCGCGAAATAACGCGGATCACGGTGCGTAACCCACTGACTGACAGTCAGAGTCACACCGGCCGAAGCCTGATAGCCGCCGAAAGTACAATCGCGAACCACGGTTCGCCCGGTCATCCATGCTGGCGGATATAAGCGCAACGCTTCTTTAACCGCCGCTTCCGTATACCGCAGCGTTAAAATATTATCGGCCGATATGCCGCCCTGCCCGCCGATAACGGCCTCGGCTTCGTCAAATAATTTTTGGCTAACCTCGGGGTGAAGAGCCAACAGATAGCATGTCCAGGTTAACGCATCCGCCATTGGTTCAAGACCAGACATGATCATGGTGGCCAATTCGTCACGTATCCATGCTGAATTCCCGCTTTCATCTTCCTCCAGCAGCATGCCCAGCAGGCAAGTCTGACTGGTTATCGTGCATCGATATCGTTCGATAATACGGCTCATTACCTGATCCAGGTCGCGGCGCGCCTGACGCAAACGAAGGTTATTTCTCGTGGGAATAAAAAGCGGGAAGCGAATTTGGTTGCGCGTCAGCGCCATCACGACTTCCACCATGTGCGCTATTTGCCGCATTTCATCATTATTGACCGCCATCCCGAAAAGGAACCGGCTACCGACTTCCATAGACAATTGCGCCATCTCTTGGCGGATATCGCGTACAGAAGGGTTACGGCGCCAGGCGTGGAGAAATCGAGTGGCGATGGATGCGGTCTGCGCTATATTTTCACGGATCAGCGTCTTATGAAAGGCCGGTTGCAGCTTACGCCGCTTGATTTGCCAGTCGGCCCCGGAACTGTTCATTACCGCATCGGGGAAAGCAGAATGATTTTTTCGCTCGACGCCTGGGACGACTTTCTCGAATAGCCCGTTTTTGTCGTGAAAGACCTGCTCGATAAGTTCCGGGTGGTTAACCAGATAGGTAAACTTGGCGATACGAACGACATCCCCGTACTCGCGTGAACACATCAACAGGAAATCCAACGGATTGTTGGAAAAAACAGCCAGGTTACCGGTAAAAAATTTGCCTCTCGGCCCGGGAGGGACATTGTTGCCGTTATCCATAACTCATCGTTCTCCTTTAATAATCCGGCGGTTATTCCTCCGGAATAGGATGCTTCTCTTCCTTCTGATAAAATAAAGGGGAGTCAAAACTCCCCTTATATGATGAGTAAACCGTTAATACGTATAGATGTAACCTAACTTCTGACCACGAATAACGCGTGAAAAATTTGCCAACGCACAAATTATTCCCTTCATTATAATCTCCTTTCGTTAAATTAAGTCGGCTACTTTGTGTCCATATTCGGCACAAAATTTAAGCTATCAAATCATCGTTTCCCGATCAACCCCAATAGCAGAAATCAACCTAGTTGCCGCCCATAGCGACATCGGGTCACCCGTGCTTATAAACGGAGATTTGACTCGGGCTTTGCGAGGTAAACGGTTCCCGGCGCCAGTTGCTCCAGCGTGCGTGCAGTTTCAGCCCGGCGATCCGAGCCATCAGATCCAATTCAGACGGCCATACATACCTAAGTTTATGGGAATATACCTGTGTTCCCGTTTCGTTCAGTACGATAACTCGCTGGTCGATGACCTGCCGCTCCAGGTTGGTTTTTGAACCAAGCAACATCACAGTCTCGGCATCGTCCGTCGACGGAACGTCAAACAGATCGTCAATACTGCCTGCGCCGTTAAATATTGAGCTTTTCGGTATCACCGTTTGAATGACGAACGAGCCATCCTCGGTTAACTTCTTGCTCGCATTGATAAAACAGCCCAGTTGCTCTTCTTGGGTAAGTAAGTAGCCAAATGACAGCACCACGTAAATCAGGCCGAACGGTCCGTCGACAGGAACATCGGCAAAATTTGCGCAAACGGTGGAAATACGATCGCCCCCTGGTTTTGCGCGCAGTTTATCGAGCATTTTGATCGAATTATCCACGCCGGAAACGTGCAACCCTTTCAGAGATAAAGGTAAGGCGATTCTGCCGGTGCCAACGCCCAGTTCAAGCACTGGCTGGTCGTTAGCCAATTCTGCGAGCGTGTCGACGCAATACGCTTTAGCATTGGCTGGCCACCGGTCGTGCCAGGAATCATAGAACTCGGCAAACGAATCGTAACGGGTTTTCGCGCTATCTTGCATGAAGGCCGCCTTAGTCTTTATGGTTTAAAACGCAGTGACCGCTATTCCGCGCCGAGATTCTCTCGGCATAATATGCTGGATATCGGCGCAGCCACCGGATGCACACCATCCTACTTTACCTGGTCGGTTCGAATAAGAAGAGGCTCAGGCGTTGAGAACAAACTTCTCAATCGCGTAAGCCACGCCATCCTCCGCGTTGGTTTTGGTGATGAACTGGCTGGCCTCTTTCACTTTATCAATGGCATTACCCATCGCGACGCCGGTCCCGGCATAGTTAATCATCGCCAGATCGTTTTCCTGATCGCCCATCGTCATGATGCTTTCACGGGGAATATGCAGATGTTCGGCCAGCATTTTTACGCCCTCGCCTTTGTTGACCCGCTTATCCAGAATTTCCAGATAAAACTCGGCGCTCTTCATCAGGGTGTAATGCTCGAACGCTTCCGGGGGGATCTGGGCGATCGCCCGATCCAGCACCGGCGGCTCATCGATCATCATCAACTTCGGAAACCTCAGGTTGCGATCCATCTCTTCCACCGCGCGATACTTCAACGGCATGCCGGTCAGGTTCGACTCATGAACGGTATAGGCGCTGATATCCTTATTGGCGGTATAGACGAAATTGAAGTCCAACGCGTGGAAATGCACGTTGAGCTTGCGCGCCAGCGCCTCGAAGTAGAGATAGTCGTCAAAGCTGAGCGTGGTTTGCGCCACGCACTCGCCGTCGGCGGCGCGTTGCACCAGCGCGCCGTTGTTCGTGATGCAGTAACACCCCTCCTGCCGTAAATCCAGCTCGGCCAGGTAAGGGGCCACGCCAATAAACGGGCGGCCGGTAGCCAACACCACCTGGACGCCTTTTGCCCGGGCGGCGGCAATAGCGGATTTTACCGCAGGCGAAATTTGGTTCTGGGGCGTCAGCAGCGTCCCATCCATATCAATAGCGATTAGTTTAATAGACATAGTTTTTCCAGCAGCAGATGACTGCTTTTATGCTAACGCGATTCAGCTATGAAAGCCCGTGAAATGCAACGTGCTGAAGCCTATTGGGCAACACCGGCAAAGCCATTAACCGCCGCCTGAGCGGCTTCGCCCTTACCCGCTGTCCCTTATCCACAAAGCAGGCAATCTTTAAAGACCCTATGCATTCTGTCCTTCGACTTATTCTTGGTTTTTTTGCTTTTGATTCGGGGGGAAAATTATGCAGAGGAATGGGAGGACGCCCGAATGCGGCGTGATTTACCGTACCTTGAAATATATTTGCTTTCTCATTCCATAAAAGCGGTCTGCGCCGCCCGTGCGCTGGCGCAGAACGTCCAGGTGTTCAGACTCGCCTGATCCCGCGTCAACGCAGGCCGGCGATCGCTGCCGGCCTCTATCCCGTTGCAATCATCCGCCGGCAGGGATAACCGGCGGCGATAAAAAGATTGAACGCTAATAATATGAACATTATGGTACTCTTATGCCTGAGCTGCCTCAGGAACGACGCCTGCTTGCTGCGCAAGCCTTTCACGAGAAGACAGACTCGTCAATCCACCACCGCCTGCTGACGACAAACAATGAAACGAATCAAGCTGCCCCTGCTGGCTCAAATTTCCGTTGCCCACCTGATGAGCCATTTTCACATGATGGTGCTGCCCGCCCTTATCCCGCTGCTCTCCGAACAGCGGGATATCAGCTTCGTCGAACTGGGTTTCGCGCTAAGCGTGTTCAACATTGTCTCCGCCTGCGTACAAACGCCCATCGGTTTTATGGTTGACCGCATTGGCGCCCGCCGCACCCTGACCGCCGGACTGACGCTCGGCAGTCTGTGCTTTTTGTCCCTGAGCTTTTCAAGCAGCTACGTCTGGCTGGTGGCGGCGATGGCGCTGGCCGGGGTGGCGAATGCGGTCTATCATCCCGCCGATTACGCGCTGTTGTCGCGTGGAATCGATGAAAAACGCATGGGACGGGCGTTCTCGATTCATACCTTCTCCGGCTTCTTCGGTACCGCCATCGCCCCTGGGATCTTGCTGGCGGTCGCCGCTTTCGCGGGGACCGACAGCGCATTTATCGTGGCCGGCGCGCTCGGGCTGCTGACGGTTCCCCTGCTGTTAACCGGGCGCGACCAACCGCTCCCGCGTCACACCGGCGCACAGGCCGGCGCGCAATCAGGCAAACAACGCCGCGTCGCGGTTTTTACCCTGCCCATCATGGCGCTGTTGGCGCTATTCCTGCTGCTGAACCTGAGTACCTCGTCGATCCAAAACTTTTCGGTGACGGCGTTTGTGACGGGTTATGACCTGCCGTTGTCGCAGGCCAATATCGTGCTGACATCCTTTCTGTTTTCCAGCGCCTTCGGCGTACTGGCAGGCGGCGCGCTGGCGGACAAGACCCGGCGTCATGGGCTGGTGGCGACCGCGGCATTAGCGATAACCGCGGGATTAATCACCCTGGTCGCCCTCTACCCGCTGCCGGTTGCGGTATTGATTCCACTGCTGGCAGCCGCCGGCTTTCTGTCCGGCATGATTGCGCCTTCGCGCGACATGCTGGTGCGGGCGGCCTCTCCCGCCGGCGCCGAAGGGCGCGTGTTCGGCATTGTCTCCACCGGCTTTAATATCGGCGGCGCGGCAGGCCCGGTGCTGTTCGGTTGGTTACTGGACCACGGCCATCCGCAGGCCATTTTCTGGTCGGCGGTGATTTTTATGCTGATCACCGCGCTGATCACTCTGCGACAGGAACTGCGCAGCGGCAAGCAGCGGGCTATCTCGGCGGCATAACCCTCGTCTGACCGGTATCAGACTTTCATCTCCGGCAGCCCGGTAAAGCTCAGGGACGATTTTCTGACGATAAGTTCGGGGGGAATGATGATTTTCACCGGCTCGCCGTGCAGGTTTTCGATTCTGCGCATCATTTGTCCGGCGGCCGCCACGCCCCAGCGATCGTGCGACACCGAAACCGTCGTCAGCCCCGGCTCCGCCGTTTCCGTCTCGCGCACGTTGTCAAAACCGACAATCGCCATATGCTCGCCGGGAATTCGCCCCATAAGCCGCAGGCCGATGGTCACGCCCAGCGCGATAACGTCGTTATGGCAGAAACAGGCCGTGGGAGGCCGCTCCAGCTCCAGCGCCTTGCGGATTGCCTGAATACCGCCTTCGCGATTCAGCGGCGACGGGATGATCAGCTGCGGATCAACGTCTAGTCCCAGCTCGCGCATCGCGCTACAGTAGCCTTGCAGACGCTCCCGGTAAGCCGTATTGCCAGGCGGCGTTCCGCCGATATAGGCAATCCGCCGATGTCCCTGTTCCGCCAGATGACGTATCGCCAGTTGCGAACCGAGGCGATAGTCCGTGCCGACATAATCGGTTTCGATCCCCTCCACCTCCCGGCCGATAAGCAGCGCCGGTATGCGCAGCGTACGCAGTTTATCGAACAGGGAAGGCGGCGTGCCGAGCACCGGCGTCAGGAAAATACCGCACACGCGGTTCTCCAGCATGGTTTCCAGTACGCGGGTCTGTTTCTCCAGAGACTCGGAAGAGATGCCCAGCAGAAAAGTGTGCTGCCGTTCGTAAAGCATATCGCCGAGTTTGGTTATCATTTGATGATAAAAGGGATTTTCTATATCGGTAATGATAATGCCCAGCGAGGAAGAACTTTGCCGACGAAAACTGGCCGCCATCCTGTCGTACACATAGCCAAGCCTGGCGATCGACTCCATGACTTTTTTGTGCGTGCTGGGCTTGATGGCGTTGCTTCCCCGAACCACCAGCGACGCCGTCGCTCTGGAAACTCCCGCATCATTCGCCACATCCTGAAGCGTCACCCGATTGCCGCGCGCAGCCATGTCACCTTATCTCCCTTCGTTTTCATTGGAACCTGCCGGTTAAACTGAATATTTATCATTAGTTAATGAATAAATCGCATAAGAAAAGCCCTATTAATAACATTATCGACAATATAATATCCTGCTAATAATAAACACGCTAAATGCATCGCTGAATTTATTATTTTCTGGTCGCGGAGAGAAGCGACATTTTTTTCCGCAAAAATTAGATCGATATAATTTTTGCGTAAAGTTTATAACATAAATTTCCGGCTGCTAAAAAAATCATTTTTTTCATTAGGTTAACAAGAAAGGCTTGCCATGATTGAAATCAGGAATCTGTATAAGTCTTACCAGGACAAGCCCGTTCTTTGCGGCATCAACGTCACTATCGCCGATGGGGACATTTACGGCCTGGTTGGCGCCAGCGGCGCCGGAAAATCGACGTTACTGCGCTGCGTTAATGGATTGGAAAGTTTCGAGCGCGGTACGCTGCTGGTGAACGGAACCGATATCAGCCAATTGCGCGGCGGCGAGCTGCGCAAATTTCGCAGCGGCATTGGAATGATTTTTCAGCAATTTTCCCTGCTGGAACGAAAAACGGTTTATGAAAATATCCTGTTTCCCATGAAGTGCTTCCACTATAAAAAAGCGGACGCCGATGCGCGCGTTCATGAGTTGCTGCAACTGGTGGAGCTGACCGATAAGACTCACGCCCGCCCCGACCAGCTTTCCGGCGGGCAGAAACAGCGCGTCGCCATCGCCAGAGCGCTGGCGATGAACCCCGACATCCTGCTGTGCGACGAAGCCACCAGCGCGCTCGACCCTAACATCACCAAGTCAATCCTGGCGCTGTTGAAAAAAATCAACCAGGAGCTGGGTATCACCATCATCGTCGTCACCCACCAGATGGAAGTGGTGAAGCAAATCTGCAACAACATTTCCATTTTGAGCAAAGGGGAACTGAAGGCCTCCGGCTCGGTGCAGGATATTTTCCTTAAGCGCGCGGCGGCGCTGGATGAGCTGCTCGGCATACGCGCATTGGACGCCGATCACAACAAAGCGCTGATTGAAATCGTCCAGCGTCCGGACCGAACCGGCCTGTTGGCCGACTTCGCCCTGGCGACCGGCATTCGGTTTGAAGTCCTGTGGGGCGGCCTGGATCGCTATGCCGACAATATTGCCGGAACATTCACGGTCGCGATGGACAGGCGAGACTTCGCCAACGCCCAGACCTATCTGGATGCGATCGGCGCAGAATGGAGAAGCCTGTAATGTATCAATATGATTTTCAAACCATACTCGATCGCATCATTCTTCCCGGTTTGCTGGATACGCTGATCATGCTCGGCGGCACGGTGGTGAGCTGCACCTTTTTCGGTTTTGTGCTGGCGCTCATTCTGGTCACCACCGACGTTAAAGGATTGCGGCCCAACCGGGCGGCTTATGAAACCATCAGCGCCATCATCAACGTACTGCGTTCGGTACCCTTCATCATTCTGATCATTACCCTCATCCCGCTGACGCGATTTATGGTGGGGACCACCATCGGCACCACGGCGGCGATTTTCTCCATCACCATCGTCGGCTCCCCGCTGCTCGCCCGGCTGCTGGAAGGCTGTTTCAAAGAGGTCAATCCCAGCCTGATAGAGGCGGCCAAATCGTTCGGCGCATCCGACGGGCAGATCACCTTTCACGTCATTGTCAGCGAGTCGATCCCCTCGGTGGTCTCTCATCTGACCCTGGGATACGTTTCGCTGCTCGGCTTCACGGCGATGGCCGGTACGGTCGGCGCCGGCGGGCTTGGCGCGGTGGCGTTGACCTACGGCTATCAGAACTTCAACGACACCATTATGTACAGCACGGTGATTATCCTGATCGTCATCGTCCAGTTCATTCAGTTCAGCGGCAATCTTCTCTATCGAAAACTCAAGTAATCACCTGAAAACGAGGTATGCAGATATGAAAAAAACGCTTTTGCTCGTCCTCTCCCTGGCTTCCGCGCTCACCTCGCCGGTCTTCGCCAGCCAGCCGCAACACGCCGGGAAACCGCAAAAAATCGTCATCGGCGTCATCGCCCGCGAACAACCCGATATCGACTACGTCGCGCAGAAACTGAAACCCGCGGGGTATGACATCAGGGTGCAGGTGTTCAATGACAATATCGCGCTGAACCACGCCACCGCGGACGGCAGCATCGACGCCAACTATTTCCAAAATGAAAAGTATTTGAACAGCTTTAATCAAAGCAACGGCACCCGGCTGGTCGCCTACGGCCCCAATATCTACACCACGCCCGTCGTTTTTGTGTCCAAAAAGCATAAAGACGTCAACGCGTTTCCCGACGGCGCCAAAATCGGCATCGCCAACGACTCCGCCAACCGCGCCCGCGAACTGGAGCTGCTGGCGGCCAACGGCTTGATCAAGCTACGCCCCGGCGTCGAACTGCCGACGCTGCTGGATATCACCGAAAACCCCAAAAATCTTAAATTCATCGAGATCGACCCGCGCAGCCGGGTAGGCGCGTTCGCCGATCTGGATGCGATGACGGCGCCGTCCATCACCGTATACCAGATGGCCGATCCCGACGTCACCATCGAAACGGCGCTGTTTGAGGAAACGCCGGACGTGTACAAGCAGTACGGCGGCGTGCTGCTGGCCATTCCCGAAGGGTCGGCGGAAAAGAACAAACCCTGGCTGGATAGCGTGGTTGAAGTGCTCTCCTCCAAAGAATATGCGGAATGGCTGCTGAAGACTTATCACGGCGTCAAAAAACCCTACAACCTGTAATCAGTATTAAGGAGATTTCATTATGGCAACGGTAATCGTATACGCCAGCACGCCCTTCAGCGAGAGCGACAAGCAACGGTTTATTGACGAAATCGGTCAGGCCGTCACCTCATCGTTCCGGCTGCCGCCGGCATTCAAAACCATCTTGCTGCATGAACTGCCGCGCACAAACAGTACGCCCAAAGAGGACGAAGAGATCACTTTCTTTGTCTATACCGCGCCCGGTAAGCCGCTTGAAACCAAGAGAGCGCTGGTCGGCAATATCCAACTGGCGGCCGAACGTATTTTGACGGGCGTTAAGGTCAAGACCATCGTGATCATCAAAGAGCATGCCGATGAAAACGTGGGCGTCGGCGGCAAGCTGCGGCTGGACCAGAACCAGGGGTGAGAACGACGCCATGAAAACGATGCAAATCGGCAACAGCGGTATCGAGGCGTCGGTGCTGACGCTCGGCGCATTCGGTATGGGAGGCGGTTTTCAGTTTCCGGATACGGACGATGCGGAGTCCATTCGGGCCATTCACGCCGCGCTGGACGCCGGCGTCAATTGTATCGACACCGCGCCGGTGTATGGGTTCGGACACAGCGAGGAGATCATCGGGCGAGCGATCAAAGGGCGCAGAGACCGCGTCGTCCTTTCCACCAAATGCGGTTTGTGGTGGGACGACGATGAGGGCAGCTATCGCTTTACCTGGGAGGGAAAGCGCGTCAAGCGCAACCTCAGCCCCCGCACCATCAGGATCGAAGTGGAACAAAGCCTGAAGCGCCTGGCTACCGACTATATCGATATTTACTATACTCATAACCCTGCGATGCCGCCGTTTCTCACCCCGATAGAGGAAACCATCGACGTGCTGATGCAGTTGAAGCAAGAGGGGAAAATCAGAGCGATTGGCGCATCGAACTGCGAGCCGCACCATATTCAAAGTTATATCGAACATGGGGAGATCGCGATTGTGCAGAAAAAGTACAACATGCTGTTCCGGGAAGCGGAAAACGACATCCTGCCGCTGTGCCGGGATAACGGCATCAGCTTTCATGCCTATACGCCCCTGGCGCAGGGACTGCTCAGCGGCCGTATCGGCGAGGACCACATCCTGCCGCCCGACGATGTACGCCGCAATAACCCCTGGTGGCAAGGCGAAACCTTCCGCAAGGCGCTGGCCTTTAGCCGTGAACTGGGCGAAATCGCACGGCAGTACGGCGTCTCGACCAGTTCGCTGGCCATCGCCTATCTGCGCGCCCGGCATCAGCACGTCAACGTGATTCTGGGGATCAGGAAAGCGCGGCATCTGCATGAAAATCTGGCCGGCGCCGATCTGGCCCTCGGCGAGGAGACGCTCGCCGTCATCGATAACCGCCTTGAGCGGCTTCATCGCGAGGCGGCGGAAACAAGAGGCTGACGACAAAGCGATTCATGGCGGCTCAACGGTCTGAGCCGGCCATGTTGATTTCCTCCCCGGCAACGGGGAGGTCGCCGATCAGATATCGATATTCATCGCTTTCAACGCGTTCTCTTCGATAAACGCGCGGCGCGGTTCCACCGCATCGCCCATCAGGGTGGTAAACAGCTCGTCGGCCGCAATGGCGTCTTTCACCGTAACGCGCAGCATGCGGCGGCTGGTGGGATCCATGGTGGTTTCCCACAGCTGTTCCGGGTTCATTTCGCCCAGACCTTTGTAGCGTTGGATCGCCAGACCGCGACGGGATTCTTTTACCAGCCATTCCAGCGCCTGCTCGAAACTGGCGACCGGTTGACGGCGCTCGCCGCGTTCAATGTAGGCGTCTTCTTCAATCAGATCGCGCAGTTTTTCACCCAACTGATTGATTTTACGATACTCACCGCCGGTAACGAAGGCGTAGTCCAACGGATAGTCCGTATCGACGCCGTGGGTGCGCACACGCAGAACCGGTTCAAAAATCTGCCGTTCCTGATTATCGTTAATCACAAAGCTGTAGGCGCTGCCGTGCTGTTCCTGGTTATTCAAACGCGTGACCAGCGTTTCAATCCACTGCTGAACGTGCTCGCGATCGCTTAAATCCGCTTCGGCCAGCGTCGGCTGATAGATTAAACTGTTCAGCAATGCCCGCGGGAAACGACGCTCCATACGCCCGATGGTTTTCTGTACCGCGTAATGCTCGGCCACCAGTTTTTCCAGCGGCTCGCCCGCCATCGCCGGCGCAGCGGCGTTGGTGTGCAGCGTCGCCCCGTCCAGCGCCAGCATAATCTGGTACTGATCCATGGCGTCATCATCTTTGATGTACTGCTCCTGCTTGCCTTTTTTCACCTTGTACAGCGGCGGCTGCGCGATATAAACGTGTCCGCGCTCGACGATTTCCGGCATCTGACGGTAGAAGAACGTCAGCAGCAGGGTACGAATGTGCGAACCATCGACGTCGGCATCGGTCATGATGATGATGTTGTGATAACGCAGCTTGTCCGGGTTGTACTCATCGCGGCCGATACCGCAGCCCAGCGCGGTGATCAGCGTCGCCACTTCCTGGGAAGAGAGCATTTTGTCGAAGCGCGCTTTCTCGACGTTAAGGATCTTGCCTTTCAGCGGCAGAATCGCCTGATTCTTGCGGTTACGCCCCTGTTTGGCGGAGCCGCCCGCCGAGTCCCCTTCCACCAGGTACAGTTCGGACAGCGCCGGATCGCGCTCCTGACAGTCCGCCAGCTTGCCCGGCAGACCGGCCAGATCGAGCGCGCCTTTACGGCGGGTCATATCGCGCGCCTTACGGGCGGCTTCACGCGCGCGCGCGGCGTCAATGATTTTACCCACCACGATTTTGGCGTCCGACGGATTTTCCATCAGGTAATCCACCAGCTTCTCGTTCATCAGCGATTCAACGGCGGTTTTCACCTCCGACGACACCAGCTTGTCTTTGGTCTGCGAGGAGAATTTCGGATCGGGTACTTTAACGGAAACCACGGCAATCAGCCCTTCACGCGCATCATCGCCGGTGGCGCTGATTTTGGCTTTCTTGCTGTAGCCCTCTTTATCCATATAGGTGTTCAGGGTACGGGTCATGGCGGCGCGGAAGCCGGCCAGGTGCGTACCGCCGTCGCGCTGCGGGATGTTGTTGGTAAAACAGTAAATATTTTCCTGGAAACCGTCGTTCCACTGCAACGCCACCTCAACGCCGATATCGTCTTTCACGGTGGAGAAATAGAACACCGTCGGGTGAATCGGCGTCTTGTTTCTGTTGAGGTAATCAACAAACGCCTTGATGCCGCCTTCATAGTGGAAGTGATCGGACTTATCTTTTTCACGCTCATCGATCAGGCGGATAGAAACGCCGGAGTTCAGGAATGACAGCTCACGCAGACGCTTGGCAAGAATTTCATACTCAAACTCCACCACATTGGTGAATGTCTCGTGGCTTGGCCAGAAACGCACGGTGGTACCGGTTCTTTCGGTTTCGCCCGTCACCGCCAGCGGCGCCTGCGCCACGCCGTGGCGATAGGTTTGCTGATGCACCTTGCCTTCGCGGCTAATCACCAACTCCAGCTTTTCCGACAGGGCGTTAACCACCGAAACCCCCACGCCATGCAGGCCGCCGGAAACTTTATACGAGTTGTCATCAAATTTGCCGCCGGCATGCAGCACCGTCATGATCACTTCCGCCGCGGAGATCCCTTCTTCTTCATGCAGACCGGTGGGAATGCCGCGACCGTCATCCTGTACCGAGACTGAGTTATCAGCATGGATAGTGATGACAATGTCTTTACAATAGCCAGCGAGCGCTTCGTCGATAGCGTTGTCCACAACCTCGAATACCATGTGATGCAGACCGGTACCATCATCCGTATCACCGATGTACATACCTGGGCGTTTACGTACCGCATCCAGCCCTTTCAATACCTTGATACTTGAGGAGTCATAAGAATTCGACATCAACGTTTCTCGCTCATTTTAGTCCTGTGATTGAACCGTTATTTTACCCTGTTCCACGCGGAACATCTTGCCATTTTCACCAATCATGTCGGCTATCTGCTCAGCGCCGATGGCGCTGACAAAAACCTGCGCATGGGTTGCTTTTAACCGTTCAGCCAGCAAACGGCGGCGGGTACTATCCAGTTCGGAAGCAAAATCATCGATCAGATACAGACAGCGCAGTCCGTTCTGACGGGTGAGAAACTCACCCTGGGCCAGCCTTAAAGCGCACATCAGCAGCTTTAGCTGACCACGGGACAGCATATCCTCGACCGCCACGCCGCTGGCGCGGATACGAAAGTCGGCTTTATGCGGCCCCAGCGACGTATACCCCAGCATACGGTCGCGTTCAAACTGCCGTTCCAGTAGTTCGGCATAATCGCTTTCTTTATCCCAGCCGCGCTGAAAAGCGAAGCTAAGAGAAAATTCCGGCAAAAATTGGCGGCAGGTGGCGGAAATATCCTCGGCGATCGCCGCGCTGTATTGCGCCCGCCACTCACTGATGCGTTCAGCCAACGGCACCAGCTCCTGGTCCCAGGCTCGCAGTTGCCCGTACTGACTCACCTGCCGCAGCGCCGCATTGCGCTGACGCAGCAGGCGCTTCATATTGCTCCAGGCGGAGAAAAAACCGGGTTCGTTATGGAAACACCCCCAGTCGAGAAAGGCGCGGCGATATTTCGGCCCGCCGTTCAGCAACGTAAATCCTTCGGGAGTGATCAGTTGGATCGGCAACAGTTGCGCCAGTTCGGCCACCCTATGGCCGTCGCTGCCGTCGATGCGTACTTTGCTGTCGCCCTGGCGATTTTTACTCAGGCCGATCGAACGTTCTCGTTCGACGCCGTCGATGCGGCCGTGCAGGACAAATTCCGGCTGGTCGTGACGAATCACGCGGCCGGCCTGCACGCTGCGAAACGCCCGCCCGTGCCCGAGCGTGTAAATCGCTTCCAGCACGCTGGTTTTGCCGCTGCCGTTCGCTCCGATCAGAAAATTAAAGCCGGGCGCCAGCGCCAAATCAGCCGCTTCAATATTGCGGAAATCTTTAATAAGAAGACGAGTAAGCGCCATGCGACTATTTCTTGCGATCTAAAATCGTTATCGGCACAGACAGATTGGGCGCGGATGGTCGTCCGGCCCAACGAGCGCACGCAGCAAGCAGCCGGAGCGTACTCGACATGCGTGAGGATGGTGAATGCGCCCCGTCCCGGCAAGTAAATTCGCCCGCCATAGACTAGAGACGCATCGGCATGACGACATAGGCGGCCGCCCGGCTAAGACTATCCTCGATCTGCACGCTGGAAACCGAGTCGGTCAGCAGTAAACGGACATCCTCGCATTTCAGCGCATTCAGCACGTCCAGCACGTAACTGACGTTGAAACCGATCTCCATTTCGGTGCCGTCGTACTGGACATCCAGAATTTCCTCCGCCTCTTCCTGTTCAGGGTTATTGGCGGTGATCTTCAATTGATTCTGGATCAGGTGCAAACGCACGCCGCGGAATTTTTCATTCGACAGAATCGCCGCGCGGGAGAACGCCTGCTTGAGTAAATCACAGCTGGCTTCCAGCGTTTTATCCGGGTTTTTCGGCAATACGCGACGATAATCAGGGAAACGGCCGTCGACCAGCTTGGAAGTAAAGATAAAATCGCCGACGTGGGCGCGGATATTGTTGCTGCCGATTTGCAATTGCAGCGGCGTCTCGCCGCCGTCCAGCAAACGCACCAGCTCCATCACGCCTTTACGCGGCACGATCACCGAATGCGACGGCAGCGTCTGCCCCACCGGCATGGCGCATACCGCCAGACGGTGACCATCGGTCGCCACCGTGCGCAGTTCCTCGCCTTCGGTTTCAAACAGCATGCCGTTGAGGTAATAACGCACGTCCTGATGCGCCATCGAAAACTGCGTGGCTTCAATCAAACGCTTCAGCGTCGCCTGCGGCAGCGAGAATTCAACGTCGCTCTGCCAGTCGTCCAGATTGGGAAAATCGGCGGCCGGCAGGGTCGACAGCGAAAAACGGCTGCGGCCGGAGCGCACCAGCATGCGATCGCCATCCAGCATGATGGTGATTTCCGCGCCATCCGGCAAACCACGGCAGATATCAAACAGTTTACGCGCCGGCACCGTGGTGGCGCCCGGCTCATGCGGTTGCGTCAACGCCACTTTGGCGACCATCTCCATTTCGAGATCGGTGCCGGTAAGCGATAGCGCCCCTTCGGTCACCTGCAACAGCAGGTTGCCAAGAATGGGTAAGGTTGGTCGGCCGCCGAGCGGGCTGCTGACCTGTTGCAGCGGTTTTAACAGATGTTCGCGTTCGACAATGAATTTCATAGTGTTATGAAGATAATGTTCTGATTAAATTGGAAAAATCTTCTTTGATGTCGTGACTTTCCTCACGCAGCTGTTCGATTTTACGACAGGCATGCAACACCGTGGTATGGTCGCGACCACCAAACGCATCGCCGATTTCCGGCAGGCTGTGGTTGGTCAGCTCTTTGGCCAGCGCCATCGCCATTTGACGCGGACGGGCCACCGAGCGGGAACGACGTTTGGATAACAAATCAGCGACTTTAATTTTATAGTATTCCGCCACCGTCTTCTGGATATTGTCGATAGTAACCAGTTTTTCCTGCAAAGCCAGCAGATCGCGCAGCGCCTCGCGCACAAAATCGATGGTAATGGAGCGGCCGGTAAAGTTGGCGTTGGCAATCACGCGATTTAACGCCCCTTCCAGTTCACGCACGTTGGAACGCAGACGTTTGGCGATAAAGAAAGCCACTTCGCCCGGCAGGCGAATATCATTTTCATCGGCCTTTTTCATCAGGATCGCCACGCGCGTTTCCAGCTCCGGCGGCTCAATGGCCACCGTCAGCCCCCAGCCGAAGCGGGATTTCAGACGATCCTCCACCCCGTTGATCTCTTTCGGATAACGATCCGAGGTCAAAATGATCTGCTGATTTCCTTCCAGCAACGCATTGAAGGTGTGGAAAAACTCTTCCTGCGAACGTTCTTTGTTGGCAAAAAACTGAATATCATCGATCAGCAAAGCATCGACCGAACGGTAATAGCGTTTGAATTCTTCGATCGCATTATTCTGCAACGCTTTCACCATGTCCTGCACAAAGCGCTCGGAGTGCATGTAAACCACTTTCGCATTGGCTTTACGGGCGATGATGCCGTTGCCCACCGCGTGTAATAAGTGCGTTTTACCCAGGCCGGTGCCGCCATACAGGAACAGGGGATTATAGGCGCCGCCGGGGTTATCGGCCACCTGACGGGCGGCGGCGCGCGCCAGTTGGTTCGATTTACCTTCGACGAAGTTATCAAAGGTGTGCTTGGGGTTTACGTTGGAGCGATAGGTATGCTCCGCCTGCACCGGCGAGTTATCCCAGCTTGGGCGCACCGGCGCAGAGCGTACCTGGACGGCCGCCGCGACGTTGGCATTGCCGTTACTATGATGGCTAACCGGCTGACTGATCGTCTGAACCAACGGTTTGCTGCCCACTTCAAAGCGCAGCAACGGGGCGTCCATCCCACAAAAATCATTTAACAAGCCATTGATATTATTTAAATATTTATCACGAACCCAATCCAGAACGAAGCGATTAGGGGCGTAGAGCGCCAGAGTGTTATCACTCAGCTCCGCCTGTAACGGGCGTATCCACATACTGAATTCTGTGGCAGGTAACTCATCCTGCAAACGGGCAAGACACTGCTGCCAAAGCGAAAGTGACACGGCGGACTCCACTCGAACAAGAACGATCAAAAAGAAAAGAATAAGATATTTATGCGACTCATGATTTTGGCACCTGCCCCCGTCCACAAAAGACGACAGATGCACCGCGTAACCGATGCGGTTTTCCGTGACGATCCCGAAGAAGGATCGCTAACGGGACGGCGGATCATAACCTAAACCAGGAAAGAGATCCTCCCCTTCCGCACAGTTTTGATCCTTTTTATCCACAGGCTATTCTTATAACAGTTCCCGTCTCCATCCCAGAAGATCGGAAGAATCTTATTCTTGGCGGGACGACGAAATTCACCCCAGAATAAACCAGACGGCAAACCTGTTACGCTGACATTGATCATGATCTCGCCGCAAGGATCGCAGCAGGATCCTTGCGCTTTATGCCAGAGTCCGTATAATTCTCTGCCCGCGCGTCAATGCCTGTTTCTGTGCTCCGCCAGACAGAAATCCAAAAATAATTGGAATGGCCGGCATGTAAAGTGTGATGTTAATTGACTCAGGACTGTACAATTATTACAATCCCGCCTCTTTGTTATGCGATTGAGGCGTCGGTCATTTTCACGCCGAGTAGCCAAACGCGTTTACTGTGAAGTTAATTATCCAAGTTTAGGTAGAAATCGCCATGAAACGCACTTTCCAACCGTCCGTATTGAAGCGTAACCGTAGCCACGGTTTCCGTGCTCGTATGGCCACTAAAAATGGTCGTCTGGTTCTGGCCCGCCGTCGTGCGAAAGGCCGTACTCGTCTGTCCGTTTCTAAGTAATAAAAGCTAACCCACCGAGTGGTTAAGCTCGCTTTTCCCAGGGAGTTACGTTTGTTAACTCCCAGCCATTTCACTTTCGTCTTCCAGCAGCCGCAACGGGCTGGCACGCCGCAAATTACTATTCTCGGCCGCCTGAACACGCTGGGGCATCCCCGCATCGGTCTTACCGTCGCCAAAAAGCATGTCAAACGTGCTCATGAACGCAATCGGATTAAACGTCTGACGCGCGAAAGCTTTCGCCTGCATCAACATTCATTGCCCGCAATGGATTTTGTGGTGATCGCCAAAAAAGGGGTGTCTGAACTGGATAACCGAACATTGACGGAAGCGTTGGAAAAATTATGGCGTCGGCACTGTCGTTTGGCTCTCGCCTGCTGATCGGGTTGATACGCGGTTATCAACTCGTTATCAGCCCGTTACTGGGACCACATTGCCGGTTTCGGCCAACGTGCTCCCAATACGGTATTGAAGCAATTCGCAGGTTCGGCATGATAAAAGGCAGTTGGTTGACGCTTAAACGCGTATTAAAATGCCACCCTTTGAACCCTGGTGGTGATGATCCCGTACCGCCAAAAACCGACAATAACAGAGAACATTAACGATGGATTCGCAACGCAATCTTTTTCTCATCGCTCTGCTATTCGTAACCTTTATGATCTGGCAGGCCTGGGAAACGGACAAAAATCCGCCAGCGACCACGCAGGCCATACAGCAGGCGACGAATACAGCATCCGGTGATGCCAGTAACCAGGGCGTACCCGCCAGCGGTCAAGGTAAGCTCATCACGGTTAAAACCGATGTCTTGTCTCTGACCATCAATACTCGTGGCGGCGACATCGAGCAGGCTAATCTGTTGGCTTATCCGGATACGCTGGGTTCCGATAAACCCTTCCTGTTGCTGGAAACCACGCCTGAATTCGTTTATCAGGCGCAAAGCGGCCTGACGGGCAAAAACGGTCCGGATAATCCGGCGAATGGCCCGCGTCCATTGTTCACTGCCGAACAGGATCACTTTGAGCTGGCCGACGGTCAAGACGAACTGCGCATTCCGCTGACTTATACCGCGGCCGACGGCGTGACTTACACCAAAACGTTTGTCCTGAAACGCGGCGACTATGCGCTGAGCGTGGATTACAGCGTCAATAACACCAGCGCTCAGCCGCTGGAACTGACGCTGTTCGGTCAGTTGAAACAATCCATCGATTTACCGAAGCACCGCGATACCGGCAGCAGCAACTTTGCGCTGCATACCTATCGCGGCGCGGCGTTCTCTTCCAGCGAAGACAAGTATAAAAAATACAGCTTCGGCGATATGGACGAGAACCTGAATATCACCACCAACGGCGGCTGGGTAGCGATGTTGCAGCAGTATTTCGCAACCGCCTGGATCCCGACCACCGCTGGCGCCAATACCTTCTATACCAGCAATCTGGGTAACGGCCAGGCCGCCATCGGCTTTAAATCCACCCCGACCGTCGTACCGGCCGGCAGCCAGCAAAATCTGAACGCCACCCTGTGGGTCGGCCCGGAAATTCAGGACAAGATGGCCGCGGTCGCGCCGCATCTGGATCTGACCGTTGATTACGGCTGGCTATGGTTTATTTCTCAGCCGCTGTTCAAGCTGTTGAAATTCCTGCACGGCTTTATCGGCAACTGGGGCTTCTCCATTATCGCCATCACCTTTATCGTGCGCGGTATCATGTACCCGCTGACCAAGGCGCAGTACACCTCGATGGCGAAAATGCGCATGTTGCAGCCGAAGCTGACGGCGATGCGCGAGCGCATCGGCGACGACAAACAGCGTATGAGTCAGGAAATGATGGCGCTGTACAAGTCGGAGAAGGTAAACCCGCTGGGCGGCTGCTTCCCGCTGCTGATTCAGATGCCGATCTTCCTGGCGCTGTACTACATGCTGATGGGCTCCGTCGAACTGCGTCATGCGCCGTTCGCCCTGTGGATCCACGACCTGTCGGCGCAAGACCCGTACTACATTCTGCCGATCCTGATGGGCGTCACGATGTTCTTTATCCAGAAGATGTCGCCGACCACCGTCACCGACCCGATGCAGCAGAAGATCATGACTTACATGCCGGTGATTTTCACCGTGTTCTTCCTGTGGTTCCCGTCAGGTCTGGTGCTGTACTATATCGTCAGCAACCTGGTGACCATCATTCAGCAGCAGTTGATTTACCGTGGTCTGGAAAAACGCGGCTTGCACAGCCGCGAGAAAAAATAACCACGCTGATTGACCTATAATCACAACAATAAGGCGGTCGATGACCGCCTTATTGTTGACAAACCTATCTACCGAACCAGAACGGTGAGAATGGAATAGAAGAGTAAAGCGTCCGCGCCAGGGATGGCGCGGTTCGAGCTTACAGGGATGTACTTGCAGCGTCTTTACGATCTATCCATTCTCACCGCTCGACGCATTTTGTCATCAACCTCAGGCGGTCGATGACCGCCTTTTTTTATGACGCGCAGAGAGACAACCATGAGCAATACCGACACCATCGTAGCCCAAGCCACGCCACCGGGACGCGGCGGGGTAGGTATTTTACGCGTATCCGGACGGGCGGCGTCGGCCGTGGCGCAAGCCGTACTGGGCAAAATTCCCCGGCCGCGTCATGCTGACTATCTGCCCTTTCGCGATAGCGACGGCACGCCGCTCGACCAGGGCATCGCCCTGTGGTTTCCCGGCCCCAACTCCTTCACCGGCGAAGACGTGCTGGAGTTGCAAGGCCACGGCGGCCCGGTGATCCTTGATTTGCTGTTGCAACGTATTCTGACCTTGCCCGACGTGCGTATCGCGCGCCCCGGCGAGTTTTCCGAGCGCGCCTTCCTGAACGACAAACTCGATCTGGCGCAGGCGGAAGCCATCGCCGACCTGATCGACGCCAGTTCCGAACAGGCCGCTCGCTCGGCGCTCAATTCATTACAGGGCGCTTTTTCCGCCCGCATCAATCATCTGGTGGAAGCGTTAACGCATCTGCGCATTTACGTTGAAGCCGCGATCGACTTTCCAGATGAGGAGATTGATTTTCTCTCGGACGGGAAAATTGAAGGCCAGCTCAACAATGTGATGGCCGATCTGGACGCGGTGCGCGCCGAAGCCCATCAGGGCAGCCTGCTGCGTGAAGGCATGAAAGTCGTGATCGCCGGGCGGCCCAACGCCGGGAAATCCAGCCTGCTCAATGCGTTAGCAGGACGGGAAGCGGCGATCGTCACCGATATCGCCGGCACCACCCGCGACGTGCTGCGCGAACATATCCATATCGACGGTATGCCGCTGCATATCATCGATACCGCGGGCCTGCGCGACGCCAATGACGAAGTTGAACGCATCGGCATCGAACGCGCCTGGCAGGAAATAGAACAGGCCGACCGCGTGCTGTTTATGGTCGACGGCACCACGACACAAGCCGTGGAACCCGCGGCCATCTGGCCTGAATTTATGGCCCGGTTGCCGAAAACCTTGCCGATTACCGTGGTGCGTAATAAAGCCGATATCACCGGCGAACCGCTGGGACTGGAAAATGTAAGTAACTACTCACTTATCCGCCTCTCGGCGCGCACCGGCGAAGGCGTTGAAACGCTGCGCGAGCACCTCAAGCAAAGTATGGGATTCACCAGCAGCACCGAAGGCGGCTTCCTGGCGCGCCGTCGCCACCTGCAAGCGCTGGAACAGGCCGCCCAACATCTGATTCAGGGCAAAGAACAGTTAGTGAGCGCTTACGCAGGCGAATTGTTAGCCGAGGAACTGCGCCTGGCGCAGCAATGCTTAAGCGAAATCACCGGCGAATTCACCTCCGACGACCTGTTAGGACGAATTTTCTCCAGCTTCTGCATCGGCAAGTAACGCTGAGTCTGTAAGCGTCCACTTACTTCCACTCATCCCGCATAGTTCCTTGTTATGCGGGATTTTTTGTTCAATTGGCGGCTATTTGACGCTATCGGCCGGCGTTTTCGATGAAACAACACATACCGAATTAATACCCTCTCCAGGCATCGCGATCGTGGCGAACAAAAGGGCTGTATTCCGGCGCTTCCGGCTTCAGGAGGAGATCATCGCCAAAATCCTTTTTACTGTTAAACGGTATCTCCGGCCAGGCGGCCCAGTTGTCGAGTTTTTCCCGATAATCAGCGCTCACCCGCGCTAACCGTTGACGCTGCAATATCTCCTGTTCCTCTTGCAGCCCGCCTCGAATCCCCGCGACTAAAAAGGGTTCAAGCAAGGTATACCCGATATAGTGCAACGCGTGCATGACCGGCCAGAGCATAAACCGCATATCGCCGTCGCGCCCATTATGCGCACAGGCATTTGCAGACGTCCCTGCGGTAACGCTCAGCAAGGCGCGTTTGCCGCGCATAACGCCATTTTCATGCCGGTGACGGCTATCATATAAACCGCCATAGACGAAAACCCGATCCATCCATCCTTTCAGAATAGCGGGCGCGCCAAACCACCAGAAAGGAAACTGCAGTATCAGCATATCGGCCTCTAGCAGTAAGTCGATATGGCGCTGAACTTCGCCCGGCAGATGCTTGATATTCCAGTGATGTCGCTGTTCCTGCATGGCGTCGAATTTCTGTTCATTCAAACCGTGGAGATAGTGCCGATCACCTTCGCAGGGATCAAAATTATCCTGATACAGATCGATAATCCTGACCTGATGACCCTGTTGTCGAAAAGTATCGCAAGCCTCGTTCGACAGATGGGCATTGAACGATTGACGCTCGGGATGAGCCAGTATGATCAGTACATTCATCAATGCATCTCCCCAATAGTGATGTACTGCTATGCTGTTTTGTTCCGACATCTTTTGCAATTACGCACTTTGAGGTAACCATGATATGGCTTTTCCTGGCGATGTTTATTCCAGTAAATGTTCGGCGCGTGATGCGCTGGCGTTAATTTCAGGAAAATGGGTTATGCTGATCCTGCCGGCGCTCGCCCACGGCCCCATGCGCAATGGCGAATTGCTGCGGCGCATAGAGGGCATTTCTCAAAAAGTGCTCACGCAGACGCTGCGGCAACTGGAGCGCCACGGATTAATTGAACGACACGACTATCTTGAAAAACCTGCTCATGTGGAGTACCAGCTGACGCCCGTCGCTCATTCACTGGTCGATACCCTGAGCGCGCTGGATCGATGGGCGGAACTTAACTTCCCTGAACTGGATGCCGCCCGCGAACAGTATGACGGCAGACAGAAGCCCTAAAAACGAGACGCTTACCTCACCCCATTTAAATAAAAAATTAAAATTCAATAGGTTATTAACAATACATTTTTTACGCCCATAGCCGATCTTGCATGTTTCATACACTTTCGGTTTACGGCCGGGGAACGACGTTAAGCATAAGCAGATTTTATCGATGCGCAAACGAACATTCCTGAATACCACAAGCGCCCATCACGCAACGAGCGGTAATCTCCCCAACAGCACGACCTTCCTTTGTCCATTCCCAGCCTTGACGGGCGCGATGAACTCGCGATAGCGTTTAATCGCGACTTTTTAACCATTATCAGAGGGATAACCATGCGACAACCGGACCTGGAAACGTCAAGGCTTATTCTCAGACCGTTCCAATTAGATGATGCAGACCGGGTTCACCAACTGGTTAATGACCCGCTGATTTCGGATGTTACCGCGCATATTCCTCACCCTTACCCGCCGTCGCTCGCGCATAAGTGGATCGCCACCCATGCCGCGGGTTGGGAAAACCGCACGTTGGCTGCTTTTGCCATCACGCTCAAAGCGGATCAGCGTGTTATCGGCGCCGCCTCGCTGATGGGCATGGATGGCGAAAAAGCCGGTATCGGCTACTGGCTGGGGCGGGAGTTCTGGAACCAGGGCTATTGCAGCGAAGCCTGTCGCGCCATTTGCCAGTTTGGATTCGACGCTTTAAAGCTGTCGGTCATCGGCGGCAGTCATCTTCAGCGCAACCCGGCATCGGGACACATATTGATAAAAAACGGCTTTCAGTTTATACGCAGCCGCCTGGTGAATACGGGCAAACGCGAACACGACGAACTTGTTGATTTCTATCAGTTGAGAAAAGGGTAAGCCGCGCGCGCCGCCATTTACGCCGTCCGCTAACTGTTATCCAGCAGGGTGAAAGTGAACTGACGTTGCGACGAGAGAATGACCTGCCTCCATGCCCTACCGCGGCTTAGGCACCGGGGAAGTGTTGCGGTTACTAATGGTAATGCAAGGGGAAATGAAGCAGTCGGCAAAGATATCGACTTACACCGGCGGGTGAAAGCTGGTTGGCACAGCAGAATGCTGGAGGAGATCGCGCATGAGATGGTCATTTAATTGAACAGATACCCAATGAATGGCCCATCTCTTTACTAAATGATTTCTATTCTGCCTGACGGAATGCTCACTCTGCATGGAGTGAACTTACTCAGAGGAAGATAGTGTAATCAATATTGGTTGAAATATGATTTAATCATAATATTCAACATGTTATACATAAAGCATTTTTGTGTTCATAAACGTACCCATCACCAAAAATGCACCAACAAATATGATTACCAAGCAAATAGATAAACCAAAACTGAAGCGTCTTCATCACTCACTGCCATCGATCCCGCATGACGCCTTGTTATGCGGGATTTTTTGTTTATTCGCCTGCGCTGAGAACCGGGAAAAGCTTCAGATATAAACGGATTTTATCGAAGCGCGAAGTAAACTGGTGAAAGGTGACGCCTTGTATTCCATGCGAGGACAGCATCATGTCGACATCAAGCACCACACTCAAAATCGACGACAGCCTTAAAGAACGAGTTAAAAAACTGGCGGCTTCTCGCGATCGTAGCCCGCTGGGCTTATCATCCTTACGATATAACTTATATCCAAAACGAATTTTACCGTCCTGGCTTTTTTGCTCTATTTTCCTACATGAATTAGTTGACCGCTCATGTCGGCACATCGGCGTCATTTAAATCACTCTGAAATAGTCCGCCTATTGATTTTTAATCGATAATTTTGTTGGCGTCACAGTTGTATATACATATCTATTCACAACATAAATTACATATCCACACAAGGGAAAGTCATGCGCGCAACCATTAAACAGGCACTGTTATTCATCGCCGGATTAAGCGCCGTCGCGCCGGCGGTTCAGGCCGCTGATTTTATCGTCGGCAGCAAGAACTTCACCGAGCAATATATTCTGGCGGAGATCTACGCCTCGGCGCTGGAGCAGGCGGGCATTCCGGTGCAGCGTAAAATCAACCTGGGCGGCACGCTGATTGCCCACGCCGCGTTGCTGAAAGGCGATATCGATATGTACCCCGAGTACACCGGAACGGCGCTCAGCGCGGTGGTTAAAGGGGAGTTGTCATCCGACGCGGATAACGTCTATCAGCAGGTAAAAAGCACCTACGCCGAAAAATACCAGCTCGCCTGGCTCGCTCCTGCTAAATTGAATAACGGCTATGCGCTGCTGGTCAGCAAGGCCACGGCTGAAAAATATCAGTTGAAAACGCTCTCCGATCTCGCCAAGGCCGCGCCGCAGCTGACCATCGGCGCGGGCGCCGAATTCGGCGATCGGCAGGACGGTCTGAAAGGGCTGGAGCAGGTCTACGGCATTAAATTCAAATCATTCCGCCAGTTCGCCAAAGTCGGCCTGCGTTATGACGCGCTGGCCGCGGGGCAGATTGACGTGGCCAACGGCTTCGCCACCGACTGGCAGATAGCCGAAGGTCAATATGTGCCGCTAACCGACGACCGGCATCTCTTCCCGCCCTATTTCGTCGCCCCGGTGGTGCGCGAGCAGGCGCTCAAAGCCCAGCCGCAGGCGGAAGCGGTACTCAATAAGGTCAGCGCGTTGCTGGATAACGCCACCATGCAGCGACTCAACGCCGCGGTAGAGAAAGACAAAGAAGAACCCGCCGACGTCGCACAGGCGTTCCTGCGGGAAAAAGGCATCATCAAATCTTAAACAACCGGTTAAACGCGGCAATGACAGTTAATCTTGGTGGCGATACGGCATTGACTCTGGCGACGCTGGTCGAAGTCGCCAGAGAAAATCGGCCGGTGGCATTCAGCCCGGCGGCGCAACGGCGTATTGCGGAAGGCTTCGCCTTTCTTTACCGGCGGATTGCCGCCGGCGATCGTATCTACGGCGTGACCACCGGTCTCGGCGCGGGCGTGGATACCGCGGTGCTGAACAGCGCCGACGGCCGGCAGGATATCGCCCGCCTGCATCAGATACAGCGGCGCATCCCGCTGGCCCGGGCGGTGGGGGTCGGCGCGACCGCCGGCCGCGATCAGGTCCGGGCGATGATGCTGGCGCGCCTGGCCGGCATCGCCGCCGGCTATTCCGGCATCTCCCCGCCGAGCGCGCAGGCGTTGCTCAGCCTGTTGAACCTTGGCGTGCATCCGCTGGTGCCGCTGACCGGCTCGATCGGCGAGGCCGATCTGGCGCCGCTGGCGCATATCGGCCGGACGCTGGCGGGCGAGGGACAGGCCGAGTACCAGGGACGGGTGGCCGACATTCAGGCGCTGGCGGACGACGTGGGGTTCGCGCTGCCCTCGCTGACGGGTAAGGACGGGCTGGCGCTGGTCTCTTCGAACGCCGCCTGCGTCGGCATCGCCGCGCTGGCGCTGGCCGATATCGCCCGGCTGATTAACGCGCAGGCCGGCGCCATCGCGCTGTCGTTCGAAGCGTTTCGCGCCAATGTTTCCCCGCTGTCGCCCTGGGCCAGCCATATCCGCAGGCTGCCGGGCGGCGCCCGCCTGTTGCAGGATCCGCTCAGCTTCCGCTGCGCCGCCTCGGTGCTGGCCAGCGTTCATCAGGCCTTCCACCACGCCAGGCAAGCCACCGAGCTGGAGCTGAATAGCGCCGACGATAATCCGGCGCTGATCGCCGAGGCCGATCTGGTGTTGGCCAACGCCAATTTTGACGCCACCCATCTGACGCTGGCCTTTGACGCGCTGGCGCTGGCGTTGGCGCGCCAGGCCGCCTGCGCGGCCGAACGCATAATGAAGCTGATGTCCGCCGACGCCAGCGGATTGCCGCGCTTCCTCACCGCGCACCGCGGGCAAACCGGCTTTGCCACGCTGCAAAAAACCATTTCCGCGCTGACCAGCGACATTGTTCACCACGCCAGCCCGCTGTCCGCCATTACCGTACCGGTCGCCGACAGGGTGGAGGATTACGCCTCGCAGTCCATGGCGACGGTCAGAAAAATGCTGCGCCTGGTGGAAAGCCTGCGCTATCTGGTGGCCATCGAATTGATGGTGGCGGCGCAGGCGGTCGATTTGCGCGGCGCGACGGAGATAACGCTCGGTCGCGGCAGCGCGGCTATCCATGCCCGGGTGCGCGGCCTGGTCGCCGGACTGGATGAGGATCGCTCCACCGCCGGCGATATCGAAAACCTCGCCGCGGCCGTCAGCGCCTCCGACTGGCTGGCCGAAGGCGAACAGCTGCTGGAGATTGCGTGATGCGCTGGGCGCCCAGACACCTTGACGATATCGGCCTCGCCTTATTGCAGCATCTGTTTCTGGTCGGCGTCTCGATCGGCTGCGCCTTCGTCATCGCCATGATTTTGGGCGTCTGGAGCGCCCGCCGGCCGAAAACCTATGCGCTGGTGCTGACCCTCACCGGCATGCTGTTTTCCATTCCCAGCCTGGCGCTGTTTGCGCTGCTTATTCCGTGGCTGGGGATCGGCCCGCTGCCGGCGATTGTCGGCCTTACCGCTTACGCCCTGATGATCCTGGTGCGCAATATCGCCACCGGCTTTCACGCCATCGCCCCCGAGGTGCTGGACGCGGCGCGCGGCATGGGTTACGGCTACCGGCGCATGCTGTGGGAGATCGAACTGCCGCTGGCGCTGCCGTTTATTATCACCGGGCTGCGTATCGCCACCACCACGCTTATCGGTATCGCCACCGTCGCCGCCTATATCAATGCCGGCGGGCTGGGCGCCATTATTTTCGCCGGGCTGGACCAGCGCTACCCGGAAAAAATTCTGATTGGCGGCGCCCTGACCTCGCTGTTGGCCATCGGCGTCGACGCGCTGTTTCTGCTGCTGCAACGGCGCCTGGCGCGCCGTCGCCGTCTGGCCCCGAGTACGGAAGCGAACGCATGATTTTCTACGACGCCTGGCAATGGATTACGGCGAATCCGGCCCCCTTTTTCACCGCGCTGCGCCAGCATTTGCTGATGTGCGGACTGGCGCTGTTTTTTTCGCTGCTGCTGGCCATTCCGATCGGGGTGACGGTGGCCGCTTCGCCGCGCGCCACCTTTATCGCCACCAGTATCGCCAGTACGCTGAGAACCATTCCCAGCCTGGCGATCCTGGCGGCGGCGCTGCCGTTTTTAGGCATCGGCCTGCTGCCGTCGGTGGTGGCGCTGGTGATCCTCGCCCTGCCGCCGATCCTGCTCAATACCTGCACCAGCATTCAGTCGGTGGATAAAGACACCCTTTCCGCGGCGCGGGGGATGGGGCTGACGCCGGCGCAAACCACCCGCCGGGTGATCCTGCCGCTGGCGGCGCCGGGCATTCTGGCCGGCGTACGCACCGCCGCCGTACAGGTGATCGGCGGCGCGGCGCTGGCTTCCTTTATCGGCGGCGGCGGGCTGGGCGATTTCGTCACCACCGGCATCGCCATTATGGATATGTCGCGGCTGCTGGTCGGCGCGATCCCCATCATTCTGTTGGCCATCGGCGCCGAACTGCTGTTCGCCGCGGTGGAAAAGACCTGGTTCAAACACGTTCCCAGAGGGTAAACCGATGATTAAGCTTGAAAATATCACCAAGATTTATCCCGGAACAACACAGAAAGCGCTGGATAATCTGACCCTTGATATCCCGGAAGGCTCAACCACCGCGCTGATCGGCCCGTCGGGCTGCGGAAAAACCACCACCATGCGCCTGATTAACCGTCTGGAAGACGCCACTCAGGGCCGCGTTTGGGTTAACGGCGCGGACATTACCACCGTCGATCCGGTACTGCTGCGCCGCCATATCGGCTATGTCATTCAGAATGTCGGCCTGTTCCCGCATATGAACGTCGCCGACAATATCGCCACGGTGCCGCGGCTGCTCGGCTGGGATCGCCGTAAAACCGACGCCCGCATTGATGAACTGTTGCATCTGGTCGGCCTCAATCCGTCGACCGATCGCGGCCGCTATCCGGCGGAGCTGTCGGGCGGACAACGCCAGCGCGTCGGCGTAGCCCGGGCGCTGGCGGCCGATCCGCCGGTGATGCTGATGGACGAGCCCTTCGGCGCCATCGACCCGCTGATTCGCGGGCGCTTGCAGCAGGAATTCAAGCAGATCCTGCAACGGGTTAAAAAGACCGTGGTGATCGTGACCCACGATCTTGACGAGGCGATAAAAATGGGCGACCGCATCGCCATTATGCGCCACGGCACGCTGTGCCAGTACGATACGCCCGCCGCCATCCTCAGCAACCCGGCCGATGCGTTCGTTGCCGCGTTTATCGGCAGCGACGCGGCATTAAAGCTGCTGGCGCTGACGCCGGTGGAGAAGGCGATGACCCCCTGTGAACAGAGCCGCTATCCGCTGTCGGTCGGCATCCGGGCGAATCTGAAAGAGGCGCTGGCGCTGATGCTGGCCCACGACGCGCCAGGGGTGCGGATTAGCGACGACCAGCAGAGGGTGCTGGGGGAGTTAAATCGTCAGCAGCTTTTTACCTATCAGCAAACACTGCTTGCGGCCTGAGCGCCGGATTAAGGGAATTCCATGACCCAGCCTGTCAATATTACCTATCTCAACGGACCGGACATTCAGCAACTGGCGATGACCGACAGCGAAATTCTCGCCGCCGTCGACGCCGGCCTGCTGGCGCAGGGACGGCATCAAACCGTTATCGAACCCCGCGTGCACCTGATCCCCGATCCGGCGTTTAACGGCCACTTCAACGTGCTGCGCGGCTATATTGCGCCGCTCAATCTGGCGGGGGTGAAGGTGGTGGGCGACTACGTGAATAACTACCAATTAGGTCTGCCGTCCGAAATGGCGATGCTTAATTTGTTCAATCCGCGCACCGGTATGCCGGTGGCCATCGTCGATGCCTCGGCCATTACCGATATGCGCACCGGGGCGATCACCGCGCTCGGCGCCCGCCATCTGGCGCGCCGCGACAGCAAGGTACTTGGCCATATCGGCGCCCGCGGCACCGCCTACTGGAACGTACGCCTGCTGGACAGCCTGTACGACTTCGATGAAATCCGCATCCACTCGCGCCGTCCGGAAAGCCGTAACGCCTTTGCTAAACGGCTGGAACAGGATTTGGGCAAAAAGATTATCGTCACCGCCGACTGGGAAAGCTGCGTGCGCGATGCGGATATCGTCGTCGAAGCTTCACGGCTGGAAAAACCGACGCCCATGCTGAAAACCGCCTGGATCAAGCCCGGCGCGCTGGTGGTGCCTTACGGCACCATGAGCGCGGTGGAGCTCTCGCTGACCGACATCATGGATAAAATGGTGGTCGACGACTGGGGCCAATGCAAGGGCGGCATGTTTGGTTCTCTGCGCGCCCACGTTGAAGCCGGTAAACTGAGCGCAGAGACGCTGCATGCCGAACTCGGGCAGATCGTCGCCGGCGTTAAACCTGGACGCGAAAACGACGATGAAACCATCCTGTTCTGGCATCGCGGCCTGTCGCTGAGCGATATCGCCCTCGGCCATGCGATGCTGGAAAAGGCGCGCAAGCTGGGAATCGGCCAGACGTTGCGCTACGCATGATCGCCAACGGACGGATGTACTCGGTGACACCCGCAGCGGCAACCGGCTGGAAAAGGCTGCTACGGGAGGTCTATCGCCGCGCCTCCGTCGAGGGGAAGGTGATTGACTACCCCGCGCCGGCTCCGCTGGAGGGGCTGTGGCAGCGCCCGGATCTGGCGGGCGTATTTATGTGCGGCCTGCCGTTTGCGCTCGGGCTGTTTCCGGTGACGGCCATTGCCGTACCGATTCCGCTGCATTCGCTGGCCGACGGCCCCGGCAGCTATCGCAGCCGTTTGATCGTCGCCCGTCACGCGCCCTATCGGCAATTGCCGGAGACCTTCGGCCGGCGGCTGGCCTTTACCAACCGCGAGTCGTACTCCGGCTACCATGCCCTGCGCTTTCACCTGCTGCCCTACCGGCAACCGGGCGGGAAAGGGTTATACCGCCAGACGGTCGGCCCGCTGATTACCCCGCGCCGCGTGGTGGAAGCCATCGCCAACGGCCTGGCCGATATCGGCCCGGTGGACAGCTATGCTTTCGATCTGCTGGCGCACGATGCGCCTGAGCTGATGGAAAAAGTTCGGGTAATCGACCACACCGCTCCCGCCCCGATGCCTTTACTGGTGGCCTCGGCCTCGCTGCCGCCCGCCGCGCTGGCCCGCTTGCAACGCGCCTTCGTCGACTTGTCATCCGACAGCGGAGCCGCCCCGCTGCTTGCCGCGCTACAGTTGCAAGGCTTCAACGTACCCGACCCGCAGGACTACCAGCTGCTGGCGCAGCGCGCCGCCATTTACGCCGTCAGGTAACTGTTATCCAGCAGGGTGAAAGTGAACTGACGTTGCGACGAGAGAATGACCTGCCGGTCTCGGGTGACGAAAATCGCTTCAATTCCCGGCTTGTCGGACAGGTAAGCGAGACCTTTTTCCACCCCCATGCCGTAGAGCAGCGTGGTATAGATATCGCCGTCGATGGAGTCGTCGGAAATAATGGTGACGCTCAACAGTTCGTTATCCCGCGGGTAGCCGGTTTTCGGATCGAGAATATGGTGGTAACAGCGGCCGTTCAGCTCAAAGTAGCGTTCGTAAATACCGGATGTCACCACCGATTTGTTGTTCACATTGATGACGCCGATCAGATCGTCGGGCGCGGAAAAGGGTTTTTTCAGCCCGACCGACCAGGCATCCAGCCCGCTGTCTTGCGGTACGCCGAGCGTCTGAACGTTACCGCCCAGGTTGATCAAGGCGTGGCGGGTAGCGTGCTGATGCAGCAAATCCCTGACCAGATCGGCAATGTAGCCTTTGGCAATCGCGCCCAGATCGATCTCCATGCCGGCTTTTGCCAGAAAAACGGAATGCTGCTGTTCGTTGAGGATGACGTCGGTGGGATTGGTCAGCGCCAATAGCGCCTGTAGCTCAGCGGCGGGAGGAACGCTGTCGCCGTTGAAGCCGATTTTCCAGCGCTTGACCAGCGGGCCGATAGCCAGGTTAAAGCAGCTGTCGTCCAGCAGGCTTACCGCTTTGGCGCGCTTAATCAGATTGAACACCGAGGGGCTGACCGCTACCGGATGGCTGCCGGCGGCATGGTTGACGTCCATGACGTCGGAATGCGCCCGGTTAACGGTAAGCCGGTTTTCCTGCTGTTTGATCAGTCTGAAGACCAGCGCGGCCAGACTTTCGTTATGCTCAAATAACTTAAGAAGAATGGGAGAACCCATCAAAACAGCGGAATAAGCATAGACGCGATCGTCTGACGGCATAGCGGATTACCTGAAATTATGAAGGTCATTAACCTGTACCCTGGGTACGCCCAAGGTACAGGCCGACACCGGTTACCGCAAGGCGTGGGATGCCGCGTTGCGGCCAGCCAGAATACCGAAGATGATGATATCGGCGACGGCATTACCGCCAATACGGTTACCGCCGTGGATGCCGCCGACGACTTCACCCGCCGCGTAGGCGCCCGCAATAACCTGCTGCTGGTCGTTCAACACCTCGGTATCGGTGTTGATCGTTACCCCGCCCATGGTGTGGTGAACACCCGGCGCGATGCGAATGGCGTAGAACGGCCCCTGATTGATAGGCTGGCGCAGCGCGGTTTTACGGCCAAAATCTTCATCGTTCTGTTTGTCGACAAAAACATTGTAGCGTTCCAGCGTCGCCAGGAAGGCGTGATGATCCATATCCAGCTTGGCGGCCAGCTCGCGCGGAGAGTCAGCGCTGATCACAAATCCGCGAGCGATGTACTCGTCGGCGGCCTTGTTTTGCGTTCTGATCTGCTCGTCGAAAACAACATAGGCGTATTTCTCAGGCAGGCTGATGATCTGCGCCGAAACCTTGTCGCGGGTCTCCATTTCATTAAAGAAGCGTTTACCCTCCTGACTCACCAGGATGGCGCCGCCGCCGCGGATGGATTCGGAAACCAGATAGGACGTGGTTTGCTCAACCGTCGGGTGAATCTGAATTTCGCCCATATCAACCGTACCGGCGCCAATCTTCTCCAGAATGGCGATGCCGTCGCCGGTCGCGCCTTTATGGTTGGTGGTGACGAAGCCATCCAGCTCAGCACGATACTGTACGACCATATCGCGGTTGGCGCTGAAGCCGCCGCTGGCGACGATGACGCTTTTCGCCAGGATGGTCAGGGCTTCATTATCGTCGTTCACCGCCTGAACGCCGATAACCGCGTCGGCTTCATAGAGAATATCGGTAACGGCGGTATCCAGCATCACATCGATATTACGCGTATTGAGGTTCTTCGTCAGCCCGCTGATCAGGAAGCCGCCGACGGCGGAACGGTCCGCCGGACGGTGGGTACGGTCGATGCTCATGCCGCCGGTGATGGTGATATCGTTCAGCTCGATGCCGTGATCCGCCAGCCATTCTATGGCCTGCGGCGCGTGTTCGACGAAGCACTTCAGCAGTTCAGGGTTATTTTTGTTTTTACCGCCCTTCATGCTTTCTTCATAGAACAGCTCTTTACTGTCTACAATGCCTTTTATTCTCTGGAAACGGGTTTCCGCCGCGTTCATCCCCACCGATGCCTTGATGGTATTGCCGCCGATGCTCGGCATCTTCTCGATGATCAGCACGCTGGCGCCTTCGTCGCTGGCCTGAATGGCCGCCGCCAGACCGGCGCCGCCGCTGCCGACGACGATAACGTCGTAGCTTTGCGGCGTAGCAGGGTTGCCGCCTTCTTCCAGAATCTGCGCCTTACAGGATTTCGCCAGCGCTTTGGAAACGGCCTTTTTCACCGCTTCACTTTGGGTGGTGGCGCCGGTGACGGCGTCGACGTGCGGGCTGTTGGCATCAAGAATACGCGAGCGGATAACCTCGAAGCTGGTGACGAAAGAGACATCCAGTTCGGAGCCCGCATCCAGTTCGATATCGGCAATGCGATCGGTTTCCAGGCTGACATTGATGATCAGTTCGTTTTCGTCATCCTGCGCTTTTTCCTGAAACACGCCGGGCTTGAATTTTTTCGACGACAGACTCATGTCGCGGATCATCGCGTCAACCAGCGAGAAGCGCCACAGCGGTTCCGGAATGATCAGATCTTCACGCTTGGTGTGATCGATAAACAGTTCGATCCGCTGATCGTCGGCGATGCGATCGGTCCAGTCCGGATAGGCGATACAGGCTTTACCTACCGCGACCATGTCATAGCCGTGTTCCAGCGCCAGTTCGACGTCTTCTTTGTTAACCACGCCGCCCACGCCCAATACCGGCACTTTCGCCAGGGTTGCGGAACGCATGGCGACGTATTTATCAATCAGCGGCGTTGGATCGGCGGTATCGACGATCGACGGACGCAGGGTATACCCCATGGAGAAGTGCAGATAATCCAGCCCGCGCGCCGCCAGTTTTTCCAGCAGATACATGGTGTCGGCAAAGCGAATACCCGGTTCTTCAATTTCTTCCGGCGAGAAACGATAGCCGATGATGAAAGACGGGTCGGCATATTTACGCGCCATTTCGTGGGCGATATCCAATACCGCCAGCGGGAATTTGGCCCGGTTGTCGCGGCTGCCGCCCCACTCATCGTCACGCTGGTTGGAGTTCGGCGAGTAGAACTGCTGAATCAGATAGGTGTTCGCGCCGTGGATTTCCACGCCGTCGAATCCGGCCTCAATGGCGCGACGGAAGCCTTCGCCGAATTTCACGATCATGCCTTCCACTTCTTCCGTGGTTAAGGCCGTCGGGGTCGGCGCGCCGTCGCGCGGCGCGGCGAGGGCGCTCGGGCCGACGGGCGACTGACCGCCGATCAGCTTGGGTTCAACCATTCTGCCGCCATGATAAATTTGCAGAATAGCTTTCGAGCCTTTGGATTTGATGGCGTCGGCGACTTTTGCCAGACCGGGAATCTTATTGTCGTGATCGATACCAATGGCGCCGGGGAACGCCAGACCTTTATCATCAATAAAACAACATTCAACAATAACCGTACCGATACTACCGGCGCGCTCCCGATAATATTCCACCAATTCACTGGTTACGGAACCATCATAAAAGCCGGTGCAGGTGGTCATCGGCGCCATTAAAAGACGGTTTTTTACCTCAGTGCCATTTGGGAAGGTAAATGGACTAAGTATGCGATTGTGACTGGTCATAATAATCAACTCCAAAATATAAAAATTTCAAATTCTTTGAATTCGTTATCGGTTATTTTTTCTTGATTTTAATTCGCTACCGATGTCATCTTACTAATATAACTTTATATTTAGTTTAAAAATCATTATTTTTAGTTAATTAATTATTTGCTGGCTGATATTTCACTCGTTTTATTAAAATATCATTACTTTTAAATAAAAAAGATCACATAAAATTAAATTAATACAACTTTTTGTTTACTTCGATAAAAAATAATAAAAATCTCACCCATCTCATCGCTACAAGCCGCGCCACAACTGACCCCGACAAATCGACAGAATATGTAGCCGATACCGACAATATCCACAAGAAGTCTGATGTCATATTTTCTCTCATGAAAATCATGCCGGGAAAATAAAAAAAACGAACAAATATGGTGAAAATAAAATACAGAAACCACTCTCATTCACATTTCAAAAACCGAAAATATCACGGCGATCTCTTGATCAAGATCAACAGCAATAAATATGAAAAACGCATTATATAAACATTCCCACACCGTAGATCGTATAAATTATCGACTATGACGGACAAATATAACGTACGAAATCTCACCGTTAATTAAGAATATAAACTTAAAAAACTAAATAAACCGGAAAATATTTTCGACGTGCTAAATGAATTCTTAACTACTTATAGACAATCAAAATGAGCGTAATATCAAAAAGCATCAACCCGCCGCAGGTTAAAAAAGCCGCAAGCGGTAAGAAGAGTCACCTGATATATATGTTATTGATGGTGGTGGTTACCGCGGCATTGTTATTAACTCCCGTGCCTGAGGGGCTGCAACCCTATTCATGGCACTTCTTCGCCATCTTTGTCGGCGTTATTGTCGGCTTGATCTTCGAGCCGCTGCCCGGGGCGGTAATCGGCCTGACCGGGCTTATCATCATCGCGCTGGGAGGGGAATGGCTGCTGTTCAGTCCTGAGCAACTGGCCGATCCCAAATTCAAACTCGCTTCCCAATCCTTTAAATGGGCGGTGAGCGGATTCGGCAACTCGACCGTCTGGCTGATTTTCGGCGCGTTCATGTTCGCCGCCGGTTACGATAAAACCCAGTTCGGCCGCCGTCTGGCGCTGATTCTGGTGAAATATCTCGGCCGCCGCAGCCTGACCCTGGGTTACGCCATCACCTTCGCCGACCTGCTGCTGGCGCCGTTCACCCCCTCCAACACGGCGCGAAGCGGCGGAACCATTTATCCGATTATAGCTAACCTGCCGCCGCTGTACGGCTCCAAGCCAAACGACCCCAGCGCCCGCAAGATCGGCTCCTACCTGATGTGGGTCGCGATCACCGCCGCCTGTATCACCAGCTCCATGTTTTTATCCGCGCTGGCGCCGAACCTGCTGGCGCTGGCATTGGTGAAAAGCACCGTGGGCATCAGCATTTCGTGGGGTACCTGGTTCCTCGCCTTCCTGCCGCTGGGCATCCTGCTGATCCTGGCCATGCCGCTGCTGGCTTACTGGTTATATCCGCCCGAAGTCAAAATCAACGATGAAGTGCCGCGCTGGGCCAGCCAGGAGCTGGAAAAACTCGGCAAACTGTCGCGGAATGAAATTCTGCTGCTGCTGTTCGTCTGCTGCGCGCTGGTGATGTGGATTTTCGCCGCCAACTGGATTGAACCGGCGCTGGCCGCCCTGTTGGTTATCGGCCTGATGCTGTGGACCGGCGTACTGGAATGGGGCGATATCACCGGCAACAAAGCCGCATGGAATACCTTTGTCTGGTTCGGCACGCTGGTGGCGCTGGCCGACGGCCTGTCCTCCACCGGCTTTATCGGCTGGCTGGGTCAGGAAGGCGGCATGCTTCTGCACGGCATCTCTCCCGACGTCGCCACCATCGTGCTGCTGGTCGCGTTTTATCTGCTGCACTATCTGTTCGCCAGCACCACCGCGCATACCACCGCATTGTTGCCCGCCATGCTGACCATCGCCTCGACCATCCCCGGCATAAACATGCAGGTATTCTGCCTGCTGATGGTGACGTCATTGGGTATCATGGGGATTATCACGCCTTATGGTACCGGGCCAAGCCCGATCTACTACGGCAGTGGTTACCTGCCGGCGGCGGATTATTGGCGCCTGGGTACGATTTTTGGTGCAATATTCCTGGTCGCCCTGCTGGTTATCGGCTACCCCTGGATGTCGATGATGTTCTGATAATTGCTAGCCAGCCCCTCGTGCCGTCGGGCTGGCAACGGTCACACCGAACAAGATGCCGCCAGTACAGCTACTCATTATCCGAATAACGGCGGCAATAAATTATTAAGTGAGAAAAAAATGTCGAATAAGCCATTCATTTATCAACCCCCCTTCCCCCTCGCCAAAGATGAGACGGAGTATTACCTGCTAAGCAAAGAGTATGTCTCCGTGAGCGAGTTTGAAGGTCAGCCGGTGCTGAAAGTGGAGCCCGAAGCCCTGACGCTGCTGGCGCAGCAGGCCTTTCACGACGCCGCATTTATGCTGCGCCCCGCCCACCAGCAGCAGGTCGCCTCGATTCTTCACGATCCGCAAGCCAGCGAAAACGACAAATACGTTGCGTTGCAGTTCCTGAGAAACTCGGAAATCGCCGCCAAAGGCGTGCTGCCGACCTGTCAGGATACCGGCACGGCCATCATCATGGGTAAAAAAGGCCAGCGCGTCTGGACCGGCGGCGGCGATGAAGAAGCCCTGACCCGCGGCGTGTACAACACCTATACCGAAGACAACCTGCGCTACTCCCAGAATGTGGCGCTGGATATGTACAAAGAAGTGAATACCGGCACCAACCTGCCCGCGCAAATCGACCTCTACAGCGTGGACGGCGATGAATATAAATTCCTGTGCGTCGCCAAAGGCGGCGGCTCCGCCAACAAAACCTATCTCTATCAGGAAACCAAGGCGCTGCTTAACCCCGATAAACTGAAAAACTATCTGGTGGAAAAAATGCGGACGCTCGGCACCGCGGCCTGCCCGCCGTACCATATCGCCTTCGTGATCGGCGGCACTTCGGCGGAAAGCACGCTGAAGACGGTAAAACTGGCGTCGGCCAAATACTATGACGGCCTGCCGACCGAAGGAAATGAACACGGTCAGGCGTTCCGGGATGTGAAACTGGAGCAGGAACTGATGATCGAAGCGCAAAACCTGGGGCTGGGCGCGCAGTTCGGCGGCAAGTATTTTGCGCACGATATCCGGGTGATCCGTCTTCCGCGTCACGGCGCATCCTGCCCGGTCGGCATGGGCGTCTCCTGCTCCGCGGACCGCAACATCAAAGCCAAAATCAACCGCGAAGGCATCTGGATCGAGAAGCTGGAACATAATCCGGCGCGCTATATTCCTGAGTCTCTGCGCCAGCAGGGCGAAGGCGACGTGGTGCATATCGATTTGAACCGCCCGATGAAAGCGATCCTCGCCCAGCTGTCTCAGTATCCGGTCTCGACCCGTCTGTCGCTGACCGGTACCATCATCGTCGGCCGCGATATCGCCCATGCCAAGCTGAAAGAGCGTATCGATAACGGCGAAGACCTGCCGCAGTACGTTAAAGATCACCCGATCTACTACGCCGGCCCGGCCAAAACGCCGGAAGGTTACGCCTCCGGTTCATTGGGCCCGACCACCGCGGGACGTATGGACTCCTATGTCGATCTGCTGCAATCGCACGGCGGCAGCATGATTATGTTGGCCAAGGGCAACCGCAGCCAGCAGGTGACGGATGCCTGCCATAAACATGGCGGATTCTATCTGGGCAGCATCGGCGGCCCGGCCGCCGTCCTGGCGCAGCAGAGCATCAAGAGCCTGGAATGCGTGGAATATCCGGAACTGGGCATGGAAGCCATCTGGAAAATTGAAGTGGAGAACTTCCCGGCGTTTATTCTGGTGGATGATAAAGGCAATGATTTCTTCCAGCAGATTCAGCAAAATCAATGCGCTAACTGCATGAAATAAATCGGAAATACGCGAAAAAGGGGCTTGCCGTAACGGCTGGCCCCTTTTTTATCGGCGGCGTCCTGTCCGCATCCTTCTTCTGCAAGCGAAAGCTCCATATTCCCGTTGCAGGTATACGGAATGCCTGCAACGGGAAAGGCGTGAGGCATCAAACCAGACCGGCCATCTCCGCCGCCAGTTTGGCGGCGGCCAGATCCCATAGCGCCGAGCCAACGGTTTTAAACATCACCGGGCGACCCTGACGCGGACGCGGGTTGACGATGTCGCCGATATCCCCGACGTTCCCCCATTCGACCCCGGCCTGTATCAAATCCCCCGCCTCTTCCCGCGCGCCTTCCAGCGTATCGACGAACAGGTCGCAGCGATGCACCACCGCTGGCGCGATCTCCGCCATCTCCGGCTGATAGGCGCCGACGGCGATAATGGTGCTGTCGTCCGGCACCGACGCCGAAAGCACCGGCGTGCGGCTGGAGGTGGTCGAAACGATCAATCCGGCCTGCGCTTCGCGTTCGTCCACCTCCGCGATCGCTTGCGCGTCCAGCCCCAACTGTTGGCGCGCATAGTCGGCCAGAGCCTGAGCGCGCGCGCGGCGCCGCGAGACAATACGCACCCGGCGTAACGGCCAATGGCCGGCAAAAGCCTGCATATGCTCTTTCGCCTGCACGCCGGCGCCAATCAGCAACAGGGTATCGGCATCCGGATGCGCCAGTTTGCGCGCGCCCAGCAACGAAATCGCCGCCGTGCGCCGTGCGGTGACCGTCGGCGCATCCAGCGACAGCAAACGTTCGCCGGTATCGGCGCGCATCAGCACCAGTTCGCCCTGGATGGCCGGCAGACCGCGAGCGGGATTGCCAGAATGGACGGTGATCAGTTTTACACACAGGTGTTGGGCGTCGGAGGCCGGCATCATCAGCAACACGCCGCCGTCCTGAGCCGGTACGCTCTGGCGCACCGGCGCATACGCCTGCCCGTTCAGGCCTTGCCGGGCCATCTGGTCCAGAGCATCGACCAGGCGGTCGTAAGGAAGTAGTTTGGCCGTCGCTTCGGCATCGAATAATTTCACAAAAAGGCTCCTCAATAAATAACTCGGGCGGACGCAGGCAAGGGTATCATCCCGTCGGCCGCTAGCGAATTTTTGCATTGACATCCGTCTGTCCGACGACATTGTGACTGATGCGAAAAGTCACCCGCTGCGGGTGATTGACCGACACCAGATATTCCACCGGTTGACTCATCCGGTCGGAAATAACCCCACGGTAGATCAGCGCCGGACTGTCCGGCGGCGCGCCCAGAAGCGCCTGTTCTTCTTCGTTCATCACGCCGACCCGAATCGTTCCTTCATCGGCGATCGCCAGAATGTGATAATGCTCGGCCAACAAACGATACAGCGAACCCTTGTCTTCAAGCATCGACGCGCTTAAATCCGGCACACGCCGGCGCGGCAAATAGCTGGTTTCAATGCAGAATGGCAGTCCATCCGCCAGCCGCAGGCGTTTTATCATCAGCAAAGGCGCGCCGCTTTCTATCTGTAATAAGCGGGCGATACGCTCGCTGGCGACCGCATCCTGAAAGTAAATCAAACGGCTGCTGGGTATCGCGCCGTTATGCTCGATGATTTTGCTGATCCCCTGTTCGATCGCCTGCGTCAGCGGACGCTCGATGGCGGCGGCCGTCAGCCAGGTACCCTGATTGCCGCGCCGTTCCAGCAATCCCTGGTCGATCAGTTCATCAAGGATCTTTCTAAGCGTCATCCGACTGATGTGCAACAGCGCCGCCAGCTCACGCTCGGCGGGAATTTGATCGCCCGGGTTGTATTCCGGCGTAGCCAACAAGGCCAGCAAAGACTGCCGGGCTTGCAGATAGGCTTTGCGTGGACGTCGTTTCATTTCGCTCATGGTCTATTTTTATTCACCCAACGCCGTGAAATTTTACGCCAAGTATACCGACGGATCGCTGATTAATCAGAAAAAAATCCCCGCCGGAAACCGGGGAAGCGAAGATAAAAACCAGACCATAACTACATAATTCATTCTTATATAAAGAAAAAATAAAACAATTCCTTGTTTTTCCCCTGCCCGATGAGTATATCTATTTTTGGTATATTTTATGGTACACATTTTAATGTGGAGCAAACGATGAAAAAAGCACTCCCCCTTTTGTTGCTTGGCCTCGCGTTGCCGTGGCTGCCTTTAAATGTTCATGCCGAACAGGTGATTCGCTTCGGAACAGACCCCACGTTTCCGCCGTTTGAATCAAAAGCGCCGGACGGTTCATTGCAGGGATTCGATATTGATATCGGTAACGCGCTATGCGCCAAACTCAACGCCAAATGCGTATGGGTGGAAAGCAGTTTTGACGGGCTGATCCCGGCCCTGCATGCGCGCAAATTCGACGCCATTCTCTCCTCGCTGTCGATTACCGACGAACGCAAAAAGGCCATCGACTTTACCGACAAGTTATTCAACACGCCCGCGTTTCTCGTCGCCCCGGAATCCAGCGGGTTAAAACCTACCGTCGAATCGCTGAAAGGAAAGCGCCTGGGCGTGCAACAAGGCTCGGTATTTGAGTCTTATGCCAAAAAACATTGGCAAAGCCAGGGCGTGGAAGTGATCGCCTACCCCAGCGCCGACGACGTCTATGCCGATATGGTGGTAGGCCGGATCGACGCCACGCTTGATGATGCGACCGTGGTGACCGAATCCCTGCTCAATAAACCTCATGGCAAAGGCTTTGCGCTGATTGAACCGCAGGTGAAGGATGACGTGATTTTCGGGCCGGGTACGGGCATTGGCGTCAACAAACAGAATGACAAACTGCGAGAGCAACTCAACGGGGCAATCACTGAAATCCGTCGCGACGGCACCTACGAACGTTTGGCAAAAAAATACTTTAATTTCAATGTGTATGGCGAATAATTCATGAATACCGCTGCAATCATCTCTTCGTTAATGGAAAGCCGTTTTCATCCGCAAGGCGGCCTGCGTCAGATATTTCTTGTTGCCTGCGGCGGCTCGCTGGTCGATATGTATCCCGCACACTATTTTCTTAACCGCGAATCCGCCACGCTGCGCAGCTTTATGATGACGGCAAATGAATTCGTCCACGCCGCGCCAAAAACGCTGGGTAAAAACGCCCTGACCATCGTCTGTTCCCACGGAGGCAATACGCCCGAATCCGTCGCGGCGGCGAAATTGGCGCAGCAGCATGGCAGTACGACGATCACCCTGACGCATAACGCCGAAGCAGAGCTGATCGCCTGGTCCGACAGCAATATTCTGTATGCCTGGGGCAATGACAGCCAGGTCGTCGACAACCCGATGGCGCTGATCCTGAATCTGTGCGTCGAAGCCGTAGCGCAAAGCGAGGGATTCGACGGCCATGCGGATTTCCAGAACGGTATGGCGCAGATCGATAGCGTCATTGCCCGCGCGCGGATGCAAGTCCAGCAGCGCAGCGAGGAATTCGCCGACCGTTATCGCAACGAATCATTGTTCTATGTGCTTTCCAGCGGCGCCTCTTACGGCCATGCCTATGGTTTCGCGATTTGTTCGTTAATGGAAATGCAGTGGCTCAATGCCGCTTCAATTCACAGCGGTGAATTTTTCCACGGCCCATTTGAAGTCACTGACCGAAACACGCCCTGGATTGTGATGGTGAACGAAGGCCGCACACGCCCGCTTGACGAACGCGCCGTCCGCTTTCTAGCCCAATATGGCGAGAAAATGGAAGTCGTGGACGCCAAGGAACTCGGCCTGAGCGTTATTCCGGCGTCAGTGGTGGACTATTTCAACCCGGTGCTGTTCTATAGCGTGATGTGCGAATATCGCGCCGCGCTGGCGCAGGTACGGCAACACCCGCTGGAAACGCGTCGTTATATGGGAAAAGTCGCCTATTGAGGACATCATGATGAAAGTATTGGGTATTGGCGATAACGTCGTCGATCGTTATACGCACACGCACATCCGTTATCCGGGCGGCAATGCGCTTAATTTCAGCGTCTACGCAAAAATGCTTGGCGCCCAGGCGGCCTATCTCGGCGTGTTCGGCGACGACGACAATGGTTCGCATGTGCGACGCGCGCTGGCCGCCCGCAAGATTGATACGTCACGCTGCCGGGTGGCGTCGGGTGAAAACGGCTATGCCGACCTGACCATCAGCCAGGGAGAACGGATCTTTCTCGGCTCCAATGCAGGCGGCATTCGGCAACATACGTCAATGGATTTCGCCGTAACGGATATTGACTGGTTGAGTCAGTTTGCCGTGCTGCATACCAGCGCCTACAGCTATCTGGATAACCAGTTGCCAGCGCTGAGCGCGCTGCCGGGCCGGCTGTCGTATGATTTTTCCGATGATTTCGATATCGCGGCCGCGCTTGCCTTATGCCGGTGGCTGGATTACGCGTTTTTCTCCTGTGCCGAGCGCAGTCTGGAGGAAACGCGGCAAATTCTGTTTGACGCCCATCGTCAGAGCGGATGTTACGCCATTGCGACCCGTGGCGCGCAAGGCGCATTGCTATTTGACGGCGAACACTGGCTGGAGCAACCGCCGCAACCCGTTGCGGCGCAAGACACGCTCGGCGCCGGGGATGCATTTATCACCGCGTTTTTACTGGCGCACCTCGCAGGGAAATCGTTATCGGCCAGTCTGCAAGACGGCGCCGCCTTCGCCGCGCAAATTTGTCTGCTGGACGGCGCATTCGGCGAGGGGGAAGGCTATTAGTCGCCGGATTGCCGTCAAACGCCGCGCCGCTTCCCCGGCGCGGCCGTCTATTCAAACGACGCCGCTCAGTGCTGATGCAGGTCGCTCAGGAATCGCTGGGCGCGCGGGTGCTGCGGCGAGCGGAAGAAATTCTCCGGCGTCGCTTTCTCCAGAATCTGTCCCTGATCCATAAACCAGATGGTGTCCGCCACGTCGCGGGCAAAATTCATCTCATGGGTGACGCACATCATCGTCATCCCCTCCTGCGCCAGACCGCGCATGACGTTCAACACTTCCCCCACCATTTCCGGGTCCAGCGCCGAGGTCGGTTCGTCAAACAGCATCACCGGCGGCTTCATCGCCAGCGCGCGGGCTATCGCCACGCGCTGCTGCTGACCGCCGGAAAGCTGGGCCGGATACGCATTGGCTTTATGAGACAGCCCGACCCGCTCCAGCAATTCACCCGCGTGCTTGCGAGCCTCGGCGCGCTTGACGCCCAACACCTTCACCGGCGACATCATGATATTGTCCAGCACCGAAACGTGCGGGAACAGATTGAAGTTCTGGAAAACGAAACCAATGCGGGTGCGTAACTGGTTCAATCGCGTACTGGTGCCGTGAATATCGATGCCGTCGAACAGAATTTGTCCCTGTTCGATCGGCTCAAGTCGATTCACCGTACGAATCAGCGTGGATTTGCCGGAGCCGGACGGGCCGCACACCACCACCACCTCGCCGCTCTTGATCTCGGCGTTTAAATCGGTCAGTGCCTGATAGTCGCCATACCATTTGCTGACCTTGTTGAACATAATCATCGGTCTCATAACTCATTCCTTATTGCGATGGTATTGGGGTCAGTAGCCTGGTTTGGCGCGTCGTCGCCTCTGGTGCGGTTTTCGCTACGGCGCTTGTTGTCGATATGCGCCTCCAGCCGGTTCGCCAGCCAGGTCAGGCTATAGCAGATGATGTAATAGCCCAGCGCGACGATGGCGAACACCTGAAAAGGTTTGGTCAGCAGCTGGTTATTGACCTGATTCGCCGCGTAGGTCAGCTCAGGCACGCTGATGACATAACCCAGCGTGCTGTCCTTGATAATCGAGACTAATTGACTTACCAGGCTCGGCAGCGTGTTGTAGAGCGCCTGCGGCAGGATAACCATGCGGAAGGCTTTGATGTGGCCCATGCCCAACGCGCGCGCGGCTTCATACTGGCCCGACGGCAGCGCCTGAATCCCGCCCCGCACGATTTCGGCAATATACGCGCTTTCATAAATCACCAGCGTACACAGCATGGTGGAAAAACCGCTGATATTGCGGCCGATGAGCAGCGGCACGCAGAAATAGGTCCAGAACACCACCATCAACAGCGGGATGCCGCGTAAGATATAGACCCAGCCGGCCGCCGGCCAGCTGATCCAGCGAAATGGAGAGAGGCGCGCCACGCCGAGCAGCACCCCGATGGGAAAGGCGAAGATCACCGCCAGCAGCGAGATCAGCAACGTACAGAGAATGCCGCCCAACGGCCCCTGGGGGTACTGTCCCATCAGAAACAGCATCCCGTTATCGTGCAATATGGTGAAAATTTCCAACACGGGATTACCTCGCATAGACACGCTGGAAATGACGCGCCAACAAAGCGCCGACCCCCATTAACAGCAGAGAAAAAACCAGGTAAGCCACGGAAGCCACCACATAGGTTTCAAAAGTACGGAACGTGCGGTTTTCAATCTCGCGGGTGACGAACGTCAGTTCCGTCACGCCGATCACCATCGCCAGACTGGTGTTCTTGAACAGCAGTACGGTGTGATTGATCAGCGACGGCAGGGAGTTACGCAGCCCCTGAGGCAAAATCACCAGGCGCATCGCCCGCCCATAGCTCATGCCCAGAGCGCGAGCCGCTTCGTTCTGTCCGTCGGGGATCGCGCGTAATCCGCTGCGGATATCTTCGGAAAAATAGGCCGCCTGACATAAGCCCAGCGCGATCATCGAGAAGATGAATTCCGCATTGAAATCGTTAATCCACATTTGCAGCGACTCAGGCAGCAAGGTGGGGATCGCGAAATACCAGATCATCAGCTGGATCAGCGTCGGCACGTTGCGATGGTACGAAACGTAAGCCGCCACCAGCATCACCGCCGCCCGCTTGTGGGTTAAGCGGATAACCACCAGCAGCAACGCCAATATCATCGCCAGCGACCAGGAACCCACAGCCAGCTTCAAGGTCAGTATCGAGCCGTCAACGATCATCGACCCGAACTGACCGGTGAAAATCGCGTCAAAATCGAGCGTCATCGTTTATTCCCCCTTCAACTCTTACCGGTCGGTTACTGCGCCGCGTCGCCCGGACGCATGGTCGACAGGCCGCCGGGTACCTGTAGCGTCGGCGTAATCTCGATATTGCCGAAATTGACGGCCACCGGCGCGGCCAGCACGAACGCCACGGTATCCGCAATGTCTTTCGCCTGCGGCAATTCGAAGCCGTCGATAAAGCGACGACGCCCCTCTTCTTGATCGCCCATCACGTTGCCGAAAATATCGGTGGCGACGCGGCCGGGGCAGATTTCCGTCACCCGCACGCGCTTGCCGTAGCAGTCCACCCGCAGCTGGCGCGACAGCGCATGAACGCCGGCTTTGGTCGCATGGTAGATGGAGTTGCCGTTGAAATTGTAAATCGCCGCGATCGAGGTGATGTTGATGACGTGTCCGCAGTCGCGCTCGACCATCCCCGGCACCAGCAGGCGGCACAGGTGCAATACCGCGCGCAAATTGACGTCGACCTGGATATCAATCGCCTCTTCATCCGCGTCCAGAATCGAGCCGGGACGGGAAACGCCCGCGTTATTGACCAGGATATCGACCTGAATTTCACGACACAGCCGCGTCAGCGCATCGGTATCCGCGACGTCGATGGCATGAGGAATGCAGCCGGTGCGCTCCGCCAGCGCGGAGAGTTGATCCTGACGACGCGCCACGGCATGGACAGTGATGCCCTCCTGACACAGACGTTCCACAATCGCTTCCCCCATCCCGGCGGACGCGCCGGTCACCAGCGCGGTTTTATAATCTGAAAATGGCATCTCAATTCTCCTGAACGATTGTCAGCTCACCGTTATTCCAATAAACGTGCCGAGTCATTCGACTCTATCCAGTAAATGAAAACGGGTATAAGACATAAATGATTTGAGGCGATAAGGGAGACTTATAACCTCGGATAAGGGCGCGGCTAACGAACCTGACGCGACGCCGGTTCGATGCGCAGACCCGCTTCTTCAATCACGGCGCGCAATGTTTTCACCATGTCGATCGCTTCCGCCGTATCGCCATGCACCAGAATCGACGACACATTCGCGCGCAGCATTTCGCCGTCGATGCTGCGGATGGTTCCTTCGGTCAGCAACTGACGCACCCGCGCCTTAACCTGCTGTAAATCGTGGATCACCGCGCCCGGCTTGCCGCGGCTGACCAACAACCCGTTGCTTTCATAGGCGCGATCGGCCAGGAAAACGCACGCCACCGGCAATGCCAGCCGCCGCGCCGCGCGCTCAACGGCATTACCGGCCATGGTGCTGACGATCAACGTCGGGTCGAACGCTTGCACGGCGCGCAACAGCGTATCCGCCAGCGCCTCGTCCTCAGAGGCCATGTTGCCGAGCGCGCCGTGAAAACTCATGTGCGTCAGCGGATAGTCCGCGGCGCGGGCAAAGGCGGACAGCGCGCCGAGCTGATAAGTCACGTAATGCGCCAGCACCTCGGCTTCTATCTGCATCCGTCGGCGGCCGAACCCCATCAGATCCGGCAATCCCACATGCGCGCCCAGATCGACGCGATGTTTTTTCGCCAACGCCACGGTCTGCGCCATAATCACCGCGTCGCCGGCGTGAAAACCGCAGGCGACGTTGGCGGAGGTAATCAGCGGCATCAGCGCGGCGTCGTCGGCAATGCGATAATCGCCGAAGCCTTCGCCAAGATCGGCATTCAAATCAATCGACTTCATGATCAAACCTCTATTTTTCGTAACGTGAGAATGGCGCTGTCGTACTCCACCGACTCCCCGTGAGCGACCCGCAGCGCGTCGACCGCGCCGTCGGCCGGACTGAGCAGCGGCAGGTAGATCAACCCCACTTTCAGCAGAGCCAGCACCTCGCCTTGCTTTACCGTCGAACCGGGCGGCGCGAACGGCTGACCGTTGCTCGGGTGCCACAGCCAGACCGTGCCGGGCATGGATGCGCGCAAGATGGCCGTTTGCGCGTCGGGCGGCGCCGCGGCCGGCGACGGCGTTGGCGCCTCCCCGACCGGCAGCGCGCCGCAGGTCGGATCAAACTTGAGCCGAACGCGATAACCGTTGCCGCCGATCTCTATCTGAGATAGCCCCGACCGGCGCATTTTTTGAGCCACATTGCGTAAATCCTTCAGAGCTAATTGGCTTGTGTGCATACTTATCCCGTCAAATCGTCCGCCGTGATTGCTGATTCTTCCCAGGGGCGGCCAAAAGGACAGACGGTGCGGAGGACGCGACTATACGGCGCGATTGAGGGCGGCGCCGCATCGGCTTCCTTCCGCCAACCGCCAGTCAGTGCCGGCGCGCTGGGGATAAAAAGCACTGTAACGTAGCCAAACAGCCATTCGGTAAGAGGGTTTCGCTTTACGATGATAAGGGAGACTTATTACCCCACCAGCGCCAGCGGACGGTTATCCGTCGTCCGTTTAGCCATCAGCGCCAACAAGATATCTTTGACCGCCTTCGCGGGTTGCGACAGGGGCAGATGATCAGACATACAAAATGACAGCGACGCCTGTAGATTGGGATTATCGATTTTCGCCATCCAGGCGTTGCTGGCCTTCAGCATCGCGCGCGCGGAAGATTCCGGCATGATGGTGCAGCCTAATCCGGCGCCCACCGCGGCGTTCAGCGTCGTTTGCGACTCGATTTCGCAGTTCACCCGGTAGGCGAGTCCCTGAAGGGTAAAGGCATCATCGACCACTTTACGCATGACGTTATAAATGCGCGGCAGAAACAGGTCATAGCGCGCGACTTCCGCCAGATCGACGCTCCCTTTCGGTTTGCCCAACGAGGCCGGGCAGACAAAATAGAGATCTTCTTTCATCAGCGGCATAAAACGTAAGCCGTGGATCTCGCGCACGCCGTAAATCACCGCCATATCCATGCGGCCATTCATGATCAGTTCGCTTAAGGTGGTGCCGAAATTTTCATTGAAATACAGCACGATGCCCGGATGCTGACGGCGCACTTCCTCCATCAGCGGCAAGGCCAGTTGCTGAGCCGCCGTCCCCGGCGCCAGCCCGACGGAAACATTGCCGGACAGCGCCAAACCGGCGCCGTCAATGGCGCTCTGGGCCTGATCGCACTGACGCAGGATCACCTGCGCATGGGTGTAGAGAATTTTCCCCGCCTCGGTCGGCGTTACGCCGCGCTTGGTGCGAATGAGCAATTGCTGATTCACTTCCCCTTCCAGAGTGGCTAATTGCTGGCTCAGTGCGGGTTGCGCAATATGAAGAATATCGGCGGCCTGCGTCAGGCTGCCGACGTCAACGATTTTTATGAAGTACTTTAGTCGACGGAGATTCATCATGGTTTCCTCGCAGCGATGTCTTTACATTTGTGTAGCAAGTTCTGAGCCAAATATATTCACCAGGCTGAAATCCTTATCTTTCTTTTATCTATGTACGAATTTCAATCTATTAGCGGCGAAATTCAGCGCCGACAGGCCTACGGGGTCTTTTTCGCCGGCAACCGATACCCGTAATTGCACCATAGAAGTGCAATGGCGGCGGTAATGCAAACCATGACCGGCCGATCGCCGAAGCGCCGCCGGTAACCATCGTTTTGTGTTATGTCACCACAACAAAGCGCTATTAGCCCGCCGCGACGATTCGCTCTTATGCTCTGTCCGACGTAGACCATTTCTTAATGGCCTGATTCTTTGCTCCATGTCATGCCGCCTGCTTTGGCCGATGTTATGCGGTATCGGCATGACGCGACTCTGGACTGACTGGAATCCCCACACCATGCCTGAAATTGCCGATCGCTTAAAAAATGTCACTGTTTCCGCTTCCGTCGCGATGACCCAGAAAGCGCGCGACCTCGCCGCCCAGGGGATCGCCGTCATTGGTTTATCCACCGGCGAACCCGATTTCCCCACGCCGCCGCATGCCATAGAGGCGGCCTATGCCGCCGCGCTGGCCGGCGATACGCGCTATCCGCCGACGGACGGCACGCCGGCGCTGCGCGCCGCCATTCAGCGTAAATTCAAGCGAGATAATCACCTTGATTATGAAATCAGCCAGATTATTACCGCGGGCGGAGCCAAGCAGATTATTTTTAACGCCATGCTGGCGACCATTAACCCCGGCGATGAAGTGCTGATCCCGACGCCATCGTGGATTAGCTATGCCGATATCGTGAAATTCGCCGGCGGCGTGCCGGTGCCGGTGCCTTGCCCGCAGGAAAACGGCTTTAAACCCTATCCCGCGGAGATTGAAAAGGCGATCACGCCGAAAACCAAATGGCTGCTGCTCAACTATCCCAGCAATCCCACGGGTTCGGTCGCCAGCCGTCAAGAGCTACAGGCTATCGCCGACGTCATGTTGCGCCATCCTGACATCTGGATCCTGACCGACGATATCTATGAACATCTGATTTATGACGGCATCACCTTCTATACCATCGCCGAAGTGGAACCCCGACTGATCACGCGCACCCTGACGGTCAACGGCGTATCCAAAGCCTGGTCGATGACCGGCTGGCGCCTCGGTTTTTGCGGCGGCCCCCAAGATCTGATCAAAGCGATGAGCAACGTTAACACCCAGAACAGCGGCGGCGTCGCCACGCTGACGCAGGCCGCCTCGGTTGCGGCGCTGGATGGGCCTCAGGATCTGTTGAAAGAGCGGGCGGAAATCTATCGTCAGCGCCGTGATTATGTTCTGGAACGGCTGGCGTCGATTGACGGACTGCTGTGCCATAAGCCGCAGGGCGCATTTTACCTGTTCGTGAATATCGCCGCGTTTATCGGCAAAACCTCGCGCGAAGGCCATGTCATCAGCAACGATACCGACTTTGTGCTGGCGCTGATGGAAGAACAGCATGTGGTGACCGTTCAGGGCGCGGCTTACGGTATGAGCCCCTTTTTCCGCCTCTCTTACGCCACCAGCATGGAAATCTTGCAGGAAGGCTGCGACCGCATCGCCGCGTTTTGCGCAGGCATTCGCTAACGCTTCTTCGTTCTTCCTCCACACCGTCGGGAATGTTAACGCCTGTCTGCGGCGGCAGGCGATGCCCGACGGCCGCAAAAACGGCGTATTATACGCAGTCACCCCCTCCGCTATGCCATTCCCGCGTCGGCGCAAATCCAGCAATGTCTGTCTCTGTCCAGGGTTGCAGCGGGAGATCCCCGCCTACTGCCGCGGGGATGACGGGAGTGATGGGGTGTTGCGGGGGTGACGGAGCGTTGCCGGGATTGCGGGCTGTTGCCGGAGACGGCGGGTGTTGCCGGAGACGGCGGGATACCGGCTGGCATCACCCCAAAGCGGCGCCGGCCACCTGGCGGCAGCTTCTGGTCAGCGCGGCCAGATAATCATTCACCGCCCGGCTGACCGCTATCGCTTCATCGACATGACTCTCAACCAGTTGAATGCGATCCCCGGCCCGCGCCTGTCCCAGCCGCCAGAGATCGTCCTCAATCAGACCGGCAATCTTCGGATAGCCGCCCGCGGTATTCGCATCGCTCAGTTGGATAATGGGCTCGCCCGCCGGCGGAACCTGCACCACGCCGGGGATCAGCCCGTAAGAGCGCATTTCCACCACGCGGGAAGGGATTATGGGTTCGCCGCTCAGCCGGTAGCCGGTGCGGTTGCTGTGATTGGAGATGGTCCACTGCTGCGACCAAAAGCGCGGGGCGTCGTGGGCGAAAAGCGCATACTCCCCGGACGGGATAGCGCGAAGTTGCAAGGCGCCGCCGCGGCCGAGCGGAAATACGTCGGCCAGCGCGACATCCGGCGGCACCACGCCGAGGCCGCCGGGCGGCGGTTCAGCGCCGACGGCCTCGCCTATCGGCAGGCGATCGCCATTGGCCAGCGGCCGTCCTTCCAGTCCGCCGAAGCCGCCGCGTAACGCCGTGCTGCGCGATCCCATCACCACCGGCACGTCAATGCCGCCCGCCACGCAGAGATAGCCCCGCGCTCCCTGACGCGGATAGCGCATCTCCAGCGTTTGTCCGGCCCGAACCCGGCAGGCCCACCAGGGCGGCAAGGCCGCGCCGTCAAGCGTGGCCCGGCAATCGGCTCCGGTTAAGGCGATCGCCGTATCGCGCTGGAAACACAGACGGAAAGGAAATAGCTGAACTTCAATGCCGGCGGCGTTTTGCTCATTGCCGAGCATGATATTGCCCACGCGCAGCGCCAGCGAATCCATCGCGCCGCTGACCGAAACGCCGATATGGCGAAAACCGGTGCGACCGAGGTCTTGCACCGTGTTCAGCGGGCCGGTTTTGATCACATCTATCACAGTTCAATCCTTTCGGGTAGAAAGCGAATATTGTCGCCCGGCGCCATCAGCGCGGGGGAGTCGGCCAGCGGGTCGAACACCGCGATATCGGCAAAACCGATCGCATTCCAGCCGTTCGGCCCGGTCAGGGCCGCAATACCGGTCTGCGCGCCGCCGATGGTTACCGCGCCTCGCGGCATCTGCAACGACGGTACTTTTTTGCGCGGCGTGGCGATCGTCGGATCCAGGCCATGCAGATAACCGAACCCCGGCGCGCTGCCGAGGCAAAATACCGTATAGCGTCCCTGGTAGTGGCGGCGCACCACTTCGGCGGCCGGTAAGCCGCTAAACTGACAAACCGCATCCAGATCGCCGGCATGTTCGCCGCCGTAACAGACCGGAATTTCAATCAGCTTCCCTTTCGGGGCGATCGATTGGGCGCTGTCCCACGCCTCCCGCAATAACGCGGCGACCGCCTCGGGATCGGGCGGCGTTTGTTTAAACAACACCAGCAGATTGGTCACGCCGGGAATCAATGACTCGATATCGTCGCGCCGCCGCAATACGTCCGCCAGCGCCCAGATACGGCGCTGGGCGGGCAAATCAAAATCACCGGGCGCATCGATCAGATAAGCCCGACTGCCGATGGTGGATACCTTCACCTGCTCGCCCAAATTGACAAGCGATAAAGAGATGCGCCCCGGCATCTCTCCAGACAACATGGTCATCACTTATTCCAGAGGTTCAAATTTCAGGCTGGAAAACGGCTGCACTCTTTCTTCGCGCACCATTTTGTATTCGGTATCCGGGCCAATCCAGGTATTCCAGATTTTGTCGATAACGCCCGAATCATCCATCGCTTTCATGCTGCCGTTCACCGCATCCAGCAGGGCGGGCTCATCTTTCTTCATACCGACGCCAATCGGCTCCAGCGCCATCGGCTCTTTGATCATGCCCAGTTCGATACCGTCTTTTTTCGCCTGGGAAATCATTTTGATGCCCGTCATCGTGTTGGTGACGAAACCGACGACTTTATTTTGCTCAAGCGCCAAAAAGGCGGATGCCGCATCCTGGAAGGTCACGGCTTTGGCGCCGGCCAGATAGATTGACTGTTCGGAGGTGGTGCCTTTGGTGGCGCTGATGCGCTTATCTTTGAAATCAGCGCGCGTTTTATTTTCGTTGGGCTTCTTCACCACCAGAACTTCTTTCGCAATATAGTAGGGATCGCTGAACTGAATCTGTTTACCGCGTGATTTCGTATAGGCCAGATTGGCGATCAATACATCGGCGCGGCCGGTGATAATGACGGCGATACGCGCCTCAATCGAGGTCGGCACCAAATTCACGCCGACGCCCATCTGTTTCGCCAGCGCGTGGCAGAGATCGACATCCATTCCCACTAACTGTCGCGTTTTAGGATCGGGAGAAGAAAACGGCGGCACATCGGAATACACCGCGCAATTCAACTGACCACGGGATTGAATATCCGCCAGCGCATCCGCATGCGCGGTTGAGGTCATCATCAAGGGCATCGCCAATACCGCGCCCGCAAGCAATTTCAGTTTCATCATGAGTTCCCCGATATTTTTTAGTTGAGAATAGAAGTTACCCCTGTCTTCTCCTGATTAAGCATTTAAAAACAGCGTGATAGCAATAAAACTTATCTTTTGCCGCTACCGTAATATGACTATAAAAGCAAAGAGGGAAAGATGTATAAGACGGAAAGCCTGTGTGGCGATACGCAATTTGTATGACGGGGAGACAGCAGCCGGGTAAATATAAGGAAAAACTATCCAGGCAGAACGAAATTATCTTAACAGCCTGCATGACGGTCACTCTATGGTAACAACAGCGTCCTTTATATCCGGGACGCACATTCGATTTTTAAGCCAGAGAGTGAAGTTAACAATGAATTCGAGAGTGGGCGTATTACTGAAAATAATGTCGGCCCTGTGTGCAACGTTAATGCTGGCCTGCGTAAAAGGATTGAACGGCGCAATTCCAACCGGCGAGGTGATTTTTTTTCGTTCCTTTGTCGCGCTGATCCCATTGCTGATCTGGCTTAAATTTCAGGGCAATGTTATTGAATTAATAAAAACCAAAAATATATTCGGCCACCTGGTGCGCGGTTTTTCCGGTACCGGAGGCATGTATTTTAATTATCTGGCGCTGGTCTATATTTCGCTGGCGGATATGACCGCGATTAGTTATGCCGCCCCGCTGTTTACCGTGATTATGGCGGCGATACTGTTAAAAGAGAAGGTGCGCTTCTACCGCTGGCTGGCGGTGGTCGTCGGTTTTTCCGGGATTATCGTCATGCTCTGGGCGCATTTAAACGCCAGCGGGTCGGTATTCTCCTCCCATTCGGCCGCGGCCGGCTCCGCCATCGGCGTGCTGTTTGCCCTACTGGCCGCGCTCTGTTCCGCCACCTCATCGGTGCAGATCCGTTTCCTTAATGGTAAAGAAAAGCCGGGCGCCATTGTTTTCTATTTTTCGCTGATGACCATGTTTATTGGTCTGGCCACGGCATGCTTTGGCTGGCTGATGCCTGACGCCAAACAGTTGGCGTTGCTGATCGGCTGCGGTTTTTTCGGCGGCATGGCGCAAATTCTGATCACGCTCAGCCTGCGTTACGCGGACGCCTCGCTGCTGGCCCCCTTCGATTACACCACGATGGTATGGGCGATGCTGATTGGCTACCTTTTTCTCGACAGCATTCCGGAATTCTCCACCATCGCGGGCGCCGCCATTATCGCCTGCGCCGGTATTTTTACCGTCTGGTGCGAACGGCGCCGTGCGCCGGTGCGTCGCTCCGCCATCTAGCCGGCGTCGAAACGAATGCGGCGGGCTACACCGACGCCCGCCGCATTCATTTATGCCGAACTTATTATTGGATGGCCGATTTCACCACGGTCGCCAGCGGCGTGGTAGGACGGCCAATCAACCGGCTCAGTTGATGTTCATCGTCAAATAAACCGCCTTTGGACGCGCCCACATCCGAATCGGCGATGATATCCGCGAACGCCGCCGGTACGCCTGCCGCGGCCAACGCCGCGCTATATTCCGCCTCCGGCAGATTCTGGTAACCAATGGTCTTGCCCGACTGAAGGCTGATTTCGGCCGCCAGCTGCGCCAGCGTGTACGCCTCATCGCCCGCCAGTTCGTAAACCTTACCGGCCTGATTGTCCAGAGTCAGCACCGCGACGGCGGCGGCGGCATAATCAGCGCGGGTGGCCGAGGAAATTTTCCCCTCGCCGGCGCTGCCGATAAACACGCCGTGCTGCAATGCGGCGGGTATGCTGGCCGCGTAGTTTTCGCTATACCAGCCGTTGCGCAGCAGCGTATAAGGCAGGCCGGAGGCTTTGATCAGCTCCTCGGTTTCCCGATGCTCTTTCGCCAGCCCCAGCGGCGAGCGATCGGCATGCAGAATGCTGGTGTAGGCCAGCAGCTTGACGTTGGCCTGCTTCGCCGCCTCAATCACATTACGATGTTGCGCCGCGCGTTTTCCCACTTCGCTGGAGGAAATCAGCAAAAGTTTATCCACGCCTTGCAACGCGGCGACCAGAGAATCCGGCTGATTGTAATCCGCCGCCTTTACCTGAACGCCGCGTGCGGCTAAATCAGCGACTTTCGTCACATCCCGCACCAGCGCCAGAATGTCGCCCGCCGGTTGTTTCGCCAGCAGTTGTTCAATTACCAAACGGCCCAACTGGCCCGATGCACCTGTAATAGCAATCATCATGAAGCTCCTTTATTTGACGGTCATTGACAGGCATAATAGTCCACAAGCTAACTTTAAGTAAGTACGTACATAAAGGTAAGTATCGTGTCAGAAAAAGTCGCCGCCGCCGCTTCATCATCCGTTATGCCGTTGCAGGGCAATCTGTTCGCTGAAAAATGCCCTTCCCGGCAGGTTCTCAATCATGTCACCAGCCGCTGGGGCGTGCTGATTTTAGTGGCGTTACTGGATGGAACACACCGTTTCAGTCAGCTACGGCGCAGAATCGACGGGGTCAGCGAGCGCATGCTGGCGCAAACGCTGCAATGGCTGGAAAATGATGGATTCATCCTGCGAACCGCTTACCCGGTGGTACCGCCGCATGTCGAATACAGCCTGACGCCGCTGGGCAAAGAAGCCAGCGAGCGAGTCAAAATTCTGGCCGACTGGATTGAGGACAATATCGCCGCCATATTAGCGGCGCAGACGGCGCATCAGGATCGATAGTCCGCAGGCTGGCCTGCCCCATGAGTCGACGCCGGTTGCCGAACGCGCGAGCGGCTTCGGTTTTTTCTTAAAAAATACGTCGCTGTTTTTAATAAAACACCACAACCCACTGTATATACAGATTATTTAACTAAATATTGCGTTTAACTCATCATTTCATTCGGTCATGATGCGCCGGCATGGTCTAAGCTTGGTTATGTACTCGTCAATCACAGGAGAAAATATGTCTATCGAAAAAGTTCTCTATGTTGCTCATGCCAAAGCCACCGGCGGGCGCGACGGTCGCGCGGTTTCCTCGGACAAGCATCTTGATGTCAAACTTGATGTGCCGGAAGAGCTGGGCGGCAAAGGCGGTGAAGGCACCAACCCCGAACAGCTGTTTGCCGCCGGTTACTCCGCCTGTTTTCTGGGCGCGCTGAAGAGCGTCGCCGCAAGCGAGAAAGTCTCGCTGCCATCCGATACGTCCATCGAAGGCAGCGTCGGTATCGGTAAACTTCCTACGGGTTTCGGTATTGAAGTGGCGCTGAAGATCTCGGTTCCGGGCTTTGATAAAGCCAAGGCGGAAGAACTGGTGAAGAAGGCTCACGTGGTTTGCCCGTACTCGAATGCCACCCGAAACAATATTGATGTCACGCTGACGGTTGTCTGATTCGCATCCCCGCACGATTAATCCGAAGTCAGAGAACCGACTCCGGATTATTTCTTCTTGACCGGCGCGCTTAAACGCCCGCCGTTCACGGCAACTTAGTTGATTTCTTTACCCTATTGCAATGAACGCGGGCCATAGAGCATACCGCGGGGCTGACCGGCTGCAAGCAAACGTCCGCCGGCAATTCCGGCGATATCGTGGCCTTTATCCGTCATGGTGCTGGCGATTTGGTTAACCGCCGCCTGCACCAGAATACCGATAATGCCGCCGCCGGCGTTCGACTGCCGCTTGGCGCCGGATGCCGTGGCGCTTCCGCGCCATAATAAAGTGCCGGTTGGTAAAACGATGAAAAATCAAAAGGATAACCCGCCGAAAAATCCCTGTAACCTGCTGAATCGATTAAATAATTTTATTAACCCTCGCTCTTCTTACCTGTCCTATATCAAGGTTGCCGGTCATTAAAATCATTAGGATGATGGATAGTCACAGGGGGGACAGTTGCATTTTCTTCTGACGAGATGCTGGCCCGCCCCATGCCAAACGCCTTTCAGGTAACCGGAAAGAAATCCCGGTATCCAAAATTAGAAACTCGCGCGTTGATCTGAGCGACGACTTACCGTTTTCCGGTGGGGTGCGCCGCCTCAATGCGCCAGGGAAGAAAGGCGATATTATGTATATGTTATTTTTCGATAAAAAATAGTATTTCGGAAGATAATTGTGATTAATAAACAATAATCGCCGATTTATCCATTTATTTTTCTTTAGATCATATTTTTGTCTGATAATATGCATCTATTCACTTTCAAGGGGCGAACGCGGCGGCAACTTGAAAGAACAAGGACACATCCCTTTAAACGTGGCTCAAACGAGACATTCTGTTTTTATCATCATCACGGAGTGAACAATGTCCTGCCATTTCGTCCGGTGGACCAGCACGGAAGCACTGCCCAATCTCCAAAGATTGCCGGATGAGCTTATTTCATCGACAAAAAGTTTTGCGGCCAAACGTCGCGAGCGTTATTTGAAAAGCCGGGCGCTGCTGGCTGAGATGATGTTCTATTTTTTTGGCTATCAGCAACTCCCCAAACTGCTCGTTTCCTCGGACGGGCGCTCCTATTTTGCCGATCCCTGCCTGCCTAATTTCAGCGTGGGATATGCCGGAAATACCATCGCGATTCTGCTCAGCGAAGAGGGCTGCGTCGGCGTGGATATCGAGATCGTTCACATGCGCTCAAACAATCAGACGCCTGCGGCTATGCAGACCCAGACGCCGGCGGAAAAGGCCTGGATCGAGGCGCAATGCGATCCGCTGGAAGCCGCGACGCAGCTGTGTACCATTCGCCATTCCCTGATGAAAATACCGCGTTCGAACGCGTGTCGCGCGGAAAACCTGAGGCTCCATCCGGCCTCCGGACGGCTGAGTTCCAACGCGCTTCCCGCCGTTGAAGTCATGAGCGACATTGATGATTATCTGGCCTGGGCCTGCGCGCACGTCCCCACGCTAAACCGTCTGGTCATGTGGACCTACTCCACCGATGCGGGCATGAATAAAACCGGAGAGATCGTGCAACAGCAGCGCCAGTCCTTACGCTATATGAAACTAACCAGCCACACGGCGGAAAAATCGTCGCCGGAGACGCCTGCGCAATCATGATCGGTCGTCAAAATAAGGCGGGCCATCACGCCTCGGCATAGCGAGGCTGACGACGATGCAGAACCCCGGGAGGAATCCCCCGGAGCATGATAAATTTAATGAGCGTCGATAAAGATGATCTTTAACAAGAACAACAAGGCCACCACCACCACGCAAGGGCTGATCTCGCGCCAGCGTCCCGTCGCCAGTTTCATCACGCAATAAGAGATAAAGCCCAGCGCGATCCCTTCGGTGATCGAGAAACTGAACGGCATCATCACCGCCGTAACAAAGGCGGGGACGGCCTCGGTTAAATCATCCCATTTCACCCGCGCCAGGCTCGATGTCATCAATACGCCCACATAGATCAGCGCGCCCGCCGCGGCATAAGCCGGCACCATCCCTGCCAGCGGCGACAGGAAAATGACCAGCAGGAATAGCAGGCCGACCACCACCGCCGTCAGGCCGGTACGCCCGCCGACGGTCACGCCGGAAGAACTTTCGATATAGGCGGTAACCGAGGAGGTGCCGATAAACGCCCCGGCGGCCGAGCTGATGCTATCCACATATAACGCCTGCTTCATGCGGGGAAACTTACCGCGTTCATCCACCAGACCGGCTTTATCCGTTACCCCAATCAACGTACCGGAAGAGTCGAACAGGTTAACCAGCATAAAGGAGAAAATCACGCCGGACAGCCCCAGATTCAGCGCGCCCGCAATATCCACCTGACCCACGACGGAGGTGACGCTTGGCGGCATCGCGAAAACGCCGTTAAACTTAACATCCCCCAGCAGTAAACCGATGACCGTGGTCACCACGATTGAAATCAGCACCGCCGCATGAATATTCCTCGACGCGAGAGCCGCGATAATGAAAAAGCCGAGCGCGCCCAGCAGCACGCTGTGGGAGGTTAAGTTACCCACCGTAACCAGCGTTTCAGGGTTGGAAACAATAATGCCGGCGTTCTTCAACCCCATCATGGCGATAAACAGACCGATGCCGCTGGCGATACCCAGCCGTAAACTCAGCGGTATATTGGCGATCATCCAATAACGGATCTGGAAGATAGTCAGCAGCAGGAAACCAACCGCGCCCCAGAAAACCGCCCCCATCGCCACCTGCCATGACAGCCCCATCGCGCCAACGACGGCAAAAGCGAAAAAAGCGTTCAGACCCATGGCCGGCGCCAGCGCAACGGGCAGATTCGCCAACAGGCCCATAAAGATACTGCCAAACGCGGCAATCAAACAGGTCGTGACGAACACCGCCTGCGTATCCATGCCCGCAACGCCTAAAATCTGCGGGTTAACGAAAACGATATACACCATGGTCAAAAAGGTGGTGAAGCCGGCGATCATTTCCGTCCGTACGGTCGTGCCATGCCGGGTCAGTTTAAATACACGCTCCAGCACGCCTTGCCCGTCAGCGGGAGCCGATTGCAATTTATTCATTGTCAGTGTTCCAAAAAAAAGAGGATAGTTTTGGGCTATCCTATAACAAAATCGCGCGCATTGACGCGCACCCGCCATTTTTTCTTTCCATAAAAATAACTTATACCCATAGAGTTAAAGGGGCGGGAAGGTAGAGGCCGTGTCGCCAACGCGTCGGGATAGAATTGACCGGACAATGTCGAACGCGCCAATCACCGGAGCCGCATCACGTTCAATATCGCCAATAAAGACGAATTTTTTATCAATGGCGACATATAGCGACATTCGCCATTAAATTATTAAATTAATTATTCTTATAATAAAAACCAGCAAACAGCCGCTCTACTTTATTAAAGAGAATATTGTGAATAATGTTATTCGCTAATCGATAGAATGATGAGGAAATAAAAATATTTTTATAAAAATTGTCATTGAAACGTCATCAGCCATATGTATAAAATAGCGCACTTTGTTCGGTGATTATCCGCCAGTTGAATTTGCATTTAACTAACCTGATGGAAATTAATTAGCAAAATAATAAATAGCAGGACACCAAGGTGATTAGCCAAAAACCAAAAATAAAAGTTAGCTCGGTAATTAAATTCATCCTAAAAATATTACTGCTAATGTTTATCACTCTGGTGATTGTTGCGATTATTGAAATGATCTATACCAGTACACGTAACTATCTCGGCTACTGCACCTGGGATAATCAACGAATGGGAAAGCGTTATACCACGCAGGAACGGCTGGATATTGCTATCGCCAAGTATCTGCAATATCAGATTACTAAAGATTATTTAGAAATAAGAAAAGCAGAACGCATTAATTCTGACGATTTTGACGAATTGGAACAACGCTTCATTTTGATTCAGTACAACAGCAAAGAGGAATTCATAAAAGAAAATCCGACATGTTGCGAACGTACTTGGGCGTTAGTCGAGGGACCTGTTTTAGGTTTCTGGGAACGCACGGATGGCATAGGCGATGGTATGTTCGATTTTCGGCACAAAATTCGTTATATCGATAAAAAAAACAACAGCTATAAGGAAATTATTTCTAAAAAAACATATTACGAGGTCAACAATTGTGGTTATGCACTTGGCCATTATTATTTTTAGTTATAGATAAATTATCATGACTTAAGGCATCTAAAAAATCAAATACACTACCTCAAGGAGAGAGTTATGGCACTTCCCAGCGCAGAGCAAGTCACTAATAAATTGGCCCTCAGAACCAATAATAACTTTAATTCGTTGCAATAATTATTAATTAACATTCTTATTTGGCAGAAAAAACAAAAACTGTTTAAACATTTTCATTGAAGCACAGTGAGCTTCAATGTATAAAATATCTTTATCATTTGGCAACTATACGCCAGTTGAATTTTCATTTAACTAACTTGATATACAAAATAATAAATAGCAGGACACCAAGGTGATTAGCCAAAAACCAAAAATAAAAGTTAGCTCGGTAATCAAATTCATCCTAAAAATATTACTGCTAATGTTTATCACTCTGGTGATTGTTGCGATTATTGAAATGATCTATACCAGTACACGTAACTATCTCGGCTACTGCACCTGGGATAATCAACGAATGGGAAAGCGTTATACTACGCAGGAACGGCTGGATATTGCTATCGCCAAGTATCTGCAATATCAAACAACGGGTGATTATTTTGAAATCGGAAAATCCGAACGCATTATTGGTAGTTCTGATGAACTAGAGCAACATTTTACTTTGATACACTACCGTAACAAAGAGGAATTCATAAAAGAAAATCCGACATGTTGCGAACGTACTTGGGGGTTAGTCGAGGGGCCTGTTTTAGGTTTCTGGGAACGCACGGATGGCATCGGAGATGGTATGTTCGATTTTCGACATAAGATTCGCTATATAGACAATAAAACTGGCACCCATAAATATATTATTTCAAAATATTCATATTATCAGGTTAATAATTGCGGCTATGCTCGCAGTGGTTAGTTCTATAAGTTTAAAACAGAAGGAACCAATGTACGGACCGTTTAATTGGGTTTTAATATTACTAAGCAAACCGCTTCAAGGAGAACGTTTTGGCACTTCCCACAGCAGAGCAAGTCACCAATAAATTGGCCCTCAGAACCAATAATAACTTTAATTCGTTGCAATAATTCTCAATTAACATTCTTACTCGGCAGAAAAAAACAAAAACTGTTCAAAAAAATTCATTGAAGCACATTGAGCTTCAATGTATAAAATAGCTCGTATCGTTTGGCAACTATCCGCCAGTTGAATAGATATCCAACTAATTCAATGTAAATTAATTAGCAAAATAATAAATGGCAGGACACCAAGGTGATTAGCCAAAAACCAAAAATAAAAGTTAGCTCGGTAATTAAATTCATCCTAAAAATACTACTGCTAATGTTTATCATTCTGGTGATTGTTGCGATTATTGAAATGATCTATACCAGTACACGTAACTATCTCGGCTACTGCACCTGGGATAATCAACGAATGGGAAAGCGATATACCACTGAGGAACGGCTGGATATTGCTATCGCCAAGTATCTGCAATATCAAACAACTAAAGATTATTTAGAAATCGGAAAATTCGAACGCATTATTGGTAGTTCTGATGAACTAGAGCAGAATTTTGCTTTGATACATTACAGTAACAAAGAGGAATTTTTAAAAGAAAATCCTGAGTGTTGTGAGCGTACGTGGGGGGATGTAGAAGGTCCACAGTTCAGATTTTGGGATCGCACGGACGGTGCTGGCGACGGAATGTTTATTTTCCGACACAAAATTCGTTATATAGACAAAAAAACCGGTGCCCATAAATATATTTTTTCAAAATACTCACATTATCAGGTTAATAATTGCGGCTATGCTCGCAGTAGTTAGTTCTATAAGATTAAAACAGAAGGAATCAATGTACGGGCCGTTTAATTGGGTTTTAATACCACTAAGCAAACCGCTTCAAGGAGAACGTTTTGGCACTTCCCACAGCAGAGCAAGTCACCAATAAATTGGCCCTCAGAACCAATAATAACTTTAATTCGTTGCAATAATTCTCAATTAACATTCTTACTCGGCAGAAAAAACAAAAACTGTTCAAAAAAATTCATTGAAGCACATTGAACTTCAATGTATAAAATAGCTCGTATCGTTTGGCCACTATCCGCCAATGGAACCATTGGCACGAAATTAAATTATTTCAATGTCAATTGATTCGCAAAATAATAAATAGTTAAATATAATTCAAAAAAATAAATATTAGTGCTGTAACCAAATTCACTGTGGGAATATTTTCTATATTCGTTTATTTTTTTCACCGGGTAATGATACCCACAATCTGTCTATGGAACTTACGGCTACCGATCATCAAATTATTCAGGATGAATAAATAGCATGACCAATAATAATCATCTTATATTTCTAATGGCAGCTATGCTGTTCACCGTGCTCCTGCGGCTGGCGCTCAGGCATTTGAATGTCAAAAAAACCTTCATATTTCTGCTTTATGCGGCCCCGGTTACCGTCCTGCTGTGTCTGGCGCTTAATTTTTCCGGTTTCTGCTTCGAAAACATGCGTCCGCTTTCCCGTGAAGAGAAAATGACCACAGCTATCAGATATATACTGGCGACCTACCCGCCATTGATAAATATGGGCAACGACACCTCTTCGCCTTACTGGAGGGAATGGACCAAAAGAGAGCGGCCCGAACACCCGATCGACTATCGCGATATCGCCCATTTCCGGGACGTTAACCCGGATTGCTGCAAAATTCTTTCCTGGAAACAGATCAGTGACTATGCCTCGCTAAAAAGTCGTTTGACGGGCGGCGCAGGCAGTGCGGTTAACGTGACTTACAAGGTGTTTTACCGAGATGCGGATAACCAGCCCGCATCACAGACGGTGACTAACCGTGTCGTGATATACAACTGTGGCATGCCGTGGTGAATCGGTGACCAGACAACCCAAAAGAGAAAATATGATACCGATACTGGCCCGGAAAAAACGCGCCAAGGCGAACTCCGTCAATCAGGCATTAAGCACACACCAAAAACAGGCGGGTGAATAACATGACTATCTGGAAGTTACTGCGGGAGGCGCTGTTTTTACTACTGCTCTTCCCGCTGGTTGCCATCATTATGCATCTGACGCTCAATTATTTCGGCTTCTGCTTTGAGACCTATAAGCGCCTTTCCGACGAGGAAAAAATCACCATCGCTCTCCGGAATACGCAGGCACATTACCGTTCCACGTTATATGGCGGAACGCGTGAGCTATCAAATGCTACAACGCCGCCCTTCCCCTACAAAGACATCGCTCACTTCCGGCAGGCCAACCCGGACTGCTGCCGAATCACCAATGTTCAGGAGCGCTTGGGCTACCAAATCACACTGGGAGACCGGCTATGGGGTAGTAACAGCAGCTTTGTCGAAGTGAAGTACCAGACCTTTTATCTGGATGCAAACAACCAGCGCGCATCAAAAACGGTTACTGAATTTGTCGCGATATCTAATTGCGGTCATCCATGGTCAGGAATCTGACCCGATAGCGCTTAAGGAGAAATGCTATGCCCGTACTGACCCCGGAAGAGATCACCAACCTTTACCTCTACGGCACAAAGTCACGCCCCGGCGACCTGCTGGATGAGCGCCTTATCCGCGCCTCCGCTGAAGAAATACAGGCGGCTAAGGCGGAAGCCTCTACAGAAGTAGACATTAACGACTACATGGCCGAGGTTGGCCGCTTCACCTCCCCCGCCGATTTTGAAATCATCAATAAATTTTTTGCCTCGGACGATCTGCCTGTCGGCAGCTACAACGAGCAAGACATGCGTGACCTACTTGACGTGGATGAAAAATGGATTGTACAGAAGCAGTGGGCTTTCAGCGACGACACCGAGGACTATGCCGCACGGGTATATATCTGGAACTCAACGGCGTTTGAGATTGACGATCACGTCCGCTTTATCGTTGAAAAAGATGGCAGCCGACGGATAGAAAACTTCGCCATTACTCCCCTTAACCACGGCCCCGACAACTTCGACTTCAAGTCTGAAGACACGCTGGCCAGACTGGGCAACGGCTATCTTGAGGAGATCGTCGATCCTTCCGGCATCGGGCGAAAGGTTATCATTAACTTTACAGGGGATCGCACCCTGACGACACTGGATGCGGAGGGGTACCGTCAGGCGGTTGCCTCAAAACCCAGCGCAAGCCTTACACCTAAGTTATCCCTGTTGAGTGAAATCCAGAGATTGACGGATGAACTGTTCGCGTCCGGTTCAACAAGGGCGCTGTTCGATAACAAGCCGATACTCTATGGCAGCCGGCAAAGCGACGTCATGACGGGCTATGATGCAAAAAATGAAGATCTGGACGACCACCGGCACCTGGAGAACTATGCCGACAATGGTGTTGTTTATGTGGGGGGAGCAGGAAACGACACCATCAAAGGAACCCGTCATGATGACATTCTTATTGGCGGACAGGATGACGATATCCTGCAAGGCGGGGCCGGAAACGACATTTATATCGTGGATGACGGCGATACCATTCTCGATTCAGATCATAAAGGCAATATTTACCTCAACAACAGACTCCTCACCGGCGGTACCCGCAAGGAAGGCGATGCCGAGAATACCTATACCGGTAACGGCAACGAATATGTGCTGGACGGCAGTACGCTGACCGTTAACGGCAGCCTGACCATCCGCAACTACGACAAAGATAAAAACTCGCTGAACATCATGTTGAGCGACGACGAGCCGGATGAAACGCCGGAAACCGGCAAAGCTGAAACCGCTGTCTCGCCCATTGTTATCGATCTGGACGGCGACGGCATTGAAACCCTGAAAACCGGCGCGGCGTACTTCGATCTGGATGGCGATGCGCTAAGCGAACTGACCGGCTGGGTCAGTCCCGACGACGGGCTGCTGGCGCTCGATCGCAACGGCGACGGCCGCATCGGCAACGGCGGCGAACTGTTCGGCAACCACACCCTCCTGAGTAACGGCAAGACGGCCGACAACGGATTCCTGGCGCTGACCGAGTATGATGATAACGGCGACAAGACCATCGACGCGCAGGATGCGGCCTACGCCAACCTGAAAATCTGGCGCGACCTTAACGGCAACGGTAATAGCGACGAAGGCGAACTGCAAAGCCTTGCCGACGCCGGCGTGAGCGCCATCAGCACCGACTACAAAAATGCCAGCCGCGTCGATGCCCACGGCCACCAGCACCGTCAGACGGCAAGCGTGACGCTGAGCGACGGCTCGGTCTCCCGCGCGACGGACGTGTGGTTCAAAGTAGATACGGCCCGCCGCATCAACAGCGGCGATATTACGCTAACCGTCGAGTCACTGTCTCTGGCTAACGCCAAAGGGTTTGGCAAGGTACACGATTTGCGTCAGGCGATAATACTCGATCCTGAGTTGAAAGAGCTGCTGAACCAATATACCGGGGCCGCAGACGGCGCGGACCGCGATGCCCTGCTTGACGACCTGATCTACCGCTGGACCGGGGTTGCCGATGTCGATCCCCATAGCCGCGACTCGCAAGCATACGGTCATCAAATAGATGCGCGCCAGCTTGTCGCGCTGGAAAGTCTGACCGGCCGCCCTTACGTAAGCTCATGGAACAAGGGCAAAGACAGTGCTAATCCGCTTTCCGTAGCGGCCTCAATCCTGAAGGACGAGTACCAGAAGTTCAAACGCTTCACCGCCGCGCAAATCCAGGCGCAAACCAACTATGCCGAAGATCTGGATAGTATCCGCTCGGCGTTTGGCTCCGACGCGCACAGCATTACCGTCGACTGGGCGGCGCTGGAGAACAAATTGCAAACGCTGTACGCCGAGGGCCGTGTTGAACGTATTCCCGGCGTATTGGCGATTCTGACCGATCTGGGCGCCTATTCGCCCGGCTACCGCAGCAGACGCGACGCCGCTTTCCAGACGATTATCGACGCCAACGCCAGCCTGGCGCCCTTCTTTGAATCTGGCATCCTGTTCGGCACAACGGGCGACGATAATCTGTCCGGCGTGAATACCGGGTCCGCCTTTATTGGCTTCGACGGCAACGACCGGCTCCAGGGGCAGAAGGGAAACGACAGCTACTATATCTTCCGCAACCAGGGCGATGACACCCTCGCCGATCGCGGCGGTATGGATCAGATCGTGTTCGGCAGCGGTATCGGCCAGACCGATCTGACATTCTCGCGAGACGCCGCTACGATTCACATCCAAATCAAAAACGCCGACGGCGGCGAAGCCGGTTCGGTGCGCATCGACAATTTCTTTAACGCCGACGGTTCGGTAGCCACTGGCGCTATCGAGCGGTTCCGTTTCATTGACGGCAGCACGCTAAGCCAGCAGCAAATGCTGGACGCGCTGCACGCCGCGTCGCGTACAACCGGAGACGATACGGCATTCGGCGACGATAAAGGCGACGTCATTAATACACTGGCAGGCAACGATACGATTTACGGCCTGGGCGGCGACGATCGGCTGTATGGCGATGAGGGCGACGACATCCTCCATGGCGGCAGCGGCAACGACATGCTGACGGGCGGCACAGGCAATGACGCGCTCTACGGCAATCAGGGCGATGACACCCTGTACGGCGGAGAGGGCGACGATAGTTTAAACGACGGCGAAGGCGCTAACGCGCTGTACGGCGAAGCGGGCAACGACACCCTGCTCGGCACCGGCGTGCTTGACGGCGGCGACGGCGACGATACCCTGCGCGGCCAGGGGGCCGATACGTTGCTGGGCGGCGCGGGCGACGACGTGCTGGAAACCCTCAGCCACCGCAGATACCGCTACGCCAATACGCTGGCAGGCGGCAGCGGCAACGATACGCTTTATGGTTCCTACGGCGACGACACCTACCGGTTCGAACGGGGAGACGGTCAGGATTTATTAATCGAATGCCGCACCAACATGGCGCTTCCCCAGGTTACGCCGAGCACCGACACGCTACGCTTCGGCGACGGTATTACGGCCGACGATCTCGACTTCACGCACCGCGACAGCGATCTGATTATCGGGTACGGCGGCGGCGATACCATTACCGTGCAGAACTGGTTCCGGGGAATGAGCGACCACTTCAAACTGAACCATATCGCGTTCGCCGACGGCACCTCTCTCACTCAGGCCGAGGTGGAAAAACGCACGGTGCGGCGCGGAACCGACGGCATCGACAAGTTCGTCGGTTATCGGGATAAAAGCGAGTTTATGCTGCTGGGCGACGGCAACGATCAGGTCTGGGGCCGCGGCGGCGACGACATCATCTATGGCGAAAACGGCAACGATTATCTTAAAGGCGAAGCCGGCAACGACACGCTGTACGGCGGCCGCGGCAACGATGTTCTGATCGGCGGAGACGGCAGCGATACCTATGTATTCGCCGCCGGCGAAAACCAGACCGTCATCAGGAATCAATCCGGCACCCCGGACGACGATGTCGACGTCCTGCGTATTGAAGGCATCGCCAACGACGCCCTGTGGCTGTCGCGATATAAAGACGACCTGATGATCGACGCCATCGGCTCAAGCGATCGCGTCGTCGTACAAAACTGGTATGCCGACGCCGGCCAGCGCCTTGACAGCATTCAAACCGACGGCGCATCGCTGTCCGCCGCCAACGTGGACAATCTCATCAATGCCATGGCCGCTTTCGGTTCGCCAAGAGGCGGAGAGATCCGGCTGACGCCGGAACAGCGTCCCCAGTTCGAGCAGGTGCTGGCGGCAAACTGGCAGTAACCATTTAGCGGGGGAACGCCCGTTTCCCCGCTATTCAAGTAAACGTCCGGACCGTCAAGGAGCGACGCCGTCAATGACAGAATACCAGGCAGCCACCGCTGTCCCCCCCGATCTGACCGCGCTGTGCGCCATCGCCCGCCTCCATCAGATAGCCGCCGACCCGGCCACGCTGGCGCATAGTCTGGCGCTGCCCGGCGGTACGGCCATCGACGAGGCCAGTCTGCTGCTGGCCGCAAAGCATATCGGGCTGAAAGCCAAAACCAGCAAAACCAGCGTCCAGCGCCTTGCGGTAACGCCGCTGCCCGCGCTGGCGAAAATTCGCAGGCCGGATAAACCGCCGCGCTATGTCGTGCTGGCGAAGTGCGACGGCAAGCGCCTGTTGCTGCAAGACTTCGCCGCCACGGAGGCGGAAGGCGGCTCCCGCCCGCAGGTGATGGAACTGGCGGCATTCATTGCGCTGTGGACCGGCGAACTGATGCTTATCACCAGTCGCGCCAGCCTGGCGGGAGAGATGGCCAGGTTTGACTTCTCCTGGTTTATTCCCAGCATGGTGAAATACCGCCAACTGCTGGGACGAGTACTGTTCATTTCCCTGATGCTGCAACTGTTCGCGCTGGTCAGCCCGCTGTTTTTCCAGGTCGTCATGGACAAGGTGCTGGTACACCGGGGACTGACCACGCTGGATGTGCTGATCGCCGGACTGGCGATCGTCATGGTGTTTGAAAGCGTATTGAACGGCCTGCGCGCCTACGTTTTCAGCCACACCACCAGCCGCATCGACGTTGAGCTGGGCGCCCGGCTATACCGGCATCTGGTGCAACTGCCGCTCTCTTACTTTCAGGCGCGCCGGGTGGGCGACTCCGTGGCGCGCGTACGCGAACTGGAGAATATCCGCGGCTTTCTCACCGGCAATGCGCTGACGGTCGTGCTGGACACGCTATTCTCCGTGCTCTTTATTGCCGTGATGCTGCTTTACAGCGTGCCGCTGACGCTGATCGTGCTGGTCAGCCTGCCGCTGTATTTCGCCCTCAGCCTGCTGATTGTTCCGCTGCTGCGCCGTCGTCTCGATGAAAAATTCGCCCGCGGCGCGGAAAATCAGGCCATGCTGGTGGAAAGCATCACCGGTATCCAGACCGTCAAGGCCGCCGCGCTGGAGCCGTCGTTCGCCCGGCGCTGGGATAACCAACTGGCCGCCTACGTCTCGGCCAGTTTCAAAACCCAAAATCTGGCCGCCTGGGCGCATGAGGGCGTCAACCTTATCGGTAAGCTGGTCAACGCCGCCACCCTCTGGTATGGCGCCCATCTGGTCATGGCCGGCTCGCTTAGCGTCGGTCAGTTTGTCGCGTTCAATATGTTCGCCCAACGCGTGGCGCAGCCCATCATGCGTATGGCGCAACTGTGGACGGACTTCCAGCAAACCGGCATCTCGATGGCCCGGCTGGGCGACATCCTCAATACCCGTACCGAAGTCCCGCCCGTCAACGCCGCACAGTTGCCCAGACTGCAAGGCCGTATCCGTTTCGAGAACCTAACCTTCCGCTACCGGCCCGAAGCGCCCCCCGTGATCCAAAATCTCAGCCTGGATATCCGACCGGGCGAAATCATCGGCATCGTCGGGCGATCAGGCTCCGGCAAAAGCACCCTGACCCGGCTATTGCAACGTCTCTATACCCCCGAGCAAGGCCGCGTACTCATCGATGGGCTGGATATCAGTCTGATCGACGCCGCCCAGTTGCGTCGCCAGACCGGCGTTGTGCTGCAAGAAAATTTACTGTTCAACCGCAGCGTACGCGAAAACATCGCCATTGCCGACCCGGCCGCGCCGCTGGAGCGAGTCATGCGCGCCGCGCAACTGGCGGGCGCGCATGACTTCATCAGCGAACTAACCGAAGGCTACGACACCCTGGTCGCCGAACAGGGCAGCACCCTTTCCGGCGGACAACGTCAGCGCATCGCCATTGCCAGAACGCTGTTCACCCAACCGCGCATCCTTATTTTCGATGAGGCCACCAGCGCGCTGGATTATGAGAGCGAGGCCGTTATCCAGCGCAACATGGCCGCCATTTGTCAGGGGCGCACCGTGCTGATCATCGCCCATCGTCTCACCGCGGTGCGACAGGCCGACCGTATCATCGTTATGGATAAAGGCCGTATCGTGGAGGCGGGGCCGCATGATGAGTTAATCCGTAACGCAAAGGGACTGTATGCCCATCTGTGGGCCATACAAAATAACCAGAGCGGCGGGGAAATACCCGCCCGACATTCCCTTACCGTTACCGCGCCAAACGGTCATTCATCAGAGAATGCGCTATGACATCCGGCATATCCCATGAATCACGGAAGCAGTCTCAACGCCGTCCGGCAGGCGAACTACTCGCCCGATATCGCGCTATCCTGACGGCAAGCTGGGCGATGCGCCACGAACTGGCCGGCCCCGCGCGTCTGGCCGACGAAGCCGCCTTTCTGCCCGCGGCCTTAAGTTTACAGGAAACCCCGCTACACCCCGCGCCGCTGCGCCTGGCATGGGTACTGATCGCCTTGTTCCTTATCGCCGTCACCTGGGCTGTTTGCGGCAAAGTGGATATCGTAGCCGTGGCGCCGGGACGCATTATCGTCAGTGAACGCACCAAGGTCGTACAACCGTTGCAAAATAGCGTCGTCACCCGCATTCTGGTGCGCGACGGCCAGCACGTCAAAACCGGACAAGCGCTGGTGGAGCTCGATCCCACCGATGCCCGCGCCGACAAAATCAGCCTACAGGAAGGCCGAAAAAACGCCCAATCCGAAGCGCTGCGTTGCCATACTCTCTTGCAAGCGCTCTCCGACAATCAGCCCGACGCCCCCCGGTTGCCGGCCAAAGCTATCCCCGACGGCTGGAGTGAAAGCGAAGCCGGAGCCGTACAATACCAGTTGGCGACGCAATGGCAGGACATCCGCGCCCAGCTTGCCCGCCTGGAAGCGGAAAAACAGCAGCGCCAGGCCGAAGTGGCGACCGCCCGCGCGTTCATCAGCAAGCTGCAAACCACGCTGCCCATCGTGCGCAAACGGGAAAAAGACTTCCTGCAACTGGCCGGAAAAGGTTTTGTGGCCAGCCATACCGTGCAGGATAAAACGCGGGAACGCATTGAACTGGAGCGCGACCTGGCGGCGCAACAGGCTCAGTGGCAACAAGCGCAGGCCGCGCTGTACGAAAGCGAACAGGCTCGCAACGCCTATCTGGCTGAAACCCGTCAAACCCTCAGCGAGCGGCAGATACAGGCCGAACTGCAAATCCGGCAAACCACGCAGGAACTGGCCAAAGCCACGCAACGCGAATATCTGGCCACGCTTATTGCCCCGGTGGACGGCACCGTGCAACAACTGGCCGCCCATACCGAGGGCGGCGTGGTGACCGAAGCGCAAACGCTGATGGTCATTGTGCCTGAATCAGCCAGCCTCACCGCGGAAGTGGCGCTGGAAAATAAAGACATCGGCTTCGTCTATGCCGGCCAGCAGGCGGCGATCAAGCTGGAGACCTTCCCCTACACCCGCTACGGCACGCTAAGCGCCACGGTGGAAAAAATCACGCAGGATGCCGTTCAGGACGAAAAGCGGGGCGCGATCTTCATGGTGACGCTGCGCATGCACGAAACGCAGATGGATATCGACGGCAAGACCATCCACCTCAGCCCCGGCATGAACCTCACGGCTGAAATCAAAACCGGCAAGCGCCGCATCATCGAGTTTATTACCAGCCCTATTCAGCGGGCGGCGACGGAAAGTTTGCGGGAAAGGTAAAAACAACGTATTAAATAACCGTACATTTTCCCCGATAAGGATCCTTCATGCCCCGTATTGAATGCGTTTTATTTGACTGTGACGGCACGCTGGTGGATAGCGAAGTGTTGTGCTGCCAGGCTTATGTGAATGTTTTTATTCCCTACGGCGTTAAGTTATCGCTGGAAGAGGTGATAAAAAACTACAAAGGCATGAAGCTGCACGAAATCATTACCCGCATCAGCCGGAAACACGGCGTAGCGGTCTCTATGGAAGATGCGATAAGCCATTACCGGCAGGAGATAAAGCGCCTGTTCGACGAATCCCTGCAACCGATCAACGGCGCGCGCGAGCTGCTTGCGTTGATTAACGTACCCATCGCCGTGGTTTCCAACGGGCCGGTCAGCAAGATGCAGCAGTCGCTGGGACTGACGAACATGCTCGAATACTTTGGCGACCACCTATACAGCGGCTACGATCTGCAAAAGTGGAAGCCCGATCCCGCCGTCATTTTCTACGCCGCCGAACAAATGCAGGTGCCGGTTCAACACTGTATTCTGGTGGAAGATTCGACATCCGGCGTTCAGGCGGGGATCGCCGCCGGCATTCCGGTGTTCTACTACTGCGCCGACCCGCACAATACGCCGATTCACCATCCGCTGGTCACCATGTTTACCGATATGCGGGCCTTGCCGCAGATCTGGCGTGAAAAAGGCTGGGATATCGCGGCGTAACCTCAGGCGGGTTTGTGGCGTCGCCACCGCCATGCGCGTTTTAGCGGTTCTCCCTGCCGGCTAAAACGCTTGTTCAGGCCGTTCGCCAGCAGTTCCAGCGACAGACAAAAAACAAAATAGACCAGCGCGACGAACAGGAAGACCTCCATCGGATAAACCATGCTGCGGTTGTTCACCTGGGTGGCTAAAAAGGTCAGTTCGCCGACGCCGACGATGTACGCCAGCGAAGTATCTTTAATCAGTGAAATCCACTGATTGATGAAAGACGGCACCATCATCCTCAGCGCCTGCGGCAAAACAATATGCCACAGCGCCCGCCAGCGCCCGAATCCCAGCGATAAGCCGGCCTGCCACTGACCGCGCCCGATGGCGACAATCCCCGCTTTCACGCCGTGCGCCAGATAGGCCGACGCGATCAGCGCCAGCGCGCAAACCACCGTGGTGATTTCCGGGATCTCGATGCCGAAAACGACCGGCAGCAGAAAGTAGGTCCAGAATATCAGCATGATGACCGGGATCGCCCGGAAAAAACCGATAATCATCGCCAGCAACGCCGCGCACCATCCGCGGGACATCGCCAGCGCGACGCCCAAAAGGGTACCCAACACGGCGGAAGCGATGCCCGCCAGCAGGCTGATCGCCAGCGTCAGCGCCGCGCCGCCCAATGGGCCATCGGGAAACGTCCCCCACATCAGGTAGCTGAAGTTATCGTAAATAATGGTGAAATCCATTTTCAGCGCTCCACGGCCGGATTACGTTGCTGACGCCACATTCCCCAGCCTTCCATCAAGGCGATGATCGCAATGTACAGGACCGTCGCCACCCCGAACGCCTGAAAGGTACGCAGGGTTTCGGTTTCCACCTGACGGGAGGCATAAGAGAGTTCGGCCACGCCAATCGCCATGGCCAACGAGGAGTTCTTAATGACGTTCATGTACTGGCCCAACAGCGGCGGCAAGGCGATTTTCAATGCCTGCGGCAGGACCACATAGCGCATGGATTGCCATCCGCTCAACCCCAGCGCCAGCGCGGCATACTTTTGTCCGCGCGCCACGCCGCCGATGCCGGCCCGGATCTCTTCCGCGATAAAGGCGCTGGAATAGAGCGTCAGGCCCAATAGCCCGGCCAGAAACTCAAACGAAGGCCATGCCACGCTCATCCCCAGCCATGTGAAGTCGTGCGGCGTATTGAGCCACTGCATCATGCCTGAGGGAAATAACTGACCGGCGCCGAAATACCAGAAAAAAAGCTGTATCAGCAAAGGCGTATTGCGAAATAGCGAGCTGTAAGCCATGACGGGCCAGCGCAACAGACGTAATTGGCTATCCCGCGCCGCCGCCAGCAAGAATCCCAGCAACGTCGCCAGTATCACCGTACAGAAGGAAATCCATAACGTGACCAGAAAACCCTGCCAAAGCCAACTGAGGTATTGGGGAGCCAACAGCCACTCTTCAATATAGTGCAGCGCTGTATCTGTCAGTTTCATAACCAGCCGTTTTTATACATTATCAGACATAACAAACAAAAATACCCCCTGCCTGGCAGAGGGTTGAAATGTGATGGTTTATCATCCGTTGAGCGGAAGATCAGGCTTTAGGCTGCTGATCCAGCGGTGCGAAAGTAAAGTCGCCGCGCGGCTGAGCCGATTTTGTCTCCGGTCCGAACCAGCGATCGTAAATCTTTTTCGCTTCGCCCTGTTTTTCCAGGTTCAGCAGGGTTTCGTTGACCTTCTCGGTCAAGCGCTCTTCGCCTTTCGGCAGACCAATCCCCTGATACTCTTTGGTGATGCTGAACGGCGAAATTTCAAATTCGGCTTTCTGCGCATCCGGCACATTGGCCAGCAAACCGACGAGCTTGGCGTCATCCTGCGTGATGGCCTGTACATTGCCGTTACGCAATGCGGCGAACGCCAGCGGCGTATCATCATAAGAGATCACTTTGGCGGTGGGATAATGCTCGCGCAGGGTAATTTCCTGCACCGTGCCTTTGTCCGCGCCGATACGCAGCGCTTTAATATCTTCCGGCGTTTTCAACACGCCTTTGCGGGCGATGAATTTTTGTCCGGTGGCAAAATAGGGAATGCTGAAGTTCACCTGTTTGGCGCGTTCATCGGTGATGGTAAAGTTGGCGGCGATCAGATCCACTTTTTTAGAGCTTAACAGCGGAATCCGGTTGGCCGGGTTGGTCGCCCGCAGCTCCACCTTCACGCCCAACGCCTTACCAATCGCTTCGGCGATATCGACATCGTAACCCACCAGCTTTTTACTCTGTTGATCGACGTAACCGAACGGCGGGTTGCTGTCGAATACCGCTATTTTAACCACGCCCGCTTTTTGAATATCATCCAGCTTATCGGCCTGCGCAACGCCAGAAACAGACGCTAAACCTGCCAGCAATGTTAATGCCACGATATGATTCTTCATTCCCCGCCCCTAAACCAGTTAACATATTGATTATAGGCTATCAATGGAGTGAGAAAGGGGGAAATAATATAAACAGCTATAATATAACCTTATGTTACATCCGGTTTTTGGCAGATTATACTGCCGAACTGCGCCTCTCGGCGGCACGCATTGATTACGCCATCCCTGCTTTTTCTATGACGGAAACCACCAAATATTCTTTTTATCTCTTATATAGATAAATTTTAATCAGCAATTTTCTCTTTTCTTATTATTTAATTGCAAAAAGCAGCTTAATGACGAAATCATGGCCATAATGCCATATCCGGTATGGAAATGAGGAAACGCCCCATGAAAGCGAAAAGCGCCAGCGCCACGCCCCCCGCCGAGGAAAAGAAAGCCTATGATCTGGATCGCTTCGATATCGCCATCCTGCGCCTTTTGCAGGCAGATGCGTCCATATCCAACGTGGCGCTGGCGGAAAAGGTCAATCTCAGCCCGCCCGCCTGCCTGCGCCGGGTTGAACGCCTCAAGCAGATTGGCCTGATTAGGGGCGTCGTCGCGCTGCTGAACCCCGAGGCGCTTAACGCCGGTCTGGTGGTATTAATCGGCGTGGTGCTGGATCGCTCTACGCCCGGCTCGTTTGGGGATTTTGAAGCCGCGGTGCAGAAAATCAGCGGTTGTATGGAATGTCAGGTCGTTACCGGCGAGTTCGATTACATTTTGAAGATCCGCACCAAAGATAATCAGAGCTTCAACCGGCTGCATGCCGAACAGCTGCTTTTTCTGCCCGGCGTGCGTCAAATCCGCTCTTTTATCGGCCTGCGGGAGGTGCTCTCCACCACGCAACTGACGTTTTAAGGTGGAAATGCGCGTAAGTTGACGACAAATTCCCCACGGATCAAACCGTCATTAGCCGCGCGCGCAAATATCGGGAGTCAGTCAAAATATCCACGGTTTCAGTCACCGATCCCCGCCTACTGCCGCGGGGATGACGAGGATTGAAGCTGCGGGGATGACAGGATTGAAGTTGCGGGGATGACGAGGGTTGAAGCTGCGGGGATGACGAGGATTGAAGTTGCGGGGATGACGAGGGTTGAAGTTGCGGGGATGACGAGGGTTGAAGCTGCGGGGATGACGAGGATTGAAGCTGCGGGGATGACGAGGGTTGAAGTTGCGGGGATGACGAGGGTTGAAGTTGCGGGGATGACAGGGTTGAAGCTGCGGGGATGACGAGGGTTGAAGTTGCGGGGATGACGAGGATTGAAGCTGCGGGGATGACAGGGTTGAAGCCGGGATGATGGCCGAAGGGCTACCCGGCTGTCTGGAACCCACTTAATGGGAACGATAGTCCGTCAGCCATTACGGAAAATATAGCTGTAGGCGCTTAACGCCGGCGCGCCGCCCAGGTGAGCGTACAGCACTTTCGATCCTTTCGGGAATTCACCGTTGCGGATCATACCGATCATGCCCTGCATGGATTTACCTTCATACACCGGGTCGGTCATCACCCCTTCCAGACGGGCGCACAACCGGATAGCTTCCAGCGTGCCTTCGTTCGGCAAACCATATTCCGGACCGCCGTAGCGCGTATCCAGCACCACGTCTTCTTCGGTGATTTCCCGGCCCAGCTCAACCAGTTTGGCGGTGTTCTGCGCGATACGCAGGATCTGCGCCTTGGTTTTTTCCGGTTTCGCCGATGCATCGATACCGATGACATGACGGGCGCGGCCATCGGCGGCAAAACCGACCACCATGCCGGCCTGGGTGCTGCCGGTAACGGAGCAGACGACGATATAGTCAAATTTGAAGCCCAGCTCTTTTTCCTGCTGGCGAACTTCCTCGGCGAAACCGACGAATCCCAGGCCGCCGTAAGGGTGTTCGGAACAGCCGGCCGGGATCGGGAAGGGTTTGCCGCCGTTTTGCGCCGCTTCTTCCATGGCGTTTTTCCAGCTTTCGCGAATGCCGATATCAAAACCGGCGGCGTCCAGACGCACATCGGCGCCCATAATACGCGACAGTTCGATATTCCCCACCCGGTCATACACCGCGTCGGCATAATTCACCCAGTTTTCCTGCACCAGGATACATTTCATTCCCAGGTGCGCGGCCACGGCGGCGACCTGACGCGTCTGGTTGGATTGAATGCCGCCGATGGAAACCAGCGTATCGCAACCCTGCTCCAGTGCTTCGGGAATGAGATATTCCAGTTTACGGGTTTTATTGCCGCCAAACGCCAGACCGCTATTACAATCTTCACGCTTGGCATATATTTCCACATCCCCGCCTAAATACTCGCTGAGTCTTTTCATCGGCGTAATCGGGGAAGGGCCGAAAGTTAATGGATAACGTGAAAATTTCTCCAGATTCATAAATAGCGCTCCGGTAAATAATGAGAAATGATAGCCGCAGGTTGTCAATATTCCGCTCAGAATCACCGTCAACCCATGCTCATAACATTACCTGAAAACAGCCGAGTTTAAATTTCTAAATTAACCAATTTTTATCAATTGAAACGTAAAAAAAACCAAAAACAATGAAATAAATTTCAAAAAACCAAACAAATAAGAAATAAAATTAACCACCGTTTCTGTCCGGCGGGGAATGCGGATGTTTTTCGGACAGGTCGTTTGCCGCGGATAGCGTTTTTGATTCAGTTGATTGAGAAGCTGGGGAGAAAAACATTTGCAACTGATAAAGAAGAAACCAGGCTCAGATTTGAGTTTACTGACAAAATCCGGGAATCGACGACAGGTTTGTCAAGGGTCTGGATTTCTTCTTTTCAGGGTGCCGTATACCGTACCAAAGATGATGAATAGGATTAAGCGAGTTTCGGATTAGCTCCGAATTGATTTTCCGCGGGCTGACTGTCCTGGCAGGTAAAGATCAGTAGTACGATGCCGCCGACGACAGGGATCATACTTATCAGGATCCACCATCCCGATTTGCCGATATCATGAAGACGACGAACGGTAACCGCCAACCCTGGCAGAAGAATGGCTAATGAATAAATCAGCAGAAGAATTGCATTCAGTCCAAGCGCCGAATCGATAATAGCGATAACAAAAGAAACGATGATGTTAAAGAGATAAAACATCCAATATTCTTTACGCCTTGCCCTTCCGGAGAAGCCAACATAATTTTTTAATACGTTTAAGTACCATTGCATAAGGAATATTCCTCCATGAAATAAAATATATAGTCAGTATTACAGCACCCAACATAATGATATCTCAAATAATATATTCCGTGAAGCTTAATATATTCATGGTTAATATTCTGTTCGCTTTTATAAGCCAATGTTATTATCTATGAATAATATTGTATCATCCGCGCCGGAAAGAAACGTTATTCCGCCTTCGGTCTCGCCAGAATAATGCTCTCGACGCCATGTATTTCGCCCGGATGACATTCAGGGGGTTAAAACATTATTCACCCCTGAAAACGATAACTCTGACGAAACAGGGCATCCTGCGTTTCCAGTTCCTGACGCAGAAAAGCGCAAAAGTCATTCAACACGGAAGTGGGCGGCTTATTGACCTCGGTCTGAATCTGCAACATCCGCTGGCCGATTTGATCGATATTGACGGATTTCACCTGTAAACCATCGCGTTTAGCGCTATACAGCACGGAAAAATGGCTGCATATGACGATGGCGTCCGGCGTATCCAGCAAGAAGGCGTACAGCGTCGAAAAATGATTGCAGGTAAATACCGGATCGATGAAAACGCCGTTCATCCGACACGACAAATCAAACAACTGCCGCACCGTCGCCGCCTGATCGGGCAGCACGATCGGATAGGTGCTCAGGTCATCAAGCTGAAAATCTCTTGAGGCCAGCGGGTGATTGGCCTGCATCACCGCCAGAAACGGCGCGGGGAAAGAGGCGATGACCTGAACGCCGTGCTCCGGCGCCAGACTGAACTTCAGCGCTACATCGCATTCGCCGTTGCGGATCAGGTCGGGAACCTGGCGGGCGCTGCCCACCGTCAGCACAAAGTTGACTTGCGCGCACTGGCGACGAAACGTCGCCATCAGAGTCGGCAGCAGATTGAACCCGATACCGTCGGTACACACCACCCGGATGGTGGTCTGGCGCGCCGATTTCAGCCCTTCAATCTCGGCCATCGCCAGCTCCATATCCGCCATGCTGCGCCGCACATGATTCTCCAGAATGCGTCCGGCGTCATTCAGCACCATGCCCCTGGCGTGCCGCTCGAACAAGGGCATGCCGAGACGCGTCTCCAGCCGCTGGATCTGCCTGCTGATGGCGGATACCGCCACAAACAGCTGCTGGCTGGCCGCGCTTAGCGAACCGGTATTGGCCACCGCCATGAAGTAACGAATTTCGTTGCTATGCATCGGCCCTCCTGCACTGTTGCGCTTATATCGTTTCCGCCGATTGAGATTTCTTTCGCTGTGAACGCATGCGTACGATATCCGCCCCCTGTTCAGCTAGATCCCAGAACAGCCCGGTCATGATTTTGAGCGCCTGTAGCGTCATGTCCGCCAAAATATGCTCATTGGGCGCATGCTGTGAACAGGCCGGATAAGAGTGCGGCACCCACAGCGTCGGCAGACCCAGCGTTTCCGAGAAGCAGGCGTTCGGCAACCCGCCGCCGAAGTTCGGCAGCACCGCGGCGTTGATGCCGGATGTGCGGGTTATCGACGCCTTTCCCCACGCCACCCAGAGATCATTGGGGTCGAGACGGGTAGCGGCATAATGGCTGGCGGCATTCGCCATCGCCACGTCTTCAAATCCGTTGGCGTCCAGATGACGCCGGATATGTTGAGCAAAATTCTCCACGTCGCTGCCCAGCACATAACGCATATGACAATGCGCGTTGGCCTGCGGCGGGATGGCGTGGGCGGGTTTATCCGGATTGCCGGTGACGAACGCCAGCACATCCAGCGTATTCCAGCCATACAGTTTTTCCGCCGCCGTCAGACCCGGCTCGCCCCAGCGGGGATCGATAGCCGGATCCGTCGCCCCGCCGCCCAGTTCAATATCCGCAAGCATATGACGCAGGGTCTCGGCGATCGCCGGCGGGCGCAGCCCCGGCACCAGAATGCGGCCGTGAGCGTCCACCATGCTGGCGAGGGCGTGCGACAGGCGGATACCGGGGTTGCTCAGCAACCCGCCCCAGTTGCCCGAATGGTGCGCGCCCTCGCGCAGATTCACCCGCAGCTCAAAATTGAACACCCCGCGCGAGCCGAGGAACAGGGTCGGACGGGCGGCGGAGATTCGCGGCCCGTCCGAGGCGATAAACAGATCGGCGGCCAGCCAGTCGCGGTATTGCGCGCAAATCTCGTTCAATCCCGGCGAACCATCCTCTTCCCCCATTTCCAGAATGATTTTTACGTTGTAGCCGAGACGGCCGTTGCGCGCCTTCAGCACCTGCGCCAGCGCCGCCAGATTAATCGAGTGCTGACCTTTGTTATCCGCGGTGCCGCGCCCATACCAGCGGTTGCCCTCCTGCACCAACGCCCACGGCGACAGCCCCTCCCGCCACTGGTCGTCATAGCCGCGCACCACATCGCCGTGGCCGTAGGTAAGCAGGGTCAGCGCGGCTTCCGACTCCATACGGCGCGCCAGCAAGAACGGCCCTTTGCCGCTGACGGGGTTATCCGCCAGTCGACACTCAAACCCCATTGACTCAAGCGCCGGCATCATTTCATCCGTCAGGTAGGACAGCAGAACAGGGCCGCTGCCGGCATCCTGACTTTCCGTGCGATATGCCACCCTGCGCGTCAGGGTCTGCGCGAAATTTCCTGAATTGAAATCCTCGGCGGTTGACTGGATAGTCTCTTCACGCGTCATATTCTGTCTATCCTCTTTTTCTCTGAGAGTCGTTAATCAACAACAGGCGCAACGTTGATGGTTTAAGAAACGGGATACCGGGCCGCGGTTAATACGGCTCAATCTGCGGAATGCCCAATCCCGGCTCCGGCGTGAGCACCGACGCCAGCAGCGATTTGGTATAGGGGTGCCGCGGCGCGTGGAAAATCTGCTCGCGCGTACCCTGTTCGACAATCGACCCTCTCTGCATCACCGCCACATGATCCACCAGATGCTCCACGACCGACAGGTTGTGGCTGATCAGCAGGTAAGTCAGGCCGAATTCCTGTTTCAGCGCCAGCAGCAGATTGAGAATTTGCGCCTGAACGGAAACATCCAGCGCCGACGTCGGTTCATCGCAGATCAGAATGTCAGGCCGCATAATCAACGCGCGGGCGATAGCCACGCGCTGCCGCTGCCCGCCGGAAAGCTGACCGGGGTATTGACTGTGCGTGCGGGCGGGCATGCCGACCACATCCAGCATCTCTTTAACCCGTTCTTTGCGCTCCGCCGGCGTACCGATGCCGTGCAGACGCAGCGCCACCTCCACGATATCGGCGACGGTACGGCGCGGATTCAGCGAGGAATAGGGATCCTGAAAGATAGGCTGAATGCGGGCCGCCATGTCCTTGCGATTGCCGGAATCGATTTCACGCCCTTCAATCAGCACATTGCCGGAAGTCGGCGCCAGCAAACCCAGCAGCATTTTCGCCAGCGTGCTTTTTCCGCAGCCCGATTCGCCCACCAGCCCCAGCGTTTCTCCGCGCCGGATACGCAGGGAAACCTCGTTCACCGCGCGGATCTCGCCGGGCCGGGAGAAGAAACCGCGATTAAGGCGAAAAACCCGCGTTAAGGAGCACAGTTCCAGCGCAATATCATCGTTGCCCGGAATGTGCGTCGGCAACGTGGAAGGCGCGTTATGATGATTGGCGATTTGATTCATGCGACCTCCGCATTGCGCGCCGGTAAAGCCCGTACACAGCGCACCGCGTGCTGGTCGGCGACCTCCACGTAAGGCGTTTGCTGGTTACAGGCGTCCGTACAGTGGCAACAGCGATTACTGAACGCGCAGCCCTGTTGTACGCCGATCAGGCTGGGTACCACGCCGGGGATCGCATTCAGCGGCCGACCCGGAATGGTTTTCCCCTGAATCGGGATGCAGTCGAGCAGCGCCCGGGTATAAGGGTGCTGCGGCTGGTTAAACAGCGTCATCACCGGCGCGGTTTCGACAATTTTGCCGGCATACATCACCGCCACCCGGTCGGCGATACGCGCCACCACGCCCAGGTCGTGGGTGATGAAAATCACCGCCATGCCGAACTCCCGTTGCAGTTCGCGCAACATACGCAGGATCTGCGCCTGAATGGTGACATCCAACGCCGTCGTCGGCTCGTCGGCGATAATCAGCTCCGGTTCGCACATCAGCGCCATGGCAATCATGATGCGCTGGCGCAGACCGCCGGACAACTGGTGCGGATACTGGTTCAGGCGATCGGCCGCCATAGGAATCCCCACGCGCTCCATCAGATACACCGCCCGTTCGCGCGCCTGCGCCGGCGAAACCTTGCGATGGGCCTGAAGCGTCTCGCAGAGCTGGTTGCCCAATGTGTAAGAGGGATTCAGCGAGGTCATCGGCTCCTGGAAAATCATCGACATCTTGTCGCCGCGCAGCGCGGTAATTTCGCGTTTTTTCAGCGACTGCAATTCGACGCCCTGAAAGAGAAGATGATCCGCGCTGCGCACCGCCTTGCGCGGCAACAGATCCATCAGCGCCAGCGACGTCATCGACTTGCCGCAGCCGGACTCGCCCACCAGACACAACATCTCTCCGCGCCGTACCGAGAAATCCAGCCCGCGTACCGCATACAGCGTGCCGCGGGGCGTCGGCAGATCGACGCGCAGATTTTTCACATCCAGCAAAATGTCATTATTCATGGCCACTTCCTCAGTTACGTCCGTCCAACGCGGTCACATCGCGCAGGCCGTCTCCCACCAGATTGATCCCCAGCACCAGGATAGCCAGCACCACGCCGGGGATCAGAATGACCCAGGGTTGAAAGAACATGTACGCCTTACCCTCGGCCACCATCAGCCCCCACGACGGCATCGGCGGCTGTACGCCCAGCCCGAGGAAAGAGAGGGTGGCTTCCAGCAGAATGGCGTGGGCGATTTCCAGCGTCGCCACCACCGTCAGCGGGCCAAGCAGATTGGGCAGGATTTCGCGCAGCATAATAAACAACGAGGAGGCGCCCAGCGTCTTGGCGGCGGCAATAAACTCCGCCTCGCGCAATTGCCGGGTCACCGAACGGGAGACTATCAGGAAGCGATCCCACAGCAGCAACCCGAGCAGCAGGATCACCACTTTTACCGATCCGCCCACCAGCGAAGCGGTCGCCAGCGCCACCAGAATGATCGGCATAGACAGGCGAACCGTCAGAATATAGCTGACCAGCGCATCCACCCGACCGCCGAAATACCCCGCCAGCACGCCCAGCGTAATGCCGATAAATCCGGCCACCAGTACCGACACCAGCCCGATGGTCAACGACACCCTGGCGCCGTACAGCAGCCGACTCAAATAGTCGCGCCCCAGCTTGTCGGTACCCAGAATGTGCTCCCAACCGCCTTTCTCATGCCATACCGGCGGTATCAGGCGCCGGCTCACATCCTGCGCGTAAGGATCGTGCGGGCTGATGAATGGCGCAAGCAGCGCCGCCAGCACAATCATCGCCAGCACAATCAGGCCGAACGTCATACTGTGATGACCGAGGATGCGATGAATCCAGCGCCGCCAGGGGGCCGGTTGCGGAATCAGTCCCGCTTCAGCCATCGCCGGCCTGGCGATCAGCGTGGAAGAGAGTGACGAAGACGTTTTCATGGAAACTCCCTATGAGGTACGCAGACGCGGATCGAGCGCCGCATTGAGGATATCCGCCAGAAATGTCAGCCCGATATAGAACACCGAGATAATCAGCACAATGGCCTGCACGACCGGAAAATCGTTGCGGGAGATGGAGTCCCAGGCCAGTTGCCCCAATCCCTGCAAGGCGAATACCGACTCAATCACCACCGATCCCCCCAGCATAAAGCCCAGTTCGACCGTCGCCAGCGCCACCACCGGAATGATAGCGTTACGCAGACCGTGTTTGACGACCACCTTGAAAGAGCTTAACCCCTTGGCTTGCGCGGTGCGGATATAGTCCGAGCCGAGTACGTCCAGCATGCCGGAGCGCGTCAGCCGCATCAGCGACGGCATGGCGTAATAACCCAGCGCGACGGCCGGTAAGACAAAGTTACGCCAACTGCCGTTCCCGGCCACCGGCAGCCATTTCAGGCCCACGGCAAAGACGACGATCAGCAGCAGGGCAAACCAGAAATTCGGCATCGCCTGACCGATCACCGCAATAAAAATGGAACATCTGTCGATCCAGGTATCGCGGAACACCGCCGCCAGTACCCCGAGCGGAATGGCCACCACCAGCGCCAGCAACAGAGAAACCGCCCCCAGTTTCAGGGTGACGGGCATTCTCTGACCGACCAATTCCATTACCGTATTTTCGAAATAAAACGAGCGGCCGAAATCAAGATGTAAAGCCGACCACATCCAGTGCATAAACTGCGTGGTCAATGGCTGATCCAGCCCGTATTGCACCCGGATACGTTCAACCACCTCGGCCGTTGCCTCCGGGCCGGCAATCGCCGCCGCCAGATCGCCGGAAAGGTGCAGGAGAGAGAAACTGACTACCGCCACGGTAAACAGCACCGCCAGCGCGACCAAAAGTCGATGTAAGATATAGATAATCATGCGCGGTTCCTCATTCTCGCCAGAGACCCGCGGGAATCGATATCACTATCGATTCCCGACAGTCCGTTACTTCCAACTCGCCATAGCGAAACGCGGCAATTCATCCGGCCAACTGTCAAAGTTCAGATCGGCGGTAAAGGCATAGTTCGTTGAATAGGAAAACAGGGGGGCTAAATAAGCCTGGGAAGAGATGCGACCCAGCAAATCCGCATACATGGCGCTGCGCTGTTTGGTATCGATGGTTTCATCCGCTTTGGTCAGCAGGTTGGTGATTTCCGCATCTTTCCAGATATCGTCGCCCTTGCCGCCGAAATAAGGCGTAACGAAGGCGGAAGCATCGTTGATGGAGAAAGAGCCCCAGGTTCGTATCGCCATCGGCGCCTTACCGGAAATCAAATCGGCGGCCAGCACCGGATATTGCACATAGTGCAACCGGGCGCGGATACCGACTTTACGCAAATCGCCGATGATCGCTTCGGCATAATCCCGTTCGCGATAGGCCCAGATATCGGTATCGAACCCATTGGGATAACCGGCTTCCGCCAGCAGCTGTTTGGCTTTATCCGGGTTGTAATCATAGGCAATCACCTTGCTGGTGTTACAGGCGGCCTGGGTGTAGAAACAGGCGGAATAGACCGGCTGACTGCCGCCGCGCACCAGATTATCCACCATGCCCTTACGGTTGATGGCGTGGTTCACCGCCTGACGAACGCGCAGATCCTTGAACGGCTCCCCGCCCGGCCCGCCGGCATTGATGTTCAACGCCAGAAAACCGATGCGCATGGTTTCGCCGCTTTTCACTGAAATATTCGGCATCCCTTCCAGCGAGGCAGACTGATCGGAAGGGACTCGCCAGATCCAGTCGACCTGACCGGTCATCAACTGCGCCAGCCGGGTTTCCGGATCGCGGATCACCACAAACTGTAGCTTGCCGATTTTCGGCTGCCCTATCGGACTGTCTTTGAAATAATCAGGGTTTTTCTCCATGGTGACGCCCTGCCCCGGCGTCACGCCGGTGATTTTATAAGGTCCGGTGCCGATCGGCGCTTTACTGAAGCCGGCCAGCTTAACCTGTTGATAATATTTGGCCGGATAAATCGGCGTCGGGCCGGATAAATATTCCAGCGCCGCCGGGAAAGGTTTTTTTAGCTGTAATTTAACGGTGTAGTCATCAACTTTCACCGCTTCCTTAATCCACTCGACGCTTTGTGGAACCACGGAATCCGGCGCGCCGGCAATATCGTTAAACGTGTAAACCACGTCGGCGGCGGTAAAATCATCGCCGTTATGGAATTTAACGCCCTGGCGTAAATGCAAAATCAGTATTTCCGGCGAATCCCACTCCCAGGATGTCGCCAGCAAGGGTTCATATTCACCGGTTTTGGGATCGCGATAGACCAGCCTGTCCCATACCAGGTTGGAAATAATCACCCCTTCTCGCATGTTGTTATGATAAGCGCTAATATTTTCCACCTCGTTATCCGAGGCATAAACCAACGTATCATTCTGTTTTCCCGCATAACTATAGGAAGCGCATCCAATCAGTAATGCAGATAAAGCATATTGTTGTATCCGTCTTGCCAGGGAACGAGTCATGCTATCTCTCCATGTCATTAATGAATAAACCATGCTGAATACTCACGGTGTAATCATTGCAAGACTGAAGCCAATAGCGGATTTATAACCTTACAGATTTTAGGCGGGTAATTTCTAAAAAGGAGAAACCGCAGGCGTGGCGTACACTATTTTTGAATACTGCGGCTGAGAAATTAAGTTACGTTTTTAGTATAAGTCTTTCATCTAGATAATTAGCGCACTAATAGTGCGGGGTGCTCTTTTTTTGCACTATTTAAAAGCAATAACACGAGCAAGCTATTCAATCACCAGTTTTACCCGCTTACCAATTTTTCCCGCCATTCCAACCAAAGAATCAAGGGTAAACTTCTCTGTTTTTTGATTCACGACATCAGAGATGCGAGGACGGGAAACATGCAAAACGTTTGCAGCCTCTGACTGGCGGTATCCTTGCGATTTTATCCAGGCAGCGATTGAAACCATCAGCGCTTTCTTCATAGCCAAAGCCTGTTCAATTTCTTTATCGGACTCTGATAACAATGTTTCCGCTTTCTCTGCGGAAAAGCCGAGATCTGAAAAAACATTATCAGCCGCCGCCGTGATATGACGAGATTTAACGTCGATATGATGAGTCATTTTTTCTTTCTCCGCTCAATGATTACCGCTTGATAACGTACCTTTATAAGATTGACGTCTTTTGGGGAAGTAGCCCGAGCTTTCTTTTTAAAACTATGTAACACATAGATTTTCTCTGGAAACTTGGCGACATAAACCACCCGATAAGTCCCATTATCATCATCAATACGAATCTCGATGACTCCCGCCCCAATTATTAATTGGTTTAAAATCATGTGGTTCGAGGCCATATTGCACACGCCTCAGTTGATGGCCGGCGGATGCCCTGGCTTTTTCCGGAAATGCTTTCAAATCATCCAATGCACTTCCACGCCAATCTATTTCTTTTCCAATCATACATGAGGGATGATGTATGTATAAAATTTTATACATACATGAGGGAACTCAATAAACATCACCGTATTAAGAAAGGTGAAATGGAATATTGGGAGAGGAATCGATAAATATTGCGACAGTGGGCGACGAAAACAGGTGATATTGGAACCGGGCGGGGGGAAACAGCAAGCGACATACAACAACGCAACAAGGGAGAGTCACACACCAAAATCACCACGGGGCGGCATCCCTACCCAGCCCCGCGTTTTCCTCATCGGCAAACTATTCGTCTTTTTTCTGCTGTTTCTCCACCAGCAGTTTTTCCAGCGCGTCGCCGCCCAGATGGCGGAAGTCCTGTCCTTTGACGAAATAGAAGATAAATTCGCAGATGTTTTGGCAACGATCGCCGATACGCTCGATGGAGCGGGCGCAGAACAGCGCCGTCAGTACGCTGGGAATGGTGCGGGAGTCTTCCATCATGTGCGTCATCAACTGACGCACAATCCCTTCGTACTCTTTATCCACCTTTTTATCTTCACGATAGATACGCACCGCCTCATCCAGATCCATCCGGGCGAACGCATCCAGCACGTCGTGCAGCATTTGCACCGTGTGACGCCCCAGCGACTCCAGACTGACCAGCAGCGGCTGATGCTGATGAGAGAATTTCTCCAGCGCGGTGCGACAGATTTTGTCCGCCACGTCGCCGATACGTTCCAGTTCGGAAATCGTTTTGATGATCGCCATCACCAGACGCAGGTCGCTGGCGGTGGGCTGGCGTTTGGCGATGATGCGCACGCAGGCTTCATCGATGGTCACTTCCATCATATTGACCTTGGCGTCCGCTTCCACCACGCGCTGCGCCAGTTCGGCATCCTGATTGTGCATCGCGGTGATGGCGTCGGTCAGTTGCTGCTCCACCAGCCCGCCCATGGTCAGCACCTGGGTACGGATGTTTTCCAGCTCGGCGTTGAACTGCCCGGAAATGTGTTTGTTCAGATTCAAATTATCCATGATGCTTCCCGTAATCAACCGTAACGGCCGGTGATGTAATCTTCAGTTTGTTTCTGCCGCGGCGCAGTAAACAAGGTATCGGTATCGCTGAATTCGATTAATTCACCCAGATACATAAACGCAGTGTGGTCCGAACAACGCGCCGCCTGCTGCATATTGTGGGTGACGATAACCACGGTGTAATCTTTTTTCAGCTCGGAAATCAGCTCTTCAATTCTGCCGGTGGAGATCGGGTCCAGCGCGGAGCAGGGCTCGTCGAGCAACAGCACGTCGGGACGGATGGCGATGCCGCGCGCGATGCACAAACGCTGCTGCTGACCGCCCGACAGGCTGTACCCGCTCTGGTGCAGCTTATCTTTGGTTTCATGCCACAGCGCCGCTTTGGTTAACGCCCATTCCACGCGTTCATCCATCTGCGCGCGCGATAACTTCTCAAACAGCCGCACGCCGAACGCGATGTTATCGTAAATGGACATCGGAAACGGCGTCGGCTTCTGAAAGACCATTCCCACCTTGGCCCTGAGCAGCGAGATATCCTGTTTATCATTCAGAATATTATTGCCATCAAGCAGGATCTCGCCTTCGGCATGCTGTTCCGGGTAGAGCTGATACATTTTGTTCAGGGTACGCAGCAGCGTCGATTTACCGCAGCCCGACGGTCCGATAAACGCCGTAACCTGGTTGGCGGCGATATCCAGCGTGATGTCTTTCAGCGCATGGAATTTCCCATAATAGAAATTCAGATTACGTACCTGGATTTTACTGGTGGATGTCTCAGTAGCCATACTCATCAAGACTTCTCTCTTTATATACGGATGCTGCAAAGCAACATCTTAAATTTATTAGTATTTCTTGGCAGAAAAAATCACGCGCGCCAGGATATTCAGCAGCAGAACACAGAAAGTGATCAGCAATACCCCCGCCCAGGCCAACTGCTGCCATTCAACAAACGGACTCATGGCGAACTTGAAGATGGTGACCGGCAGGTTGGCGATCGGATGCATAAGATCCGTGCTCCAGAACTGATTGGACAGCGACGTAAACAACAACGGCGCGGTTTCCCCGGCAATACGCGCTATCGCCAGTAAAATCCCGGTCATAATGCCGGAAACCGAGGCTTTCAGCGTGATGGCGGAAATCATCTTCCACTTCGGCGTGCCTAACGCATACGCCGCTTCGCGCAGGCTGTCCGGCACCAGCTTGAGCATATTTTCCGTCGTCCGAATCACAATAGGCACCTGCAAAAGCGCCAGCGCAATCACCCCGGCCCAACCCGAGAAGTGCTCCATTTTCGCCACCACCAGGGTATAGACAAAAAGCCCCACCACGATTGACGGCGCGGATAACAGGATATCGTTAATAAAGCGAATCACTTCGGCGACCCATGACTTGCGGCCGTACTCAGCCAGATAGATACCGGCCATGATGCCAAGCGGCGTGCCTAAAACGGTCGCCCACAGGATCAGCAGACCGCTGCCGACAATGGCGTTCGCCAGACCGCCCCCTTCCGTGTTCGGCGGCGGCGTCATTTCGGTAAATAACGCCAGCGACATGCCGTCAATCCCTTTGCTGATGGTTGAAAACAGGATCCACACCAGCCAGAACAGGCCGAACGCCATGGTGACCATCGATAAGCACAGGGCGATACGGTTTTTCTGCCGCCGCCACGACTGCATTTTCTGCCGTGAACGCAGCAGAGACTTTTCGTGTTGTTCCATACCTAATGCCGACATCAGCGCGTCCCCTCATTCTTTGCCAGACGCATAATCATTAATTTTGAGCACGCCAGAACAATAAAGGTAATAACAAACAGGATCAGCCCCAGCTCCATCAGCGCCGCGGTGTGCAGACCGGATTCCGCCTCGGCGAACTCGTTCGCCAGCGCCGAGGTAATGCTGTTGCCGGGCATATAGAGCGATACGCTGTCCAACTGGTAGGTATTGCCGATAATAAAGGTCACCGCCATGGTTTCGCCCAGCGCGCGCCCCAATCCCAGCATAATGCCGCCTATCACCCCGTTTTTGGTGAACGGCAGAACGATATGCCAGATAACCTCCCAGGTGGTGCAGCCGATGCCGTAGGCGGACTCTTTCATCATCACCGGCGTTTGATCAAACACATCGCGCATCACCGCCGCGATATAAGGAATGATCATGATCGCCAGAATCACCCCCGCCGCCAGAATGCCGATGCCGAATGCCGGGCCTGAGAACAGCGACCCGACAATCGGAATGCCGGACAGCACATTGCCGACCGGCTGCTGAAAATATTTGGCGAATAACGGCGCGAAAACGAACAACCCCCACATACCGTAAACGATACTGGGGATGGCGGCCAGCAGCTCAATCGCGACGCCCAGCGGGCGTTTCAGCCATCCCGGCGCCAATTCGGTTAAAAACAGCGCAATACCAAAACTGATCGGTATGGCGATAATCAGCGCGATCAACGAGGTGACAATGGTGCCGTAAATCGGCACCAGCGCGCCGAACTGCTCGGCAGGCGCATCCCAGTTCTTGGTCCACAGAAAAGAAAAACCGAATTTCTCGATACTGGGCCAGGAAGCCACAATCAGGGAAACAATAATGCCCCCTAACAACATCAGCGTCACCAGCGCGGCCAATTTTACCAGCGCGCCAAAAATGATATCGCCGTGCTTTCCGGGGGCTTTGATAGTTGGCTTGTACTCAGCCATGCGTCTCTCTTCTTAATTTAACGATGCTTGATAACAAAAGTGGCAGCCAAGGATGGGGAGGAGATGTCCTCTCCTCCCCTTTTATACCTTGCCGCACTCAGCGAAATGGCCTTGCTACCAAACACAAGGAACGTAGTACGATTTTAGTACACTTCTTCTTAACGCAATGCTTTTTCTCGTTATCTTTAATACAACGATTTACCGCTGCTGTCTTTCACATTCGTCTTCCAGGCCGCGCGAATCTGCTCAACGACTTCATCCGGCAGAATAGCGTAATCCAGCGCCGTAGCCTGAGAACCGCCTTTCTGATAAGCCCAGTCAAAGAACTTCAACACTTCCGTACCCTGTTCGGCTTTCGGCTGCGCTTTTTGCACCAGAATGAACGTCGTTGAGGTGATAGGCCAGGCGTCATCGCCTTTCTGGTTAGTCAGATCCTGAGCGAAAGATTGGCTCCAGTCCGCGCCTTTGGCCGCATTGCTGAAACTTTCCCCGGTCGGGCTGACCACTTTGCCGTCTGCGGAAACCAGTTTGGTGTAAGCCAGATTATTCTGCTTGGCGTACGCGTACTCGACGTAGCCAATGGAGCCGGGCAGACGCTGAACGAACGCGGCGATGCCGTCGTTGCCCTTGCCGCCCAGACCGGTCGGCCAGTTAACCGTGGAGCCGGCGCCGATTTTTTCCTTCCACTCCGCATTCACCTTCGCCAGATAGCTGGTGAAGACGAAAGACGTGCCGGAACCATCCGCGCGACGCACCACTGCGATATCCTGATCCGGCAGTTTGGCATTCGGATTCAGCTTGGTAATAGCGGGGTCGTTCCATTTTTTGATTTTGCCCAGGTAGATGTCGCCCAGCGTTTTGCCGTCCAGCGTCAGATCGCCGGATTTGATGCCGGGAATGTTCACCGCCAGCACCACGCCGCCGATAACCGTCGGGAACTGGAACAAACCATCCTGCGCCAGCTTATCGTCGGACAGCGGCGCATCCGTCGCGCCGAAATCGACGGTCTTGGCGAGAATCTGTTTTACGCCGCCTGATGAGCCGATGCCCTGATAGTTAACTTTATTACCGGTTTCTTTTTGATAGGAGTCAGCCCATTTGGCATAGACCGGCGCGGGGAATGTCGCACCTGCGCCAGTGAGATTGACGGCGGCGAAAGCGGAAACCGCCGTCAAAGAAAACGTTGCCGCAACAATACCGGCGATAGTGGTACGCATAAGTTTCATAATCCCTCCTGTGGGATAGCAAAAATGTCGACCCGGAGCCGTAATTAATCAGAGTGTAGTGTGCAGGAGGAAAAATAGGACAGTTGAGTGACAGTAAAATGTATGTAATGTGACAGTTTTATGACAAACCCAAAATCGCAGCGATGGGCCGCTGAAATAACGGCCCGGTCACAAGAAAAAACAAAGCGGAGGAGAAAGCAGGCTATGCCATTTCCGGCTTGCGCAGCGCCGTTTTTTCGGCCTGCATAACAAGACTGAGCGACGCCGGCAATACGGTCAGCGTCACCAGCGTAGCGAACATTAACCCGCCGATGATAGCGTAGGCCATCGGCCCCCAGAATACCTGATGTGAAATCGGGATCATCCCCAGAATGGCGGCGCAAGCGGTCAACAGTATCGGTCTGGCGCGGTGTTGCGCGGCTTTTATGATCGCGTCTTCGCGATCCAGCCCCTGACGCGTGTTGCTGTCGACTTCGCTGATGAGAATAACCGCGTTACGAATAATCATCCCGGCCAGCGCAATAATGCCAAGCAACGCCACAAAACCCATTGGCGTGCCTGTCGGCAGCATGGCCGCGACGATCCCCGGCAGGCCGAAAGGCGCCATCAGCAATGCCAGCAGCATGCGCGAAAACGTCTGCAACTGGATCATCAGCAGAATAAGCATCGCGCCAAGCGTGACCGGCAACACGGTGTAGACGGAACTATTGCCTCGGTCTGATTCCGCTACCGTACCGCCTTCTTCAATGCCATAACCCGGCGGCAGTTCGGCGCGCAGCGCATCAACAGCGGGAAGCAGCGCCTGCGATACGCCTTCGGCGCGCATACCGGGCGCCAAATCCGTTTGAACGGTGATAAAAGGCAGCCGCTGGCGCCGCCAAACAACCGGGTCGTCAACATGCCAGACCGGCGTAGCGACGCGGCTTAACGGCACTTTCTGCCCGCCTGACGTGGTCAGCATCAGAGACTCGATGCTGCCGGTATCCAGCCGCTCGGCGTCATTGCCGCGCAGCACCACATCAATCAGACGGTTACGATCGCGCACGGTGGTCATCACGCTGCCGGACCAGACGGTATTCAGCGTTTCCGCCAGCGTGGTTGAAGAAACGCCCGCCGCGCGCGCTTCGGTCTGATTCACGCGCAGCGTAATGACCCGCTCCGGCTCGCCGGCCGTCAGATTCACTTCGCGCGCGGCCGGATTTTTCCCGATGACGCCCGCCAGTTTCCGGGCCAACTCGCGCACCTTTTGATAATCCGGGCCGCTGACGCGATACTTCACCGGCCAGCCCACCGGCGGCCCCAACTCCAGCGGCGAAACACGCGTGGTAATATCGCTGAACTCCCGGGCCAGGGTCTCGTTCAACTGCCGTATTAGCCGGTCGCGGGCCGCCAGATCTTTCGCCACCACCACTAATTGCGCAATATTTTCATTGTCCGACAACACATCCATCGGCAGATAGAAACGTATTGCGCCGGTGCCGACATAGGTCGAGTAATGATCGATGTTTTCATTGCCCGCCAGCGTTTTTTCGAGCAGGGATGTCCGCCGTTGCGTTTCCGACTGCGCGCTATTGGCCGGCAGGGAAAGACTGACCAGCAACTCGGGACGATCGGAAGACGGGAAGAATTCGCCCTGCATAAAGGTGGTGCCGAAGACCGACAGCGCAAAGAACGCCAGCGCCAGACCGAGCGTCGCCAGCCGGTGGCCGAGCACCCACGCCAACAGGCGGCGATAAAAACGCATCAGCCGCCCCGGCTGCCGGCCTTTTTCGCCGGCATGGGATTTGAGCGTGTCGGGCAAGAGCCAGGTTCCGGTCAGCGGCGAGAAAAGGATCGCCACCACCCATGAACAGAGCAAGGCCATCAGTACGACGGCAAACAGGGAAAAGCAGTACTCGCCGGCGCTGGAGGCGGCGAAACCAACCGGAATAAAACCGGCGATCATGACCAGCGTGCCGGTGAGCATCGGGAAAGCCGTGGTTTCAAACGCGCAGGTGGCGGCGCGCCAGCGATTATCGCCGGCCTCAAGGCGCGCCACCATGGTTTCAACGGTGATCATGGCGTCATCCACCAGCAGCCCGAGCGCGATAATCAACGCGCCCAGCGAAATACGCTGCAAACCAATACCCGCCAGCATCATGCCGGCGAAAGTCATCGCCAGCACCAGCGGGATCGCGGCCGCCACCACCAGACCGGCCCGCAGCCCCAACGACACGAACGACACCGCCAGCACAATCACCACCGCTTCGATCAATACCCGGACAAAGCCGCTCACCGCCTGTTTCACGACGGCGGATTGATCGGCGACATTGGTCACCTCGATACCGTGCGGCAGTTGCGCCTGTATCTCCGCCATCCGCGCGTTAAGCGCCTCGCCAAAGCGCAGCATATTGCCGGTGGGCGCCATTGACACGGCCAGGCCGATGGCCGGTTGACCATTGACCTTGAATATCGGCGCCGGCGGTTCCGCGCGCTGGAGGCTGACGGCGGCGATGTCGGTCAGCGGAATATAGTGTCCGTCAATATGCAATGTGACGGCGCGCAGACTTTCCACCGAACCCAGCGCGCCGCTGACCCGTAACGCAATATTCTCCCGATCGGTTCTCAACGTTCCCGCCGGCACCACTTCGTTTTGCGCCTTAAGCGCATCGGTCACCTGTTGCAGATCCAACCCCATGCCGGCAAGTTTGCGTGGAGAAAAAGCGATGACGATTTGTTCTTCCTGTTCGCCCAGCAGACTGATTTTGCCGATATCCGGCAACATCATCAGGCTAAGCCGGACCTCGTCGACCCGGTCACGCAGTTCGCGCTGGGTAAACCCTTCCGCGGTAAAACCGTAAATCGTGCCGAAAGTGTCGTCAAATTCGTCATTCACCGCGGGTCCCTGAACCCCTTGCGGGAGCGAAACGACGATATCCTGCATTTTTTTACGTATCTGATACCAGATATCCGGCACCTTTTCCGGCGGCGTATCATCCCTGAGATTGACGAAGATGGTCGACTGACCGGCGCGGGTTTCGCTCTCGACGTAATCGAGGTAAGGCGTTTCCTGGAGTTTCTTTTCCAGCGTGTCCGTCACCAGATTGACGGTGTCGTCGATGGTCGCGCCGGACCACTGCGTGGACACCACCGCCGTTTTAATGGTGAAGGCCGGGTCTTCATTACGCGGCAACTGCTGATAGCTGAGAATTCCCGCGCCCATGATAAGCAGCATAAAAAAAGTCACCAGTTGCTGATTCTTCAGCGCCCATGCGGAGAGGTTGAATGACGATTTCAGATCGGCGGCCTTCATTTCGCCTCCTCCCCGAGAGTAACCGTTTCACCTTCCCGCAGCTTGCTGACGCCCGCCGTCACCACCTTCTCCCCCGGCTGAATGCCGTGGGCGATAAAGACCGACGCGGCGGTGTACCTGCCGGGCGTCACCGGACGCAGATGGATCTGCCGGCTATCGTCCACCACAAATACCGCCGCGCTGTCGCCGGTCTGGGTCAGCGCCGATGCGGGGATGGCGATCATTCCCGGCCCGGATAACGGCATTTCACCCTCAACGCTGGCGCCCAGCGCCATCGCCGCCGGCGGGTTATCAAGCGCGATGCGCACCCGCCAGGTTCGGGTCTGAGCGTCGGCCTGCGGACTGATATCGCGCAGTCGGCCGCTTACCTGCACTGACGGTTCGGCGAGCAGGGAAACCGTAAACCGCCCGTTTCGGTTGTTCTCGATCGCTTGCGGATCGGCGACGTCGAATACGGCGTCGCGCCCGTCACTGGCGGCGAGAGTAAAAACGACTTGTCCGGCGCTGACGACCTGACCGGCGGAGGCGCTGACCTGGGTAATCACCCCGGACTGCGGCGCGGCGAGCTGGGTCCACGTCAGATTATCCTGCGCATTTTTCAGCGCCGCTTCGCTACTCTGACGGTGGGAGACGGCCGACTGCCAGTCCGACGTGGCGGTATCCAGTTGCACCCGGGCAATGGCGCCGGACGGCATCAACGACTTCATACGATTAAGGGTTAACGCCGCCACCCGCTCCGCCGCGCGGGCGCTATCCAGTTCAGCCCGCGCGCTGCCGAGCTGATTACGCGCCGTATCGCTCTCCAGCGTGGCCAGCGCCTGTCCTTTGACGACGCGTTGGCCCACGTCGACCTGACGAGTGAGGATGCGGCCATCAAGCCGAAAGCCCAGAGCGATTTCATCATGGGCGCGGATTTCCCCGGTGCGAACCGGCGGCGTGCCGGACGAGGGCTGCGGCGCCGAGACATAACGTACCGGACGGGGCGCTACGTTATGCTGCGGCTCGGCGTCGCGGCAGCCGGCAAGCAGCAGCGGCGCGATGCACAGCAGAGACAGAACAGGCGGCAGGGTAAAACGACGAATAGGTACGATAAGCCGATGCAGCGCGTGGCGCGCATGAGTGACGTAATTTTCTGACATGACGCGTTTCCTAAATCAAGATGGCGTCATTTAACGCATGGAATGTCGAGATTCCTTGTACGTTTCGTCAAGATATCATCAAGGGCGGCGATTTTAGCATTCCGCCCGACAGGCTTTAGGCAGGCGCAGCGTAATCAGCAACCCCTTCTCCGCCGGCAGACTGGCGCTGATGGCGCCGCCGTGGGCCATGCAGATCGCGCGCGCTATCGACAGGCCGAGGCCGCTGCCGCCGGAATGACGGGCTCTTGAAGAGTCCGCCCGGCTAAAACGCTCGAACATGGCGGATAAGAAATCCGCATCCACGCCGGGGCCATTATCCTGAAAGGTGATGTCGTAAGCGCTTTCCCCGCGCCGTATCGCTATCGTCAATTGCTTGCCTGCGCCGGCATAACGCAGCGCGTTTTCCATCAGGACGGTAAAAACCTGTCCAAGACGAAAAGCATCGCCCAGGTACATGCAAGGTTCGTCAGTCACAATGCGGATCGCCATGCCGGCTTTTTCCGTCTGCGGTTTAAGCCAGGCGGCGCGTTCCCGCAGCAGTTCCGTCAGGTTCAGTTCCCGACGCTCCAGCACCAGCCTGCCCGCCTCGGCCAGCGAAAGCAGGCGCAGCTCATCAATAAGACGATTCAGGTTTTGCAGTTGCTTCATCACCATCCCGAGCTGTTGCGGGTCGGCGCTGAATACGCCGTCAAGCATTCCCTGCAACCGCCCTATCGCCGCGGTCAGCGGCGAACGCAATTCGTGCGCCATCGCCACATGCGAAGCCCGTAGCTCGCGCTCATAACGCGCCAGTTGCCGTGTCATGGCATTGAAGTCCCGCGCGAAACGGGCCATTTCCGTCGGCGTTTTTTCCACCAGTTCGGCCTGCATGCCGAACTCGCCCCGGGTCACCGCTTCGGAAGCCGAGGCCAGGCGGCTGAACTGAACGGAAAGCGGGCGCGCCGTCCTTAGCCCCATAACCACAATAAACGGGATCATGACCACCACCAGCACGCCGACTAAAATCCAGTCGGCGGAGGTGATCGACGGATCCGAATAGCTTACCCCCCACCAGGTATCGACAATCTGGTGAAAGCGGGCCAGGTTAAGATCCGGGTTCTGACGCAGTACCTCAAATTCTTGCCGCAGCTCGGCCGGCATGTGGTGAAGCACCCAGAGATTCTGAATGGCGAAACGCAACCACATGCACAGCGCGATAACAATCACCGTGCCGATGGCCAGCGCCAGGATGCGGACGCATATCCAGCGCCACAGTGAATGATGCTCGACGTTTTTCATGGCTGCCGGAACCGGTATCCCACGCCGCGCACATTCAGCAACACATTGCTGATACCCGCGCTTTCCAGTTTTTTACGCAGGTTGTACATATGCGTATCCACCACGCGCTCCAGCGCATCGCTTTCCGGCAAACAGTGTTCCAGCAGATGTTGGCGGGAAAAGGCCCGCGTCGGCGCGCGCATTACCGTGGCCAGCAGGGAAAACTCCGTCGGCGTAAAATCAAGATAACGCGGCGTCTCGCCGGCGTCCGTAACACAGGCCGTGCGCGAAATAGTATCGACTTCCAGACTTGCCCAGCGCAGCACTTCATTTTCCCGAACCTGCAAACGGCAGCGTCGTAGCACGGCCTGCACGCGCGCCACCACTTCGCCCGGATTATAGGGTTTGACCACATAGTCATCCGCGCCGTAACGCAGAGCGCCGATTCGGTCCGGCGCATCGCCCATCGCGGTCACCATGATAACCGGCGTATCGCTTTTCCGGCGCACGGCCGCCAGGATCTCCGTGCCGTTCATCCCCGGCAGCATCACATCCAGCAGGATCAGATCCGGCTTCTGGCGCTGCGCATATTCCAGCCCGGCCAGACCGTCCCCGACAACGGTCACCTCGTAGTTCTCCCGCGTCAGATACGCGTCCAGCACGCCGGCCGCATCCGCATCATCTTCGATTATCAGTATGCGTCTTGTCTGCATTTCACGTCCTTGACCATTTCTTCATAAATTCCTGACTATTTATTGATAATGCCGCTTCATAATCCCGCCCCAGTCAGGCCATTGCCGACAATGGCCGCTAAATAATTTACTCGTGAGGTGGCTTGATGAAAACCCATAATATCGTGTTGTATACGCTTTGTTTTATGACCGCCGGTACAACAACCGTCGCCAGGGCCGATGAGGATGATACCTCGCCGCAATCGACCATAACGGTGGGCATCGGCGCGCAAAACGCGCCGCGCTACAGCGGTTCGGATAAACGAACCACGCAGGTAATGCCGCTGATTCAGGCCCGACACGGCGCCTTTTTCCTGGATTCCCAGCAAGGGATCGGGTACGACCTGATGAGCGATAACGGGCTTTATCTGGAGCATACGCTGGGCTATACCCTCGGCCGCTCAGACAAAGACGCCAGCTGGCGGGAGGGCTCCGACAAATTGAAAGGCATGGGAAACATTAACGCCGCCGTCAATACCTCCATCGCCGTAGGATGGACGATAGCGCCCTGGATTTCTGTGGAGGGGAAGATCGCGCTGCCGCTCAGCGACGGCCAGGGGGGGCAGTACCGAACGTCATTCACCTTAATCCCCATTCAGAACGACAGCGATACGCTGGCATGGCAGACCGCCGCGTTATTCGGCGACCATCGCTACATGAATACCTTTTACGGCGTGAATAAGCGGCAAAGCGCCCGCTCAGGCTATCATCGTTTCAACGCCGCCGGCGGATTTTACGGCGTCGACACCAGTCTGACGTGGAGCCATCAGTTCTCCGAACACTGGGGAACCTCATTTAGCGCGGGCTATACATGGCTCGGCGATCACGCCGCAGACAGCCCGATCGTTTTTCGGCGTAATCAGGTAACCGGCGCGGCCGCCATTACCTATACGTTCTGACACAGGAAAAGCACCCCGCCCGCGAAAAATACGCCGGCGGGCATGACGCGCGGATTCGTTTCAGGACGTGCTGCACTCACGTTCATCAGGCTTCACGGGCTTGTTGCAGCGCTGACTTCACCTTTTGCCATGAAATCTGCTGCGGATCGAACTCATTCAAGCCGACCATCGGCAACGGCACTTTGGCTTTCAGCAGCAGCTTTTCAAGCACTTCCATATAAACGCCGCTGCCGCTGACAATAGAGTAGCTTTGCAATACCGCGCCACAACGGAAAGAACCGCCTGTATAGCCGGAGTTGGTGACGCTGACGCCGCAGGAGGGGCTGCCGTCCAACCCGATAATGCCAAGAATGGCGTAGCCGGAAGCAAGATAGTCCTCGACCTGATCGACAATCGGGCGCAACAGCCTGGCACAGTGCCGTCGGAAAACCGGCGTGTCGTATTGTTCCCGGCTCATCCCCCATCGTTTACAACCGGAAAACAGCATTTCCGGACAGGGCAACTGAATCAGTCCAACGCCATCGTCAATGATCTCCTTGACGATAGCCAGCGCGCCGGGCGCTTTGGCGATACCATAAACTTTCGCATTCACATTCAAAATGCAGTGACTGACGATAACGATCTTTTTTTCTCTTTGCATGATACCGCTCTCATATCATTTGCCGAATTAGCGTCGCCAAAGGCGCCGGATAGCCGTTGCATAGTCAGAAATGCATTCTTTTTTCGAGCCGCTTTGACAACGCCACCACGGACATCACCAAAACGTAATAGATCAAAGCCACCATGACGTAGACTTCAAAGGGCTTATACGTCCGGGTGTAGATAAGCTGTCCGACGCGCGTCAGTTCCATGATGGAAAGCACGGAGATTAACGATGAATCCTTCAAAATCAGCGTGAAGGTATTCACCAGCGCCGGCAGGGAAACGCGCAGCGCCTGCGGCAATACGATAAAGAAGATGGTTTCGACGCGGTTGATGCCCAGCATCCAGGCCGCTTCCTCCTGTCCTTTGCCGACGGACTGGAGCGAACCGCGAATAATTTCGGAAATATAAGCCGCGGCGTTGAGCCCCAGAGCAATCACCGCCGCCGGGTAGCGGCCCAGATTAATGCCGATGGAAGGCAATCCGTAATAGACGATGAACAGTTGAATGAGCAACGGCGTACCACGGAACAGAGAGACATAAATATGCAGTATCGCCTCGACAATCCCCCCGTTGCTGCGCAATACGCCCACCGTAATTCCCAGTATCAGCGCGAAGCAGAACGCCGCAAGCGTTACCAGCAATGTGATGCCGACGCCCTGTGCTATCGCGGTGTAGTTATCGGCGACAAGTGAAAAATCGAAAGCCATGATGTTGTATCACCCCTGGTTGGCGACCGTCAGCCACTTGTCTTCCAGCGCTTTCAGTTCGCCGCTGGCTTTCAGCTTAGCCAGCAATTCGTTAAGCCTGTTCTTCAGCGCGCTGGCGCCTTTGCGCGTAACGATGGCAATCTCCGAGATATCATCGTCGATAGGCGCGGCGACCCGCAGTTCGGGCGCGGTTTTCAATGCATTCACCGCATAGGGGTAGCCGACGATAATAGCGTCGATGCGTTTATGCTCAAGGTCGAGGAAGGCTTCCGGATTGTAGTTATAGCGGCGGACCTCGCCAAATCCGTACTTTTTATCGGCTTTGTCGGTTCTCTGTTCAGATGCCGACCCCAGTTGAACGCCGACGACTTTTCCTCGCAAATCACCGGGGGTATGGATGCTCTGGTTGTCCTTCCGCACGACCACGACGTCTCGCAGTTGATAGTACGCGTCAGTGAAGTCGACGCTTTCTTCCCGTTTCGGCGTTCGGGTCATGCCGGTGATCAATATATCGAAATCGCCTTTGTTCAACGCCAGAATAAGTCCCTGCCATTCCGCGTCGCGCAGATCCGCGCTGACGCCCAGTTCGCGGGCAATCGCTTTGCCGAGGTCGATGTCGAATCCCTCGAACTCTCCCGTTTTTTCATTTCGGGATTCGAACGGCGGATAAGCGGCGGTAAAGCCGATGGTGATTTTCCCTTTTTTATCAATATCGCTTAGCGAGGTATCAGCGGCGAACAGCGACTGGGAAAGCAACAGAAACATCACCCCCAGAGAGGTTAATAGACGGTTTTTCATGGTTTTTTATCCCGATGATAATCAAACAAATACGCGCTTTAAAAAAGCGCGCGTTCTGGCGGATGATGGGTGGGAGAATATTTCCTCCGGCGAACCTTGCTCGGCGATAATACCTCCGTCCATAAAAACGACCCGATGCGAGACTTCACGAGCGAATTGCATTTCGTGGGTGATGATCAGCATACTGACGCCTTCGTCGGATAAGCTTTTCATGACGTCGAGCACTTCTCCGGTTAATTCCGGATCGAGCGCCGAGGTCGGCTCGTCAAATACCAGCAGCGAGGGATTGAGAGCTAACGCTCTGGCGATAGCGGCACGTTGCTGTTCGCCGCCGGACAGCGAACCGGGCTTATAGGCGTGGCGATGCTGAAGATGAACTTTTTCCAACATCGCCATAGCGTAATCGTTGGCTGCGCTCCTGGAGAAATTTCGACATCGGCGAAGCGCAAAAGCGATATTCCCCAGCACCGTCATGTGCGGCCACAGGTTGAATTGCTGAAAAATCATACCGACATAGCGGCTTCTTTTGCGCGGGGCGTCGATAAGACGGGTAAGGTCTTCCTTATCGATAACGATTTGCCCGGAAGTGAAGTGCTCTAATCCGCAAACACAGCGCGCCAGCGTACTTTTCCCCGCTCCGCTTGGACCGATGATGGAGACGGTTTGCCCTTTGACGATATTCAGGGACACATCATGCAGCACATCGTGGGCGCCGTATTGTTTATTCAAATGGGCAACCCGCAGTGCGAAGTTGTATGGTTCCAAAATATAACCCCATAGTATCTTTTATAAAGAACACTTAATGCGCCAAGGGTAGTAAAAATAATAAAACCCAAAAAATTAGAATTATTATTTATAATAATTACGCTAATTTTATAAATAAAAGCATCACTTTCAAAAGTGATAACCCTGGCGAATAAAATTTTTTCACGGCAATCTGATATGGTTATATATAAATTAACTTAAAAACTTATTACCCGCGTAGGCTATGGCTACCTCCTTATTTAATCAAATAAATAATATCTATAAAGTTATCTGTAATTATACTATTCAGAAGTTGGCGATTATTAGCAACAAAGATTTAATTATCAATTAAAATAAATACCCCATAAAGGAAACATTTTATCATTCTGGAAAAGATATTAATGACGGTATGGTCACCGTTCATTGCCAGAACGAATAAATAAAGTGTCATATGCCGAGAGGTCTGGGTGAAAAATCCGCCTTATGGAAACCCGCCAATCAGGTCGCCACAAGACGGATGTTTGCTTTAGGTCAGCCCTTTTAATGAGTCTGACCATTGCCATGCAATAGTTTATAGATGGTATCCGGCGTATATTTCTCATCCTGGTAATAAATCACCCAGTCGGTAATCAACCCCAAATCGAGCGGGTACAGGCCCCCCTCTTTCATCTCGTCAATATAGAAAGGGTGGTTGATTAATTTGCCGGTAAAGGCGTCGCCGTTCATCGACTCAGGTATAAACCACATATGCTCACGCTCGCCCTCCGCGGGTTCGCCATAGGGTATCCCGCATTTGACCAGAAAGCGCCATTCGCTTTCCTGCCGCGGCTCGTCTGATTTTTTAAGCAGTTTTGCAAAAAAGCCTTTTTTACTCGGCTCCGCGCACACCGCATAGTTTTCGAACATCCGGCCAAAGTAGTGCCAGCGCAACTTAGCCTTGCGCGACATTTCATTCGTCTCGGCGTTGGTCCGCCAGAACATGATGGCATTCTGTTCTTCAAATCCCTTAAAGAACGTCTCCAGCACCGGATTTTCTTCCGTTACGCGGAACAGCATACAGGATGGCGTCTGATGAATGTCATCCCGGTCGGCCCGGTCGCCCAGAAATTCGCCTTGCGGCGCATCGGTCAGATCGTAATGCATCTCTTCAAGCGGTCTGAGTTGATCAACCGGTATTGATTGATTGACGTGGCGCAGCCCTTCTTCAAAAGGCAGCGCCACCACATATTCATACCCGGCCTGCGTTTGTCCACACAAAATCGGTTCGTTAAACGCAATCTGCCGGTCTTCGATACAGTTATTGGCGAAGTTTCTGAACAGTTCGGGAATACCGTAATAGGAATTCAGCATATGCGGGATAACCAGCTCCACTTCGGTTATGCCGCAGCGGGTAAGCCCGTGAGTATGGAACCAAAAGGTGGTGGGCGGGTTGTTTTGCGAGTCGTAAATAGCGTGGATCGTGTACAGGTTCTCTACATCCGGCAACACATCGTCTTCCAGTTGGAAGCGCAGCCATTCAGGCGTAAAGGCTTTGTCCGCGGCGGAAACATCGATACCAAGTAATAAATCCGGCGCCAACAGGTGCAGTATCCTCAGTTGATAACGGTAGGCGATCAGCGGATGCTGCTCGAATACGCACTCCACCAACACGGCCTGCGGCGCAGCGTTGACTTCGGCAAGCCGTTCGGGTGAGAGAGGATCGGTTGAGTAATACGGCTTAACCTCATCTTCCTCTGAGCGATCCAGTATTTGAATACGAAACGTCAGAACATCGTCGCCGTGGCGACAGGTGTAAACAAAGCCGTCCCGCTCATCCTCCGCGTAGCTCGCCTCTCCGTCGGTAAAGAAGCGCTGCGCCGCTAAATTCTTTTCCAATAACGGATAGTTCAGCGCTTCAGAAGAAAAAATAACCATGGTAGAAGGCGCGGCCTTCCCTTTTCCTGCGGCAATATCCAAATAGTGTTGTTTATTGTTCATGATGATCTGTTTTGATAAAACCGAAAGTTAGCGGGCATTCTAACATGTTAATAGTACTATAAAATATAAGGTTTCACGTCTTGTCGCCATGGGGAAACAGACTCCGGATTCACGTAATTTATCCTCCTTAAGCCGGTCGTGCGGCTAAATAATTTGAAATGAGCGCCTTTTTTCTACAGAATCCCGCCTGAACAGGAGCAATTGATAACACAGACAATTTAAAACAAGGAGCGTCGGCTAAATATGAAAAAAGTACTAATGTGTTTTTTTGTGATCGGTATCATGATTCTTGGCGGGAGCGGTTATCTTTTCATCAAGGATTACAATTTCAAGCAAAGCGCCGTCAGCGCTAAAGGCGTGATCGTCGACCTCGATCGCAGCGTAAAGAAATCCTCATCTTCATCATCGTCTTCATCCACATCTTATTACCCTATCGTCGGTTTCTTTGGCCCCGACGGAAAAAAGATAACCTTTCGTTCCGATATGGGCAGCAGCAGCTATGCCGATAGCTATGGCGAAGTGGTTGACGTACTGTACGATCGGGACAACCCCGGTAACGCCAAAATTAACCCTCAGTCGACGTTCCTGTTTTATTTCGCCCCCTTTATGATGGCTATCATGGGGCTGACCTTTACCCTCGTCGGGAGCGTGCCGCTTTATCTGATGCGCAGAAAGCAAGCCATGGGCGAAATGCTCAAGCGCACCGGAAAACCCGTCACCGCGAAAATAACCGAAGTACGGCAAAACAGCATGCTGGAAGTGAACGGCGTCCATCCGTACCGGATTGTCGCTCAGTTTACCGACAGCGCCAATCAGACGAAAACCTTTTACAGCGCCAACCTCTTTTATAACCCGGAGCGCGACATTGACCGCGATACCGTGACCGTTTACGTCGACAGGAACAATGAAAAAAAATACTACATGGACATTTCTTTTCTGCCTGCCGAATAAGTTATCCAGCCAATAAAAAAGTCCGGCAATACTTTGCCGGACTTAATGTTATACATGACAGCGTTTCGGTTTATTCCACCGTAACAGACTTGGCCAGGTTACGCGGCTGATCGACGTCGGTGCCTTTGATCAACGCGACATGGTAAGCCAGCAATTGCAGCGGCACGGTGTAGAAAATCGGCGCAATCACTTCTTCGATATGCGGCAGCGGAATAATTTTCATATTTTCGCTACTGGTAAACCCGGCATCCTCATCGGCAAACACGTACAGCTCACCGCCGCGGGCGCGCACCTCTTCAATATTGGATTTCAGTTTTTCCAGCAGTTCATTGTTCGGCGCCACCACCACGACCGGCATATCGGCGTCAATCAACGCCAACGGGCCGTGTTTCAGTTCGCCTGCGGCATAAGCTTCAGCATGAATGTAAGAGATTTCCTTCAGCTTCAGCGCCCCTTCCATGGCGATGGGATACTGATCGCCACGCCCCAGAAACAGCGCATGATGCTTATCGGAGAAACCTTCCGCCAGCGATTCGATAAGCTTGTCCTGCGACAGCATTTGCTCAATACGCGCCGGCAATGCCTGTAAGCTATGCACAATACCCTGCTCGACCTGGGCATCCATACCGCGCAGGCGACCGATACGCGCCACCAGCATCAACAGCACGGTCAACTGGGTAGTAAACGCTTTGGTTGAAGCCACGCCGATTTCAACGCCGGCTTTGGTCATCAACGACAGATCGGATTCACGTACCAGAGACGATCCCGCCACATTACAAATAGCCAGCGAGCCCAGATACCCCAGCTCTTTGGATAAACGCAGCGCCGCCAGCGTATCGGCGGTTTCTCCCGACTGCGACAGGGTAATCATCAGGCTGTTTTTACGCACCGCCGGTTTGCGATAGCGGAATTCTGATGCTATCTCCACATCGCAGGGGATCCCCGCCAATGCTTCAAACCAATAGCGCGAAACCATACCGGAATTGTAGGAGGTGCCGCAGGCGATGATTTGCACATGCTCGATTTTCGACAGCAGAGCATCCGCCTGCGGACCCAATTCGGAGAGATTGACCTCGCCATGGCTGAAACGCCCTTCAAGGGTGTTCTTGATCGCCATCGGCTGTTCGTAGATCTCTTTTTGCATGTAATGACGGTAAGCGCCTTTGTCGCCGGCATCGTAATTGACTTTTGACTCGATCTCTTCACGTTCGGCAAGGTTGCCGGCTTTATCAAAAATGCGCACGTCGCGACGTGTGATTTCAGCCACATCGCCCTCTTCCAGGAAGATAAAGCGGCGGGTCACCGGCAGCAGCGCCAACTGATCGGACGCGATGAAGTTTTCCCCCATCCCGCGCCCAATAACCAAGGGGCTGCCTGAACGCGCGGCCACCAATACGCTGGGATCGCGGCTGTCCAGTACCACCATGCCATAAGCGCCGCGCAGTTGCGGAATGACGCGTTTAACCACGTCAACCAGCGAACCGCCCTGTTTCTGTTCGAAATGCACCAGATGAGCAACCACTTCGGTATCGGTTTCCGAAACAAAATGGTAGCCGCGCTCAATCATCAGTTCGCGCAGCGGTTCATGGTTTTCGATAATACCGTTATGGACGATGATAATATTTTCAGAAACATGGGGATGCGCATTGGCCTCCGAAGGTTCGCCGTGCGTCGCCCAACGGGTATGAGCGATCCCGGTGCCGCCATTCAGCGCGTGTTCTTCGGCCGCCTGAGCCAGAATCTGAACTTTTCCCAAACGCCGCAAACGGGCGACCTGCCCTTCGCTATTCACCACGGCCAGACCCGCCGAGTCATAGCCACGGTATTCAAGACGACGTAAACCTTCCAACAAGATTTCTGCGATATCACGTTGCGCAACAGCGCCTACAATTCCACACATCGATGGTATTCCTTTAAAAGTGACATATTGTGTCACCTGGGATGTCTTTGACCTGATTGTTCCGGTTTTTCCGGGTTCCCCGAGCCTTGTAGAGAGTGGGGATTATTATGTTTTGCCCTGCGCTTTTTCTGATCGAGCATCAAAACACAGGGCAAAACAGCCTCCGCCGCCGGCGAAGGCTAAAAATCGATTATTTGTTCTTCGCCGGCCGCTGCCAGCCCGCTTTCTGGTTCTGTTCTTTGCGGTTGTAGACCAGATGCGCGCCATCGACGTTTTTCATTACCGTCGTGCCGGCGGCAATAGTCGCGCCTGCCGCCACTTCAACCGGCGCCACCAGTTGGGTATCCGATCCGACAAACACATCATCGCCGATGATCGTTTTATGCTTGTTGGCGCCGTCATAATTACAGGTAATGGTTCCCGCCCCGATGTTAACCCCGGCGCCGATATCCGCATCACCGAGATAGCTCAGATGACCGGCCTTCGAACCTTTGCCCAGGCGGGCTTTTTTCAGCTCAACGAAGTTGCCGACGTGCGCGCCTTCTTCCAGCGCGGCGCCGGGACGCAGGCGGGCAAACGGCCCGATGGTGCAATTGGCTTCCAGCACCGCGTCTTCCAACACCGAGTATGGGCTGATTTCACAATCATCACCAATAACCGCGTTGTTAATCACGCAGCCCACGCCGATTTTAACCCGATCGCCCAGCGTAACCTGTCCTTCCAGCACCACGTTGGCGTCAATAGTAACATCCCGCCCGTGACGCAATTCACCACGCAGATCAAAACGCGAGGGATCAAGCAACATCACGCCCGCCAGCAATAACCTATCGGCCTGTTCTCGCTGGTAAACCCGCTCCAGAGACGCAAGTTGCAGGCGGTTGTTCACCCCTTCCACTTCGCTTAAACGCGCCGGGTGAACCGCAACCACGCTGCGCCCTTCCGCGGCGGCCATCGCAATGATATCGGTGATGTAATATTCGCCCTGGGTATTATCGTTATTCAACCGGCTTAACCAGCGCCGTAAATCTTTGCCGTTGGCAACCAGAATCCCGGTATTGATTTCATTAATTCGCCGCTGTTCATCGTTGGCGTCTTTATGTTCGACAATCCCGACGACCGCGCCATTGTCGCGCACAATGCGTCCATAACCAGACGGATCGTCCAGCTTCACGGTTAATAACCCGATGCCGCCCTGCGGTTTAGCCTGTAACAGACGTTGCAGCGTGGCCGGTGAAATCAACGGCACATCGCCGTACAGCATGAGAATATCTTCATCATCGGCAAAATACGGCGCCGCCTGCTGCATAGCGTGACCCGTACCCAATTGCTCGGCCTGCAACACCCAGTTCAATGCCTGATCGGACAGCGTTTGCTTTAATAAATCTCCCCCATGCCCATAAACCAGATGGACATGTTGCGCGCCGATGGTCATCGCCGCATCAATAACATGCTGAACCATCGGTTTGCCCGCTAACGGGTGCAAAACTTTAGGAAGATCGGAATACATGCGGGTTCCTTTCCCTGCTGCAAGGATAACCACGCTCATTGCGCTGTTCGACATAAGCATCCTGACGAAAACTGATTGGCGGACAATCAAAATAATAGACAAAAAGTAAGCCTGTTATAACACAGAATCACTCCTTATTTTTAGTCACGTTCAGGCATAAAAAATCGCCGGGAGCGATTTTCAACGTCTCTTGCGACGGCCCGCTGGGGGCAGACCGCCATAAAAAAAGCCAGCCGGTATAAACCGACTGGCTTTTTATCAAACGCTTATCTGTTACATCGCTTTTCTGGTCAGTTCGATAACGCGCAGCTTGGCAATCGCTTTCGACAGCTCGGCGGAAGCCTGAGCGTAATCCACATCGCCATGCGAGCTACGGATATGCTCTTCGGCTTTGCGTTTCGCTTCCAACGCACGCGCTTCGTCCAGATCCTGTCCACGGATGGCGGTATCTGACAGTACGGTTACCATATTCGGCTGCACCTCGAGGATGCCGCCGGAAAGGTAGATATACTCTTCTTCACCGTGCTGTTTAACAATACGAACCATACCGGGCTTAATGGCAGTGAGCAGAGGCGCGTGTCCCGGATAAATCCCCAGTTCGCCTTCGCTCCCCGTTACCTGGATTTTTTGCACCAGACCGGAGAACATTTCCTGTTCCGCACTAACGACATCCAGATGGTAAGTCATAGCAGCCATATCACCCTCCTACAAGGCGTTACAGTTTCTTGGCTTTTTCCATTGCTTCTTCAATGGAACCAACCATGTAGAACGCCTGCTCCGGCAGGTGGTCGTATTCGCCGTCCATGATACCTTTAAAGCCGCGAATGGTATCTTTCAGCGATACATATTTACCCGGAGAACCGGTGAACACTTCCGCCACGAAGAACGGCTGCGACAGGAAGCGCTGGATCTTACGCGCACGGGATACGACCAATTTGTCTTCTTCAGACAGTTCGTCCATACCCAGGATGGCGATGATATCTTTCAGCTCCTGATAACGTTGCAGAACAGACTGCACGCCGCGCGCAACGTCGTAGTGCTCCTGACCGACAACCAGCGGGTCCAACTGACGGCTGGTGGAATCCAGCGGGTCAACCGCGGGATAAATCCCCAGAGACGCGATCTGACGGCTCAGTACCACGGTGGCATCCAAGTGGGCAAAGGTGGTGGCCGGAGACGGGTCGGTCAAGTCATCCGCAGGCACGTAAACCGCCTGCACGGAGGTGATGGAACCGGTTTTGGTGGAGGTGATACGTTCTTGCAGCACGCCCATTTCTTCCGCCAGCGTCGGCTGATAACCTACCGCTGAAGGCATACGTCCCAGCAGCGCGGAGACTTCCGTACCGGCCAGGGTGTAACGATAAATGTTATCGACGAACAGCAGTACGTCGCGACCTTCTTCACGGAATTTTTCCGCCATGGTCAAGCCGGTCAGCGCCACGCGCAGACGGTTGCCCGGCGGTTCGTTCATCTGGCCGTACACCAGCGAAACTTTATCCAGTACGTTGGATTCGGTCATTTCGTGGTAGAAGTCGTTACCTTCACGAGTACGTTCGCCCACGCCGGCAAACACGGAATAACCGGAGTGTTCGATCGCGATGTTACGGATCAACTCCATCATGTTGACGGTTTTACCCACGCCGGCGCCGCCGAACAGACCCACTTTACCGCCCTTGGCGAACGGACACATCAGGTCGATAACCTTGATGCCGGTTTCCAGCAGTTCCTGTGAGTTGGACAGTTCTTCGTAGCTTGGCGCCGCGCGGTGAATCGCCCAACGCTCTTCTTCGCCGATATCGCCTTTCATGTCAACCGGGTCGCCCAGTACGTTCATGATACGACCCAGCGTTGCTTTACCAACCGGTACTTCAATCGGGTGTTCCAGGTTGGTGACATCCAACCCGCGACGCAGGCCGTCGGAAGACCCCATTGCGATACAGCGAACAACGCCGCCGCCTAACTGCTGCTGAACTTCCAGCACCAATTTTTCAGCGCCGTTCTTTACCTCAAGCGCATCGTACACTTTCGGTACGGCATCTTGCGGGAACTCGACGTCCACCACGGCGCCGATTACCTGGATAATCTTTCCAGTAGCCATCTTGAATCCTCTACGTAATTCGACAATACGTAATTCGTAAACCTGGTTTAAACCGCGGAGGCTCCCCCGACGATTTCAGTGAGTTCCTGGGTGATGCTGGCCTGACGAGCCTTGTTGTATACCAACTGCAACTCTTTGATCAGACTACCGCCATTATCGGTAGCGGCTTTCATCGCTACCATTCGAGCGGCTTGCTCACTGGCCAGGTTTTCTACGACGCCCTGATAAACCTGAGACTCCACATAACGGCGCAGCAGGATATCCAGCAGCGACTTAGGATCGGGTTCATACAGATAATCCCAGGATTTTTTCTTCAACTCGCCGTCATCCGCAGGCGGCAACGGCAGCAGTTGAAGCACAAGGGGTTCCTGGGACATGGTATTGATGAACTTGTTGCCCACGATATACAGCTTGTCCAGGCGACCTTCGTCATACGCTTGCAGCATGACTTTCACCGGACCGATCAATTCCGACACCGAAGGGTTATCCCCCATGCCGGTGACCTGAGCAACAATATTTCCGCCTACTGAACCGAAAAAAGAGACCGCTTTGGAGCCAATCAGCGCCAAATCAACATCTACGCCTTTCTCATTCCAGGATTTCATCTCCGCCAGCAGCTTTTTAAACAGGTTGATATTCAACCCGCCGCACAGGCCGCGGTCAGTAGACACCACCAGATACCCAACGCGCTTCACGTCACGCTCTTCCAGGTAAGGGTGTTTATATTCCAGATTTCCCAACGCAAGGTGACCAATCACATTGCGCATGGTTTTTGCATAAGGACGGCTGGCCGCCATACGATCCTGCGATTTACGCATTTTGGAAGCGGCGACCATTTCCATCGCTTTGGTGATCTTCTGCGTGTTCTGGACGCTTGCGATCTTACTACGTATCTCTTTTGCGCCGGCCATCTTTGCTTCTCCTCAAAGCCTTGCGGCCTGCTTTGCAGCAGGCCACCGGGCGTTACCAGGACTGAGTTGCTTTAAAAGTATCGAGGATATCTTTCAATTTCCCCTCGATCTCATCGTTATAAGCACCAGACTGGTCGATTTGTTGCAGAAGTTCGCCATGCTCGCGATCGGCATAGGCCAGAAGCGCCGCTTCAAAGCTGCCGATTTTCGCCAGTTCAACGTCTTCCAGATAACCACGTTCCGCGGCAAACAGCACCAGAGACTGCTGCGCAACCGACATCGGCGCATACTGTTTCTGCTTGAGCAACTCGGTCACTTTCTGACCGTGGCTTAACTGCTTACGCGTTGCATCATCCAAATCGGATGCAAACTGCGAGAACGCCGCCAGTTCACGATACTGCGCCAGCGCGGTACGAATACCGCCGGACAGTTTTTTCATGATCTTGGTCTGTGCGGCGCCGCCGACGCGGGAGACGGAAATCCCCGGGTTAACCGCAGGACGGATACCGGCGTTGAACAGGTTGGACTCCAGGAAGATCTGACCGTCGGTAATCGAAATTACGTTGGTCGGAACGAACGCGGAAACGTCGCCCGCCTGGGTTTCAATGATCGGCAGCGCGGTCAGAGAACCGGTTTTGCCTTTAACTTCACCCTTGGTGAGAGCCTCAACATATTCGGCGTTGACGCGCGCGGCCCGTTCCAGCAGACGGGAGTGGAGGTAGAAAACGTCGCCCGGATAAGCTTCACGACCTGGCGGACGGCGAAGCAGCAGAGAAATCTGACGATAAGCAACGGCCTGTTTAGACAGGTCATCATAAATAATCAGCGCATCTTCGCCGCGGTCACGGAAGTATTCACCCATGGCGCACCCGGCATACGGCGCCAGATATTGCAGCGCGGCGGATTCCGACGCGGTAGCGACCACCACAATGGTGTTTTCCAGCGCGCCGTGCTCTTCCAGTTTACGCACCACGTTGGAGATGGTGGAGGCTTTCTGGCCGATAGCGACATAGACGCACTTGATGCCGGAGTCGCGCTGGTTGATGATGGCGTCGATCGCCAACGCGGTTTTACCGGTTTGGCGGTCGCCGATGATCAACTCACGCTGACCACGGCCGATGGGGATCATCGCATCGACGGATTTATACCCGGTCTGAACCGGTTGATCGACGGATTGACGCTCGATAACGCCGGGCGCAATCGCTTCAACAGCGGAGAAGCCATCGTGATCCAGCGGACCTTTGCCGTCAATCGGCGCGCCCAGGGTGTTGACAACACGCCCCAGCAAACCGCGACCGACCGGAACTTCAAGAATACGGCCGGTGCATTTTACTTTCATGCCTTCGGCCAGATCCGCATACGGACCCATAACCACCGCACCAACGGAGTCGCGCTCCAGGTTCAGTGCAATCGCATAACGGTTGCCCGGCAGAGAAATCATTTCTCCCTGCATGACATCGGCAAGACCGTGAATACGGATGATCCCGTCGCTGACGGAAACAATAGTACCTTCATTGTGAGCTTCGCTCACTACATTGAACTGAGCAATGCGCTGCTTGATCAGTTCGCTGATTTCGGTGGAATTCAGTTGCATGCTCCAGTCCCCTTAAGACTGCAAGACGTCTGCCAGACGTTCCAGACGACCACGAATGCTGCCGTCTATCACCATGTCGCCCGCGCGGATAACCACGCCGGCCATGACAGACTTATCAATTTTGCAATTCAGCTTCACTTTGCGTGACAGACGTTGTTCCATCGCAGCAGCGATCTTCGATAACTGCTGCTCATTCAACGTATTGGCGGAAACGACATCGACATCGACTATCGAATCCTGTTCCGCCCTCAGTTGAATAAATTGTTCCAGCACTTCTGGAAGCACCGGTAAACGTCCGTTCTCGGCCATGACCTTAATCAGGTTCTGACCGGCTTCATCGAGTTGATCGCCGCAAACGGCAATGAAGGTTTTCGCCAGCTCCGTCGGTGCGATAGCGCCGGACAACAGCTCGGAAATTTCTTCATTGCTCGCGACTTCAGCCATAAACGCCAACATATTCTGCCAGCGATCTACGGCCTGGTTCTCAACCGCAAAGTCAAAAGCTGCTTTGGCGTAGGGGCGAGCTACCGTGATAAATTCAGACATCAGCCCCTCCCTCCTTACAGTTCAGCGACCAGTTTATCAACGATGTCGCTGTTAGCAGCTTCATCCACGGAACGTTCGATAATTTTCTCGGCACCGGCAATAGCCAATATGGCGACTTGCTTACGCAACTCTTCACGAGCGCGTTTACGTTCAGCTTCAATTTCAGCCTGCGCCTGCGCCACAATTTTGTTACGTTCAGCTTCCGCTTCAACCTTGGCTTCGTCCAGAATTTGAGCGCGCCGTTTATTGGCCTGCTCAATGATGACCTGGGCTTCCGCTTTGGCTTTTTTCAGTTGATCCGTCACATTGGCCTGCGCCAGGCTCAAATCTTTCTTGGCACGTTCAGCAGAAGACAGACCGTCAGCAATTTCTTTCTGACGCTTCTCGATGGCTGCCATAATCGGCGGCCATACATACTTCATGCAGAACCAGACAAACAGGACGAACGCAATGGCCTGGCCGAGGATTGTTGCATTAATATTCACAGCACAATGCCTCTTTCAAAGTTAAAAAATTTGATGTCTCAACCCCAGCAGAACACATTTTCTGCTTAGGCCACCGCAAACATCACATACAGCCCCAGACCAACAGCAATCATCGGGATGGCGTCGACCAGACCCATAACGATAAAGAACTGTGTACGCAGCAGCGGGATCAGGTCAGGCTGACGTGCAGCACCTTCCAAGAATTTACCACCCAGAATGCCGATACCGATCGCAGCACCGATAGCCGCCAAACCCATCATCAACGCGGCAGCCATGTACAGCAGATCCACACTCAGGTTTTCCATGACAGTCTCCAGTTTGTTTCAGTTAAAACGTTATTGTGTTGTAAGAAAATCAATGCTCTTCAGATGCCATCGAGAGATAAACAACCGTCAGAACCATGAAAATAAAAGCCTGAAGCGTAATGATCAAAATGTGGAAAATGGCCCAAGGCACATTCAACACCCATTGTGACCACCACGGCAGCAAGCCGGCAATCAGGATGAAGATCAACTCACCCGCATACATGTTGCCAAACAGTCGTAAACCAAGAGAAACCGGTTTAGACAGCAGGCTGACACCTTCAAGAATCAGGTTGACAGGAATAAAGACTGGATGATTAAACGGCTGCATGGTCAGTTCTTTCACAAACCCGCCGACACCCTTCATTTTGATGCTGTAGAACAAGATAAGAATGAAAACGCCGAGCGCCATCGAGAGGGTGATATTCACGTCCGCAGACGGCACCACGCGCAGATAGGCATGCGCCGGATCGTGGCCAAGCGCGCCATAGATAGCGGCCCACACCTGCGGCAGAAAGTCGATGGGCAGCAGATCCATCAGGTTCATCAGGAATACCCAGACGAAAATGGTCAGCGCCAGGGGAGCAATGAGCTTGCTTTTGCCATGGTACATATCGCGCACGCTGCTATCGACAAAGCCGATGATCAGCTCGACGGCCGTTTGCAATTTACCTGGCACGCCGCTGGTCGCCTTTTTAGCAACCTGGCGGAAGACAACCAGAAAGAGGACCCCAAGAGCGATAGAGAAAAACATCGAATCAATGTTAATCGACCAGAACCCCGTTCCCACCTGCAAATGTGTCAGGTGGTGACCGATATACTCTTGGGGAGTAGAGATTTCTCCTGATGCAGACATGATGTCTCTTACCCTTTTTGTTGTTAATTACGGTAACGGTTAACGATGGCCGGCGCCACTATCTGCATAACCAGCACCGATAAATAAGTCAGGCCAAGCGGGAAAAATGCCGCCTTGAACACCCCTAACGCTACCACCAATAGAGCGATGGTGATCAATACTTTAAGCGCTTCACCAATCGCAAACGACCAGGCAACGCGTCCCTCTGCCGGTTTCGCTGACTGATGACGCAAGGTAAACAGCACAAACAAGACGTTTGGCAACCAGGCCGCCAGCCCGCCGCCCAATGCGGAAACCCCGAATTCAACACTGTGAGCGGCAAAGGCCAGACTCAACAGGATAAAGGCGGCTGACTGCAATAACAGCAACCTCAAAGCCGCTTTTCCACTGTAAAGGGACACAGACATAACGTTTGTTTTCTCCGTACCTTTCAGAGGCATGCTGAAGACGTATAAAACTGCCTTTATACGCCTGAGTCAAGCAGCAAAAAACGAGCAAATTATACGGGTCATACCTGCGAATTCAATCGATAAGTAGCGAAAAGGTGAACAATTATTTAAATTTCTTTCCAGAACCTCATTTTCGCTAATAACCACAGGCACGATGATGTGTTGCAATTAATTTCTAAAGGCGCCCATTCTGTGATAAACCTCACATAAAAGCGTTTTTTAACATTTTATAGCGAACAACATCATTTGCTGTCTTTAGCAAAGAAAGCTATTCATGTTTTTTAAATTCAATTAGTTAAAAAAAGGTTTATAAAAAACCGGCCATACACATCGCGCAAACCACTTGTTGACATTTTTGATATTTTTCTTTTACTAATTTAACAAAAAAATCGGCATGTTTTTTTGCAACCAGCGGCTTTTCCATCTGAACCGATGAAGCATGAAAATAAATCTTTCAAAAACAAAACCGGCATATGTGAAATATTGGTGATCGTTAATCATCACAGCGCGCATAACATAACCAGGTATGTGAATAACCGATAGCAGGATAATTAGTTATGAATTCTTTGATAAAACGCAAAATTAATTTTGTTTAAGTACAATCAGATGACGCTCGCCTTCCAATTCAGGCACCGATAAACGAATAACCTGATCTAATGCGATACCCGCCGGCAAAGCGGCAAGCTCTTCTTCAGGCAACACGCCTTTCAGAGCATAAAAACGACCGTCCGGTCTGGCGGGAAGATGGCGACACCACTTGACCATATCCTGTAGAGAAGCGAATGCACGGCTGACTATACCATCAAAGGGCGGATCGGCAGGAAAATCTTCGACACGGCTTTGTACCGGCGAAATATTTTCAAGCTGTAATTCGTGCTGCACCTGACGTAAAAAGCGAATGCGTTTTCCCAGGCTGTCGAGCAGGGTGAAATGCGCCCCGGGACGCACGATCGCCAACGGTATGCCCGGCAATCCTGGCCCGGTTCCCACATCAATAAAACGTTGCCCCTGCAAATGAGGCTCGACCACGATACTGTCCATAATGTGCCTGACAAGCATTTGCCCAGGCTCGCGCACGGAGGTCAGGTTATAGGCCTTATTCCACTTATTCAGCATCTCAACATACTGTATTAATAAGTCTTTTTGCTTATCAGAAACCACAATACCGGCAGCGTTCAGCAGATGATCGAGTATGTTATGCACAATAAGATCCTGGAATTATTTATGTGAATAGCAGACTGGCGACAACGCTCACGTGATGGCGGCCGGCCGCCGCGCGGGGTAACGGAGCGCAAACGGCCAGCGGAAAGCATACGCGGGCGATAGCCTTTTATCGCCAGTCCTGAAGATAACCTAGTCTCAAGCGCTGCGACGCAGCAGACCTTGTTTTTTCAACCACACCAGCAGAATAGAGATCGCGGCGGGCGTAATACCGGAAATACGGGACGCCTGACCGATCGAACCGGGTTTGTGATCGTTAAGTTTGGCGATCACTTCATTGGACAGACCGTTGACCTGACGATAATCCAGATCCGCAGGCAGCAGCGTGTTCTCGTTACGCAGTTGTTTCTCGATTTCGTCCTGCTGACGGGCGATATAGCCTTCGTATTTAACCTGGATTTCAACCTGTTCGGCCGCTTGTTCGTCCGTCAACGACGGGGCGAACAACGGCAGTTTGGTGAGCATCTCATAGTCCACTTCGGGACGACGCAGCAGTTCCTCGCCGTTCGATTCGCGTGAAAGCGGCGTTTTCAGCAACGCATTGACCTGCTCCAGCTGCGCTGATTGCGGATGGATCCGGATATCACGTAACCGTTGACGCTCTTTTTCAATGCGCTCCAGCTTCTCGTTAAAGCGGGCCCAGCGATAATCGTCCACCATGCCCAGTTCACGGCCAATTTCGGTTAAACGCAGGTCGGCATTATCTTCGCGCAACATCAGGCGATATTCGGCGCGGGAAGTGAACATGCGGTAGGGTTCTTTGGTTCCCAGCGTACAAAGGTCGTCCACCAGCACGCCCAGATAGGCCTGATCGCGGCGTGGCGACCATCCTTCCTGATCAAACGCCAGACGGGCGGCATTCAAGCCGGCCAGCATCCCCTGCGCCGCCGCTTCCTCATAACCGGTGGTGCCGTTAATCTGACCCGCGAAGAACAACCCATGGATAAATTTGTTCTCCAGCGTGGTTTTCAAATCACGCGGATCGAAGAAATCATACTCGATGGCATAGCCGGGGCGAACAATGCGCGCATTTTCCATTCCGGTCATGGAGCGGACGATTTGCCACTGCACGTCGAACGGCAGGCTGGTTGAAATTCCGTTGGGATAGATCTCATTGCTGGTCAACCCTTCCGGCTCCAGAAAGATCTGGTGAGAATTGCGATCGGCGAAACGCATGACTTTATCTTCGATGGAAGGACAGTAACGCGGGCCGATCCCTTCAATGATCCCGGCATACATCGGGCTGCGATCCAGATTATTGCGGATCACCTCATGAGTTTTTTCATTGGTATGGGTGATATAACAAGGCATCTGCGCCGGATGCTGGCTTGCCTGCCCCAGGAATGAAAACACCGGCATGGGATCGTCGCCGTGTTGCTGTTGCAGTACGCTGAAATCAATGGTTCTGGCGTCAATGCGCGGCGGCGTGCCGGTTTTCAGGCGATTAACCCGCAGAGGCAATTCACGCAAACGCCGAGCCAGCGGAATGGACGGCGGATCGCCGGCGCGTCCGCCGCTGTAATTATCCAGCCCGATATGAATCTTGCCGTCAAGGAAAGTGCCGACGGTCAGGACGACGGCTTTGGCGCGGAACTTCAACCCCATCTGGGTGACCGCGCCGACCACGCGATCGTTTTCAACGATAAGATCGTCCACCGCCTGCTGAAAGATCATCAGGTTAGGTTGGTTCTCCAGCGCCGTGCGGATCGCCTGACGGTAAAGAACGCGATCCGCCTGAGCGCGTGTGGCGCGCACGGCGGGACCTTTACTGATGTTTAGTATCCTAAACTGAATACCGGCCTGATCGACGGCGCGCGCCATCAAGCCGCCCATGGCATCGATCTCTTTAACCAGATGGCCTTTCCCAATACCGCCGACCGCCGGATTACAAGACATTTGTCCCAGCGTATCAATATTATGCGTCAGCAGAAGGGTTTGTCGTCCCATGCGGGCGGAAGCCATTGCCGCTTCGGTACCTGCATGACCGCCGCCGATCACGATGACGTCAAAAGGATCTGGATAAAACATGGTACTGCTCCTCGCATTGTTGCGAATGAATAGTTGCGAACGATCGTTACTAGCTCTGGGGAGGTGGATTCTACTCAACTTTAAGCAAACGACCAAGCGCGTTGGATCGTCGCTAATTAAAGAAAGATCTTTTTATTTAAAGATCTCTTTATTAGATCTCTTATTAGGATCGTCCATTCGTGTGGATAAGTGATTATTCACATTAAGGATCAAGGAATTAATGAAGATCATTAGCTGTGAATGATCGGTGATCCTGCACCGTATAAGCTGGGATCTTAATGGCCGGTTATGCACAGGACAAAAAACGATCAGCCGTTGTTATTGGGATAACTACCGCTTTTACACCTGAAATAAGCATAGTTATCCACATTCAACTGCTGATTATTTCACCTTATTTGAGTAAATTAACCCAGGATCCCAACCATTCTTCGGCGGGATCCTCAGGAATCTCATGCTGAGTGATGTCGATCCGCAGTATATCGCCGATCCTTTTAGCGCCGAGTTGGGTAAGAATTCGATCCGCGGTCAGGATCGCGCCGCAAAACGTATCGTACTCTTTACTGCCGATGCCGATTGCGCCGAAACTCACCTGGGAGAGATCGGGTTTACGCTGCTCCAACTGCTCAAATAAAGGTTGCAGATTGTCCGGGAGTTCGCCTGCGCCATGGGTTGAGGTCACCACCAGCCATAATCCGCTATCCGGCAGCTCATCCAGCTGTGGGCCATGCAGTATTTCGCTCGAGAAATCATCCTTTTCCAGGCATTCAGCTAAATGTTCCGCCACATATTCGGCGCTGCCCAAAGTACTGCCGCTGATTAGCGTAATGTCTGCCATACCGGATCCCATCTGATAAAAGACGGGACATTGTACGCTGTGATCTGGCTGGGATCTACCTGTGGATAATAGGGGTATAGAAAAAGGGCGTTAAGGCGCGATCGTCCGCATGATGGGGTTTTGCAGGGAGATCAGCGTCTCAGTGGATTGTATTTCATCAATTGTTTGGATCTTGTTGATAAGTACATGTTGCAGGGCGTCGATATCACGACACATGACTTTAATAAAAACGCTGTAATGACCCGTGGTGTAATAAGCTTCCACCACTTCTTCCAGGTTATTCAGCCTTTCCAACGCCGATGGGTAGTCTTTCGCGCTTTTCAAAATGATGCCGATAAAACAGCAAACGTCATAGCCCAGCTGTTTCGGGCTGATATCCAGTCGCGTACCCTTGATGATCCCCGCCTGTTTCATTTTTTCCACCCGGACGTGGATTGTCCCCGGACTGACGGAAAACTGTTTCGCCAGTTCGGCATAAGGCGTTCGGGCATTGTCCATTAACGCTGAGAGTATGCCGCGATCGAGATTGTCGATCTGATAGGTGTCCGACACGTTTTCTCCAGAAATTTTCATTTAATATCGTTTTAAAGTAATGGATTAACCTTGAAAAGGTCATTTATATAGAAGAATTTCAATCAAGGATACGCTTTATTTATACGCTGAATCAGCCATCCCCGCCATCTTTCAGCCTGGTATGGGAAGGAAACGGTTATCCGCGCCGCCAGCGTCGTATTAAGCGGCTTTTTAACCCGGTATCAAAACGCCAGATGTGGTCGAAAATGCGCATAATGCCGGGTTTGCCGTGATCGGACATCGCAACGGCATGAAAGCGGTGCTGTAGCAGCCGCTGGCGAAGTTTTACTTTATTGATCACCTCATCGGGCAGACGCTGAGCAATGAAGTCTGAAATCACCACCGCATCGGCATCGCGCCACTGCTTGTCCTCCATCTTGCGCAACAGCGTGGATAAACAGGCGCTTAAATCGGTGCCGCCGCGAAAGGTCTGGCTCAGGAAGCGAACCGCCTGTTCGAGTCCGTTTTCGCCGGTCAGCTCATATTGCACAATACCGGTTGAAAACAGCATGATGTAGCAACGACGTCCGTCAGCCAGCGCGACGCGCAGTAGCGCCAAACAGAAGGCCTTCGCGCAGCGTTCGTTAAACCCGCCCATGGAGCCGGAAGTATCCACGCAAACAATAAACGGCCCGCGCGGTTGTTGCTCGTTTTGTTGATGAATAACCGGTCGCTCGCTGAGCTTTTCGCGCCAGCTATCGCCCTGCAAGCGGTAGGTTAACAGACGATGTTCCAGTAGCCGGCGATAGAACTCGTATTCCAGTTCAACGATGTTCATTGACGCCATTTCCACCGGCAACAGGCGCAGGATATCGTCGCTTTGGTGTATGCCGCTGACTTGCTCCGGCACGGTTTCCGGTTCGCGGATCATCACCCTGAACGTTTCCTTTGGCGCATCCTGACTCAGTATCGATTTCGTCTCCCGACTGCGCCCCAACCGTTCGGCCAGACGTTGTAATGTGGGTTGGCGTTGCAGAAATGCGGCAAAATCCAGCAGGATTTGCCGATCGGTGCGGATCAGCCGCCCGGCGCTGAGATCCCATAAGCGTCCTGCCGCATGTTCATTCTCCGCCAGGACGGGTTCCAGTTTACCGCTCAGCGTCAGTCGTTGCTGTAGTTCATCCAGCAGGATCTCCCGCTCCTGCTCCATAATCTGGTGGTGGAGGGAAACGGTTTGCAGCGTCAGGCTCAGCCGCCAGCGTTGCAGAAACAGCGTATGTAATCCGCGACTGATTTTTTGTCCCGGCGAGAGTTCTGGTTGGTGTATCAGCCGATCGGCCTGCGTCAGAAACGGCGATTCAACGGTGCTCAGCATCTCCATGATCCGCGGCAGACGCGTCTGAAACGCCTGATCATCCGCCGCCTGGGCGCGTTGAAAGCAGTTGAATTCCGTTTCCAGTTCCGGCGGCGCCTGGGTCGTGCGCAGGCGCTGCTTCAAGGTTTCTTTCCAGTTGGGAATATCGTTAAGCAGCGCGGATTTCAGACTGGGGGATTTTTCAAAAAAAACCGCCAACTGCGGGGTAGCCAAAAGCGTCACTATCATATCGTCCAATAGCTCGTTTTCGTCTATCGCCAGCAGTATCTCCAGTGATTCCAGCGTGATCATCGGCGTTTAGTCCTGCACTGATTGCTGAATTTGTTCGGCAACATGCTGCAAACTGGCTTCGATTTTCGCCAGCCACTCCGCGGGTACGAACAGGCAAGGCTGATGCTGGTTAAATAAACGCCGTTGTTCGCGTAATTGAATCGTCAGATTGTCATATTCATCAACGATTTCGGCCGGTAAGGCGCTGTCGCGTTTTTCCGGCAGCGAAAGGATGGACGATTGCAGACTGATATCGCGGATGGTCAGATGGCAACGATCGTCCACCACCAGATCCAGATGTCGGGTAAAACCGATGCCGTTCAGTTTTCCGCGTATTTCTCCCCCTTTTTGCAACCAGCTTTGCAGGGCGTTTTTATCAATAACCAGATGCGTGACGTCAATGTCGTTGAGCACTAACGGCCGCTGCAAAACCAGACTGATCGCATCCGTCGTCAGCGTTTCCGGCAAAGAGTAGTGGAATTTCCGGCCCAGTATATGACCGTGTTTTTCCAGCGTCAGCGCCTGTAATTCACTTTGCCGCATCTGATATTGCTGACGTTTCATGTTTAGCTGCTGTAAACGAAATAGCAGGCTTTTCTGTTGATAGGCTTGCTCGGTCACCACCTGTTCGAGCTGCTGCGCGATCAATACCAGGGAGTCCCTGTCGTGCCAAAGGCAATCTTTCAGCAGGATAATATCAACCGGGGCGATGCTTTCCCGACCGCTGAAAAACGCGCAGGCCTGGAGTAAACGCAGCGCTTTTTTCCAGCGTCGGTCAGAGATATAAGGCGCCTGCTCCGTGGCATCAAGCTTCTGGCGTAATTGATAAATCAGTTCAAAGCAGTTTTCCGGCAAGGCGACATGGTCAATTTCCTTCTGCCACTGCTGGTATTCTTCATCCGTGACGCTTACGGATTGGCTGACCGGGTTTTCATGCGCGCCGCCGTTATTCACCAACAGGGCGCGGAAATTATGTTTCTCCTGGACGCGATCCAGCCACAGGCGAATAAGCATCCTGTCATATAAGGCTTCCAGACTGCCGTCAGCTTCGGGTAATTCATTGGACGCGGTAACCAACAGACGCATTGGTATCGGGTCTTCGCTATTGCCGTTACGGAAACGACGCTCGTTAATGGCGGTCAGCAAGGTGTTCAAGATGGCGGGACCCGCTTTCCAGATCTCATCCAGAAAGACAATCTCTGCTTCCGGCAGGTATCCCTCGGTTAATCGCTGGTAACGGCCTTCATCTTTCAATGCCTGAATAGACAAGGGGCCGAACACTTCTTCGGGCGTGGAAAAACGCGTCATCAGGTATTCAAACGCATTCGCATGGCGAAAGGCGAATTTTAGACGCCGGGCGATCATGCTTTTGGCGATGCCCGGCGGCCCCAGCAAAAAAACGCTTTCTCCGCTGAGCGCGGCCAGCAGGCACAGGCGAATGGCATGTTGCCGTTCATACAGGCCATGCTCTAGCGCGTTGCTGAGGCGTGAAATTCTTTCAGCCAAAGTGGCGGATTGAACCATAATTAATCGATTGTTCCCGAGGTTTTGTTGGCGTAAAAACAATACTAATAATAAACGGAAGATCACAGAATTTTGTTAGCGGAAAGAGACTGATTATTGACACCTCTGGGCTGGTTAATCAATAAACGACCTTTTTCAGGATGTTTCTTAAACAATATAAAAATGGGATTTTGCTGCTATTTGTGCATACTGTGCGTTTTTGGGCGAGCCTGATGCAGCAAAACTGTATTCGCTAACGGATTGATAAAAGAAGATAAGTTTTATGAGCTCAGAACATAAACGTTCGCTGCCGGCGGTTACGCTGGCTGCGATAGGGGTGGTTTATGGCGATATCGGGACCAGTCCTCTTTATACGCTCAGGGAGTGCTTATCCGGGCAGTTTGGTTTTGGTGTTGAACCGGACGCCGTCTTTGGCTTTCTTTCCTTGATATTTTGGTTGTTGATCATTGTTGTTTCCCTCAAGTATCTGACCTATGTCATGCGAGCCGATAATGCCGGCGAAGGCGGGATACTCACCCTGATGTCGCTGGCCGGGCGAAACACCTCCTATCGAATCACCTCGGTGCTGGTGATTATGGGACTGATTGGCGGCAGTTTCTTCTACGGCGAGGTGGTGATCACCCCGGCAATATCGGTGATGTCCGCAATAGAAGGGATCGAGATCGCCGCGCCGTCGATGGAACACTATATCGTTCCGGTATCCATCGTTGTTCTGACTTTGCTTTTTATTATTCAAAAGCATGGCACCGGCAGCGTCGGCAAGCTGTTTGCGCCGGTAATGATGATCTGGTTTCTTACGCTGGCGGTTTTGGGCGTACGCAGCATCATGGATAACCCGCAGGTATTGCATGCGCTGAACCCCCTGTGGGCCATTCACTTCTTTATTGAATATAAAATGGTGGCGTTTTTTGCACTGGGGGCGGTGGTGTTGGCCATTACCGGCGTAGAGGCGCTCTATGCGGACATGGGGCATTTCGGTAAATTCCCCATCCGTCTGGCCTGGTTTACCGTTGTCCTTCCCTCGCTGGTGCTGAATTATTTCGGTCAGGGCGCCTTATTGCTTAAAAACCCGGAAGCGATAAAAAACCCCTTCTTTCTGTTGGCGCCCAACTGGGCCTTGATTCCCTTATTGGTTCTGGCGACCCTGGCGACGATTATCGCCTCTCAGGCGGTCATTTCAGGCGTATTTTCACTGACTCGTCAGGCGGTGCGCCTGGGGTATCTTCCGCCCATGCGCATTGTTCATACTTCCGACATGGAGTCCGGACAGATTTATATCCCGGCGATTAACTGGCTGTTATACGTTGCCGTCGTGATCGTGATTATCAGCTTCGAGCATTCGAGCAATCTGGCGGCGGCGTATGGCATCGCGGTAACCGGCACCATGGTGCTGACCAGTATCCTGTCCTGCACCGTGGCAATACATAACTGGCACTGGCATCGCTATCTGGTATGGGTATTGCTGATTGGATTACTGCTTATTGATGTACCGATGTTTTTGGCCAACGTGATGAAAATTTTCTCCGGCGGCTGGCTGCCGCTGACGCTGGGGATGGTGATGTTCATCATCATGACGACCTGGAAAAGCGAGCGTTTCAGACTATTGCGTCGCCTGAATGAACATGGCAATTCACTGGATGCCATGATCGCTTCGCTGGAGAAAAGTCCCCCGTTGAAAGTGCCGGGTACCGCGGTTTATCTGTCGCGCGCCACGCACGTCATTCCGTTTGCGTTGCTGCATAATCTTAAACATAACAAGATATTGCATGAGCGGGTGGTACTGCTGACCATGAAAACCGAAGATGCGCCTTATGTGCTGAATGCGCGTCGGGTTGCGGTGGAGCAGCTTTCGCCGACATTCTGGCGCGTTGTCGCCAACTATGGCTGGCGCGAAACGCCGAACGTGGAAGAGGTGTTTCATCGCTGTTGGCTGGATGGATTAACCTGCGAAATGCTGGAAACCTCATTTTTTATGTCCAACGAGTCGCTGACGATGGGGAAACGTCACTGGTATCTGCGATTACGCGGCAAGCTGTTTATGATGCTTAGCCGTAATGCGCTGCGAGCGGCCGATCAATTCGAAATTCCGCCTAACCGGCTGATTGAACTGGGTATTCAGGTGGAAATTTAGCCTGATTCATTGCGGCGATGTCGGGAAAACGGGGGCGGGAACGTCCATCCCCGTGTTGCCCGGCTTTTACCAGCTCACCGACGCCGTCAGGCCGCCTTGCGGGCGGTTGATCAGATGAACCTGCATGCCATGCAGACGGGCGATATTTTTTACAATGGATAATCCCAACCCGCTGCCGGACTTCTCCTGTCCCGGAGGGCGAAAAAAGCGCTCGCCGACCCGCGCCAATACCGCGTCGTCGATGCCCGGTCCCTCATCGGTCACCTGAATACACCGCGCCGTGAGCGTCAGCGTTACCGTTCCGCCCTGGTGGCTGTAGCGAATGGCGTTATCGAGCAGATTGCGAATCAGCAGCGTCAACAGCAGCGGGTGACCCTGGCGGACGATGGGATCTTTCGGCACCTCCAGCTTCAGTTCAATGCCCGCCGCCTGCGCTTTATGATAATGGTCGATAACCATTTGCTGCAGCAGCGCCTGGAGTTCCACCGGCTGCTGCCCGTCGGCGAATGATTCCGAGTCAAGCCGCGACAGCGTTAACAGTTGCTCCACCAGCCGCGTGGCGCGATCGATCCCCTCGTCCAGATTATTCAGCGCATGGCGGCGCACGGGTTCGTCATCGTGCGCCAACTGCGCCAATTCAGTCTGCACCTTCAGCGCGGCCAGCGGGCTGCGTAATTCATGCGCCGCGTCCGAGGTAAAGCGGCGCTCGCGCAGCAGCATCTCGCCGATGCGCACGAACAGGCTGTTAAGCTCGTCCACCAGCGGGCGCACTTCCTGCGGAACGGCATGGGTATCCAGCGGGGCGTCGTCTTCCGGCGGACGCCGGCGAAGCTGCGTGGCGATGCGTTTTAGCGGCGACAGTTCGCGGGAAACCAGCCAGAACATCAACAGCAGCATAACCGGCAGGGCAAACAGCCAGGGCAGGAGGTTGGTCTTGACGAGCCCCAGCGCCATATCCTGACGGTACTCCCACTCCTGGCCCACCACCACCACATAACGATTATCCGCCGTCGCCAGCCATACCATGCGCCAGCGGTCGTTATCATCGCGCAGCTTGCCGTTGGTGAAGCCGTTTTGCGTGTAGTCGAAGATAAAATCTTTGCCGTTCTCGCCGTCATTCAGCGCCATTCGCCCGTCGCGGGTAAAAATGGCGAAAGCCAGCGCGTCGTCCTCCTGTTCCCCGCGCCTTTCGCGCGCCAGACTCTTGGTTTTCGGCAGGGCGGGAGAATCCACCACGATTTCATCCGGATGCATGGTAGCCAGCCGCTTGGCGAACAGCATCTGCTGGGTATCGAACAGCTCGTTGATATGCTCGCGGGTTTGATGCCACGACAGGATCCCGGCGGCGCCCCAGCAAAGCAGCGTCAGCAGGACAAAACCGGCGATCAGGCGTAAACGCAGGCTAAGGCGCGTCATGGCGCCGCCCCCAGAATATAGCCGACGCCGTGTACCGTGCGGATAAATTCGCCGCCCAGTTTTTTGCGCAGGTGATGAATATGCACTTCCACGGCGTTGCTGGAAACGTCGTCGTCCCATCCGTAGAGCTTTTCTTCCAACTGCGAACGAGTCAGCACCCGTTGGGGATTCATTAAGAACAGCTCAAGCAGCGCCAGCTCGCGGGATTTAAGCGCCACCGGTTGATTATTGCAGGTAACGGTGCGGGAACCCGGTTCAAGGGATACCGCGCCGTGGGTCAGCGTGGGCTGTAATTGACCGTGCCGGCGGCGGATTAACGCCTGCAAGCGCGCGGCGACCTCCGCCAGGGCAAAAGGCTTGCACAGATAGTCGTCGGCGCCCGATTGCAGGCCGGTAACGCGCTGTTCCAGCGCGTCCCGCGCGGTGAGGATCAATACCGGCTCATCGTGTCCGGACTGACGCCACTGGCGCAGGATATCCAGCCCGTCTATTTCCGGCAGACTCAAATCAAGGATCACCGCGTCATAGGGCGCGGCTTGCAGCGCGCTCCGCCCGGCGTTGCCCTGCATAAACCAGTCGACGCTAAAGCCCAGCTTAATCAGTCCGGCCTTGATGCCGTCGCCAATCAGACGATCGTCTTCTATCAACAGTATTCTCATCACCGCCCACCCTATTTGCATAGGGTGATGTTATACGGTTTAACGCGCCGGATTGACAACCGAAAAAGCCATAAACGGGCGGCGATCCACAGGATTGATAAATATAAGAGAAACTGAACTATCCTTAAGATTCTGTTAAGAACATTTTGTTTTACTCGTCGCGTCAGACAAACAACGCGCAGTTTTACTGCACGACGACAAGCGAGAAATGAGGAAACGATACTATGAAAAAGACAGCCGCTGTATTCGCTATCGCTGCGTTATGTTCCGCGCCGGTTTTCGCCGCCCAAAGCGGCGGCGGATTTCTGGATCCGAATGCTAAAACGGCGCAACATCAGCCTGCCCAGGGCGGGTTTTCAGGCCCTAACGGCAGTGTAACCACGGTCGCGAAAGCGAAAGATCTGAAAGACGACAGCTGGGTGACGTTGCGAGGCAACATCGAGCAGCGCGTCGGCGATGAGGATTATCTGTTCCGCGATGATACCGGCACCATCACGGTTGAAATCGATGATAAATACTGGAACGGACAAACCATCACGCCGCAGGACAAGGTTGAACTGCAAGGCGAGCTCGATAAGGGCTTCAATTCGGCCGAGCTGGATGTCAAACAGGTAAAGAAAATTCAGTAAGCGAACGCTGATGCCCATCGTTTAAGGATCGGAAGACTGGGGATGGGCTCCCTTATCCCCAGTTTTCCGTGATATTTAGCCAAGCCTTTTCATTTGATGTAACCCTCCGCCATTCGCCGTTTTACCATTCCGCTAACGAAACGTTTCGATAACGATCACATTTTTGTTATTTCCTCTTTGCCTTCCTTGAGGCTCTCTTCCTAAAATAACCATCAGCGAAACGTTTCGCTGTGGAGTGAAAAATGAAAAAAGCCGTATTGCTGAATGCTGATATTTCTTCCGTGATTTCCCGTTTGGGACATACCGATCGGGTTGTTATTTGTGATGCGGGCTTGCCGATTCCTGATACGACAGTTCGTGTCGATCTGGCGTTGACGCACAACGTTCCCGCGTTTTTGCAGGTCGTGGCGGTCGTCACCAGCGAGATGCAGGTTGAGGCCGCGATTCTTGCAAAAGAGATAGTCGAAAAAAATCCGCGACTCCACAACGCGTTACTTGAACAGTTAAAACAACTTGAGCGACACCAGGGAAACTTAATTGAATTGCATTATGTCAGCCATGAAGATTTTAAAATCCAAAGCGGAAAAAGTCGGGCCGTCATTCGCAGCGGGGAATGTTCCCCCTATGCCAATGTCATCCTTTGCGCCGGCGTAACGTTCTGAGGCTTCAATGCAACCTTTATTGCAACTTCAAGGCATTAACAAATCGTTTCCCGGCGTTAAGGCGCTTTCCGGCGCGGCATTAAACGTCTATCCGGGGAAGGTGATGGCGCTGGTGGGGGAAAATGGCGCCGGCAAGTCCACCATGATGAAAGTGCTGACCGGCATCTACAGCAAAGATGCCGGCAGCGTACATTTTCTGGGAAAGGAAGTGGACTTCAACGGCCCCAGGTCTTCGCAGGAAGCCGGGATCGGCATTATTCATCAGGAGCTTAACCTGATTCCTCAGCTTACTATCGCGGAAAACATTTTCCTCGGCCGTGAATTTACCAACCGCTTTGGCCGCATTGACTGGAAAAAGATGTACCAGGAAGCGGATAAACTTCTCAAACGCCTGAATCTGCGTTACGACAGTCGACGCGCCGTGGGCGACCTGTCCATTGGCGATCAGCAAATGGTGGAGATCGCCAAGGTGCTGAGCTTTGAATCGAAAGTCATCATTATGGATGAGCCTACCGATGCCCTGACCGATACCGAAACCGCGTCGTTATTCAGCGTAATTAAAGAGCTACAGGCTCAGGGGCGCGGCATTGTTTATATTTCCCATCGTCTGAAAGAAATTTTCGAAATATGCGACGACGTCACCGTATTCCGCGACGGTCAGTTTATCGGTGAACGTCCGGTCGGCGAGTTGCAGGAAGAACGGCTCATCGAAATGATGGTGGGACGCAAGCTTGAAGAACAATACCCTCGACTGAATCAGGCGCCGGGAGCGGTTCGCCTGCTGGTGAAAAACCTTTCCGGGCCGGGCGTCGATGATGTCAGCTTTAGCGTGCGCAAAGGCGAAATTCTTGGCGTGGCGGGCTTAATGGGCGCCGGGCGCACCGAATTAATGAAGCTTCTCTATGGCGCGCTGCCGCGCACCGGCGGCTATGTAGAGCTGGATGGCCGGGAAGTGGCGGCCCGTACGCCGCAGGATGGCCTGGCGAACGGCATTGTTTATATTTCCGAAGACCGAAAACGTGACGGGCTGATATTAGGCATGTCGGTTAAAGAGAACATGTCGTTAACCGCGTTGCGTTATTTCAGTCGTCGCGGCGGACAAATCAAACATCCCGAAGAGCAACTGGCCGTCAGCGATTTTATCCGTTTATTCAATATTAAAACGCCGTCAATGGAGCAGCCTATCGGGCTGCTGTCCGGCGGCAATCAGCAAAAAGTCGCCATCGCTCGCGGTTTAATGACTCGTCCGAATGTGTTGATCCTGGATGAGCCGACGCGCGGGGTCGATGTGGGGGCGAAGAAAGAGATCTATCAATTAATCAATCAGTTCAAACAAGAAGGACTGAGCATCATTTTGGTGTCGTCCGAAATGCCCGAAGTATTGGGGATGAGCGACCGCGTTATTGTCATGCATGAAGGTCGTTTAAGCGGCGAGTTTTCGACAGAGCAGGCAACCCAGGAAGCGCTGATGGCCGCGGCCGTTGGTAAGCGATACGGCGTAGAGCAGGAGTAAGTCAGATATGAGTACCCAATCCATCACGGCAAAACGCTGGTTCAGCAAAGAGTGGCTGTTAGAGCAAAAATCGCTGATTGCTTTGCTGATCCTTATTGCCGTGGTTTCCGCCATGAGCCCTAATTTTTTCACCCTGAACAATTTGTTCAATATTCTCCAGCAAACCTCGGTGAATGCCATTATGGCGGTGGGAATGACGCTGGTTATTCTCACCTCAGGCATCGATCTTTCCGTCGGCTCTTTACTGGCGTTGACCGGCGCGGTCGCCGCGTCGATTGTCGGTCTTGAGGTTAATGCGCTGTTCGCGGTCGTCGGGGCGCTGGCGTTAGGTGCGGCGATCGGCGCCGGCACGGGCGTCATCGTATCGAAAGGAAAGGTTCAGGCGTTCATCGCCACGCTGGTGATGATGCTGCTGCTGCGCGGCGTCACCATGGTTTATACCAACGGCAGCCCGATCAATACCGGTTTTTCCGAGGCCGCCGATACCTTTGGCTGGTTTGGCATTGGCCGCCCGTTAGGTATCCCCACGCCGATCTGGATTATGGCCATCGTTTTTGCCGCGGCCTGGTACATGCTGCATCACACCCGGTTAGGCCGTTACATCTATGCGCTTGGCGGCAATGAGGCCGCTACCCGGCTGTCGGGCATCAGCGTGGATAAAATCAAAATCATCGTCTATTCCCTGTGCGGGCTGCTGTCCGCCCTGGCGGGAATTATCGAAGTGGCGCGTTTATCGTCGGCTCAGCCTACCGCCGGAACGGGCTATGAACTGGACGCCATCGCCGCGGTAGTGCTGGGCGGAACGAGCCTGGCCGGAGGTAAAGGTCGGATCGTCGGCACGCTGATTGGCGCGCTGATCCTCGGATTTCTTAACAACGGACTGAATTTATTAGGCGTTTCCTCTTACTACCAGATGATCGTCAAGGCTGTCGTCATTTTACTGGCGGTTTTGGTAGATAACAAAAGCGGTAAATAACCCTTATTCACACAGGAATTGAGCTATGAATATGAAAAAACTGGCGACTCTGGTTTCTGCCGTTGCGCTGAGTGCGGCGGTCAGTACGAATGCATTAGCCAAAGATACGATTGCTCTGGTGGTATCGACATTGAATAATCCGTTCTTTGTGTCAATGAAAGACGGAGCGCAAAAAGAGGCCGATAAACTGGGATATCAACTGGTGGTGCTGGATTCCCAGAATAATCCGGCGAAAGAGCTGGCTAATGTTCAGGATCTGACGGTGCGCGGCGCCAAGGTGTTATTGATTAATCCGACGGATTCCGATGCGGTAGGTAATGCGATTAAACTGGCCAATCAGGCGAAAATTCCGGTCATTACGCTCGATCGCGTGGCCAACAGCGGCGAGGTCGTCAGTCACGTCGCGTCCGATAACGCCTTTGGCGGTAAGAGCGCGGGCGATTTTATTGCGAAAAAAGTGGGTGAAGGCGCCAAAATCATTCAGTTGGAAGGGATTGCCGGCACCTCCGCGGCGCGTGAGCGCGGCGCGGGCTTTATGCAATCGGCCGAAAATAATAAATTCGCCGTTCTGGCCAGTCAGCCGGCCGACTTCGATCGCACTAAGGGGTTGAACGTTATGCAGAACCTGTTGACGGCGCATCCCAATGTGCAGGCGGTGTTTGCTCAGAATGACGAAATGGCGCTCGGCGCGCTGCGGGCGCTGCAAACCGCAGGTAAAACCGATGTGCTGGTGGTCGGATTTGACGGCACCGAGGACGGCGTGAAAGCCGTTGAGTCCGGCAAACTGGCGGCAACGGTTGCGCAACGTCCTGAGCAGATTGGGGTGATTGGCGTTGAAACCGCGGATAAAACGCTGAAAGGCGAAAAAGTACAGGCCGTTATTCCGGTTGATCTGACGCTGGTAACAAAAGAATCGAAGTAAATAACTGCGGGGCGAGCGCCGCCGAATTAACGACGGCGCATGATAAACATATCGGGATTCAGCATGATGAAAACGGGTAAGCTGGTGGTTCTGGGCAGTATAAATGCTGATCATATTCTTAATCTGGCGCAATTCCCTTCTCCCGGGGAAACGGTGATCGGTAAGCAATATCGCGTCGCGTTTGGCGGTAAAGGGGCGAATCAGGCGGTGGCGGCCGGCCGTAGCGGCGCGGATATTTCTTTTATCGCCTGCCTTGGCGATGACGATATCGGCGCCAGAATTCGTCGGCAGTTAAGCGAAGACCGTATCGATGTCGCGGCGGTTGAGGCGGTTCCCGATCAAACGACCGGCGTGGCCTTAATTTTTGTTAATGACGAGGCCGAGAATATGATCGCGGTAAACGCCGGCGCGAACGCGGCCGTTACGCCCGATTACCTCCGCCGCCATCAGCAAAAAATCATTGATGCTTCCGCCTTGCTTATGCAGTTGGAGTCGCCGTTGGCAACCGTGACGATGGCCGCCAGAGTCGCGCATGAAAATGATACCCTGGTTATTCTTAATCCCGCGCCGGCCTGTGAACTGCCCGATGAATTGCTGTCTCTGGTCGATATCATTACGCCGAATGAAACGGAAGCTCAACGCCTGACGGGCGTTAGCGTCAGCACGGAAGAGGATGCTGCCCGCGCTGCTCAGGTATTGCATGATAAAGGCATTGCAACCGTGTTGATTACATTAGGCCGTCGTGGCGTGTGGTTGAGTGACAAGGGCGAGGGGCGACGTATTCCCGGCTATCCGGTTCAGGCGGTGGATACGATCGCCGCGGGAGATACGTTCAATGGCGCGCTGGCGACGGCGTTGCTGGAAGGGCAGCCGATGCCGGCAGCGATTAAATTCGCGCATGCCGCCGCCGCAATCGCCGTGACTCGTCCCGGCGCTCAGCCTTCCGTCCCGTGGCGTGAAGAGATTGATGCTTTCTTGCAAGCGCAGGGGTGAGTTTTGACAACCATGAAAGACGTCGCCCGCTTAGCGGGTGTTTCCACTTCTACGGTGTCCCACGTCATCAACAATGATCGCTTCGTCAGCGATGCGGTTCGCGACAAAGTGATGGCGGCCGTGGAACAGCTTAACTATGCGCCTTCGGCGTTGGCCAGAAGCCTCAAAATAAACCAGACTCAAACGATCGGCATGCTGCTGACGGCCAGCAGCAACCCTTTTTACGCCGAGGTGGTTCGTGGCGTTGAACGAAGTTGTTATGAACGCGGCTACAGTCTGATCCTGTGTAATACTGAGGGTGACAGCGATCGCATGAGCCGCAGTCTGGAAACATTGCTGCAAAAACGAGTCGACGGCGTGCTGCTGATGTGTACCGAAAGCCATCGTCCTTTGCCCGATATGATAAGCCGCTATCCTTCTATACCTATGGTCATGATGGACTGGGCGCCGTTTGATGTCGGAATTGACGTTATTAAAGATAATTCCCTGCTGGGTGGTGAGCTTGCAACGAACTACCTTATTTCCCGCGGCTATCGAAAAATAGCCTGTATCGCCGGGCCTAAAGATAAAACCACCGCCTATAATCGCCTTGAAGGGTATCGTCAGGCGATGCAACAGGCTGGGTTACCGATTCCTGATGGATATGAAATTTTCGGTGATTTTGAGTTTGAAACCGGTTACCGGGCGATGCAGCGGTTATTATCGTTGGCAGAGAAACCCGACGCGGTGTTTGCCGGTAATGATGCGATGGCGGTTGGCGTTTATCATGCGCTATATCAGGTCGGACTCTCTGTACCTCAGGATATGGCCGTTATCGGTTATGATGATATTGAACTGGCCCGCTTTATGTCCCCACCTCTTACCACAATCCATCAGCCTAAAGATGAACTCGGCGAACTGGCGGTCGATGCATTATTGTATCGTTTGAAACATCCCGATACTGAGCCGAATGTTCTGATGCTGACGCCGGAATTAATAGTGCGTAACTCTGTTAAATAGCGACCTTTACCCATAATTCGAGCTATTTAACGCTTAAAAATACCACATAACGCTGCCTTTCCCGGCGGATCGCCGAAAAAAAACGCACTCAATCATTTTTATGCAAATTACCAGTTGCGGCCTGCGCAGAAGTCCCTATAATGCGCTCCCACTGACACGGCAACGGCGATTACGCGGTTGTAACGACAGTAAGAAGCCAGGCAATAATCACTTGACTTCACAGCGGAATTGCATAATATATGCGGCCCGCGCCACGGGATAACGTGGCACTGCTCTTTAACAATTTAATCAGACAATCTGTGTGGGCACTCACAAGACCTATCGGCTGACGATATAAAAAAGTCTTGAAGAGTGACTAGCAGTAAATTCATTACGAATGAACAGTTACTAATTCTTTGAGCACAGCTATTAACTTAGCGAATCAAACAAATCTTAAATTGAAGAGTTTGATCATGGCTCAGATTGAACGCTGGCGGCAGGCCTAACACATGCAAGTCGAGCGGCAGCGGGAAGAAGCTTGCTTCTTTGCC